>CAMKLO010000002.1 GCA_946413655.1 uncultured Fibrobacter sp. | reverse complement strand
GCGCATTCCGCATAGAAACAGAAAAACCGGACTTTCACCGTCCGGAGTTCTTTGAAGAATTAGGATAAGGAGATGCCCGCTCGGCGGCGGGCATGACAGGCTTCAGCGGGCATCTCCTTTCATAAAACAAAAAGGCGGTTCCCGATCAAGTCGGGAATGACATCATCAGAACAACGTCATGACTGACAGATGGCGGATCATACTTCGACACAGCTCAGCACAGGGGTCCGCCATGACGCCGCCATCTGGATGACACAGAGCGCAACAATTACATCATTCGGAGTTTCATTTCGAAGACGGCGCGATTCGTCTCATCGAGAATCCGCATGTACGTAGCACCGTTGTGGTCGGCACGGAAAACGGTCAGCATTTGTCCTTCTTCGGACTCGCCCAAGTAATGAACTTCAAGTTCTGACGGGATGCAAAGTTCCAAGTCGGACGCGCTAAAAACGTTCAACGCAAGCTTCACATACTCGATGTTGTTCATGTGGTGCGACATGTCGATATGCTGCGGCAGTATCTTTTGTTGATAAACTTCCTGATATTCTTCTGGCTTCACATTGAAGCGATCAAAGTCATCTGTCATGAACGGTTCTGGGAAACCTTCCGTCGGAAAATCCACTGCAGAAAGCCGCATCGGACGATGACGATCCAAGCTCAAGCAGCACATTTCCTGCTTAGCAAAGATAATCGGTTCGCCGTCTATCGTCGTAATCGCCGTATTTTCGTTCAAGCGAATTAGCTGGTTATCCGCCGGGAAAGACGTTGTCACGACCTTGTCACGCCAGTACGGACGCTTTAAGAATTTGAACTTGGCCTTATATACAACCCAGAAGCCGCCCTTTTCCTTCACGACAAAGTTGTCCATTTTCATGGCACCAAAATTTTCAGTAATATTGTCCTGAATCATGAGCACCGTTTGGGCAAGTCCCATTTTTCCAGACACGTCAATATAAGCCGAAGTAATCGTTCTCGGCTTTTGGAACACGAGCGGATTTTTCGCTAAAGCATAAATATCAATCATGGTTTTAATATAAAATTTTTTATCATTTTAGCGCATGTCAACCGTCATTATTTTCAATAAGCCCTATGGTGTCTTGAGCCAGTTTACACCGGAAGCAGGCCACCCCGCTCTAGACAGCTTCGGATTTCCGCCTGGAGTGTATGCCGCAGGCCGCCTCGACCACGATAGCGAAGGCGCCTTGCTCCTGACCGACAACGGAAAACTCATCAAGAAACTCTTGGACCCGAAATACGAGCATCCGCGAACCTACTTAGCACAAGTTGACGGACAAATCACCGAAGATGCAGTCCGTAAACTTGCTAAAGGCGTTGACATCAAGGGTTACCATACCAAGCCCTGCAAGGCAGAAATCGTCGAAGCACCCGCATGGATTTGGGAGCGCACCCCGCCCGTGCGTTTCCGCGCAAACATTCCCACAAGTTGGGTGAAGCTCACGCTCATCGAAGGCAAAAACCGCCAAGTACGCCACATGACCGCAGCAGTGGGATTTCCCACGCTCCGGCTTGTCCGCGTGCAAATCGGGAACATTCCGCTCGGCGATTTAAAGCCCGGCGAATGGCGAGTTGTTTCCGATAAAGTTATTTAACCGCGAAGTCGCTCGGCTTGATGCCGTAAAGCGTGATATCGTCTATCCAAATTTCCGCTTCGTCGTAAGCCAATATCGAAATGGTCGTCACCGTCTTTTTCACGGCATCCCATCCGAAGTTGCCCCAGCTGCTATCCGGCCCGATAAAGTCCGAAGGCTTTACGCAAACGCGTTTCCATTCATCTTTTGTCAAAAGTGTATCTTGGTTCAAAGCCTTGCCTTCAACATTTGTCTTTCCCAAAGCCTCGAACGCAAAGGAATAATGCCCTGTTCCGCGAACATAGTAAACGACAGAATCCAATTTCGTCAAATCGCATGGCGATTTTTCAGTGCAAATCCAAATTCCAAAGATGGACCAAACGCCAAATCCCGCAGAAGATTTCCAATGGAGAGATTTGCCCTCGCGGCCCGCACCCGCATTTTCCACCGCTTTAGACACATCCTCATCAACTGAGGGGACAGTCACCACACTAGTATCCGTAACCATAAGGTATCCCGTTGCATGTAAATTAAATTCTTCCAAAATAAAATCCGCTTTCCCCATTTCAAAATCCAAAATCTTGACCGTATCCGGTTCAAAAGCAAATACATTGGACAAAGTCTCACCACCAACCTTGACCTCTGCGGACTGTTGGACTACCGTATCACCGATAACGACCTGCAAGCTGTATTCATCATACGGGGCAAGCGAATCCAATTCGTAGAATCCTCGGCTATCGGTTTTGACAAGGCGATCTATGCCGTAAACCTGGACCCATGCGTAATCCACCCCTTCCGGCAAATAAACCTTTCCACGCAAGCTTCCCGTTTTTTCGAGAACAAACTGCACGGAGTCGCCGTCCTGCACTTCAGCGGCGTGAATCTTTCTAATGACACCATCTCCTTTATCTATAATTTCAATCATCGCAGTATCTATAGCGAGGCTATCGATGCGGATGCAGCCCAAGGAATCCGTCTTGTACTCCATAAAAAACGGAGTTTCAGCGGAATCTTCCGCGATATTGCGAACAAAATCAGCAGAGCGAACGCGGGCGACCGCATTGACCGCAGGCAACGAATCGTTATGAACAACGCGAATCAAAAAGGCGTTTTGCGTTTCGACAGAACTGATGCCTGCAACATCTTTATCCGAGCACGCACAAAAGAAGAAACATGCCGAAAGCACAAAGAGCAAGAATAATTTTTTCATCATTTCGCCCTCACTTTCTTAGCTTGTTCATCGGACATTTCGGCAACCGGGTAAAGAGCGAATACAAATTGCATGGCCCGGTTCACCACTTTTACCTCTGCGGCTCTTTTTTGCACTTGACGTCTGAACTCAAGCGTCATTTCGTTCAAGTCTTCAAAGCAGTCGTCATCGACACCTACCAAGAGCGACGAGATATTGCGTTTGGAAGGTTCCACGGCGACAAGAGCGTTCTGTGCGAGAGTCAAAAGCTGGTTCTGATAACTGCGGATAGCGGCTATTTTCGTAGCCGAACCACCCGACGTAAAGTTAGCGACCGTCGTCGCATAGCGTTCCGAAGCGAGCGGCGTTATAAGTTTCAAGTCCTTAAGCACGGCAATAGCTTCGCGCACTTGGTCTTCCGAAACCGCAGGCGAAATTTGCTTTACGAGGCGCGAGACTTCGGCATGGCCGCCGTTCATCTCGATAAGGGCACGCACTACGGGAATCCACCACTTGCTCAAGAAAAGGTATTCACTCGCACTGAAGTTGCGCAAATCTACATCCTGGAGCGAAAGCGCCATCTTGTAAAGCTTGTCTTTTTTTGCAGGAGATTTCGTCTTGGATGCAGCGACCAAAATTTCGAAAATTTCAGCATTGCGTCCCTTCAAATCCAACAAGTTCTTCGCCAACGGAATACTACGGTTGGGCAAGTGAAGTTCCTTGTTCAATACGCGAAACATTTGACTTGTTTCTAGTCCAAGTTTTTGACCCATCATTTTATAGGAATACAGCGGCATATCCAGCTTGCGCTGGGTATAGTAATTCTTGAGCAAATCCCTATAGTCACCAATTTCGGCAATGTTCAGCATAGGCAAATTCTTGAAAGAGAGACTTATCCATTTAAGAAAATAACCTTTTCACTCCTCTAAAGCACCCTAGAAAAGATAATCGCCATTGAAAAAAATACAATGGAAACTTGCAAAAAGGCAAAAATACAGTTTTTTCTGAAAATATTTTTCATATAGCAATACACCAAACGGGGATATTTGGATGAAAAACAACACACTCACGTCTGTTGCAGTTTTTGTTGTAGCTACAGCAGTTTCTCAGGCAATCGCTGAAGGCCCTTGCGACATCTATGCACGGGCAAAAACGCCATGCGTCGCGGCACACAGCTTGACACGCGCACTCTACTCCAGTTATAGCGGGAACCTCTATCAAGTCCGCAGATCCGATGGGCAAACCAAGGACATTCCAGTCGAAGAGGCGGGAGGCTTTGTCAAATCCTCCGTGCAAGACGACTTTTGTGCAGGCTCCAAATGCACCATTTCCATCATTTACGACCAGAGCAGCTACAAGAACGACCTGAAAAAATCGCCGCCAGTCTATTGGCTTAAAGATGGAGCCAAAGAAGCAGACGCAAACAGAGCCCCGATTTACATCAGCGGGCGCAAGGCTTACGGATTCTATCGCGACGCCTGGTCTGCCACCGGTTACCGCAATAACAATACCAAAGGTGTAGCCACCGGCGATGAAGAAGAATCCATGTACATGGTGGTTGACGGCAGGCATTACAACGACCTTTGCTGTTTCAACTACGGAAACGCAGAAACAACCGGTAACGATGACGGCCCGGGAACTATGGAATGCATCTACTTCGGAAGCGACAAGGACTGGGGCGGTCCAGGACAAGGAAACGGTCCGTGGGTTGCCGCCGACTTGGAAGACGGCGTATTCAAGGGAAACGATGCTGGTTGGCAATGGGGCAAGACCCATACGACACCGTGGCCGAACGCACTTTCTATTGAAGCAGACTATGTAACCGCCATGCTGAAAGGCCCGAACGACGGGACGTTCAAGCTCAAAGGCGGCAGCGCCCAAAAAGGAAATCTCAACACCATGTGGGACGGCCCGCGCAAAAAAGGCTACAGCCCGCGCAAGCTGCAAGGCGCCATCGTACTCGGCAACGGCGGTGACGGCAGCGACGGCGGCGCAGGAACGTTTTTTGAAGGCGTGATGACCATCGGAAACCCGCCCGATTCTGTGGATGATTTGGTACAAGCAAATATTGTCGCCGCCGGTTACGGAAGTAAAATTGACATTTCTAAAAAAGTCGAAATTGAACCGTTCAAAGACACGCTTACCATCCCCGGAAAAATCGAAGCCGAGAACTACGACAAAGGCGGAAACGGTCGCGGATTTTTGGACAGCGATATCGAAAACGAAAACAGCCTCTACCGCGAAGACAACGCAGGCCTCGACAGCGCCGATGGAGCCATCATTTACGGCTGGGGCTACGCCAATGACTGGTTACGTTATACGGTAAAAGCCGCCAAGAACGATTCCCTCACGCTCACAGCACGAGTTTCATCACCAAGCGATAGCACGTTCTTCTCCGTACTCGTTGACGAAAAGAATATCGCCACCGTGAACGTCCCAAATACCGGCGACTGGAAAAAATTCGAAACGGTTACAGTTTCCGTGCCTGCAATCGCGGAAGGCGCACACGTGCTAAAAATAAAGATTGACAAGCCGTACTTCAATCTCGACTGGATTGAATTCAGCGAGCCTAAATTGACTGATGCCATACGCATTTCGCCCATGCTCCAAGAGGTACATACAAACTACATCATATTCGACATTCAAGGGAACAAAATTACTTCGTTCAAAGCAAGCGACTTCCATAGCGGATGGGAAAAGCTTCAGGCGAACCTCCCCTACGGCATTTACGTTGTCAAAGCACGCAATAAAATTGTTCGAATGAGCAAGAGAAAATAACCTCTCCTCATAACACATCCATCGGCAGGTTTCCTTCGAAACCTGCCATTTTCTACTTTTTTGCATTTTTATTTCGTCAGTTTTTATTATCATTTTCACAAAAAAGAGTTTCTATGAAAAAGATTTTATCTATTTCACTTATTTTCGCAGTACTTGTACTTTCCGGCTGCGCCCTTCTGATGGGAACACAGATGCGTCCAATCGTTCTTGGTCAAATGCTCATCTACTTCCGCGCAACAACCGCCAAAGCATTCATTGCAACAAAAATGCCAGAGAAACTTGAAATTGATACCCCATTCAACGTCAACTTCCCATTCTATTACAAAAACGCCGTTCACGACACCACTAAAGGAATAGCATCCGTAACATTAAATAACGAAGATTTAGAAATGAGTTTCATTCTCGCATCATACAGCAAGGCTGCACAAAACAATCCTGAAGTTTTTCAAAACGATATAAGCGATTCTTTAAAGACAACTAGACTTTTTTCCGCATACGATGAACTTTTCAAAGATTGTACAAACGAAAACCTAGTCGATACTGACTATAATTCCGAAAAGAAGTACACATACAGATGCTACAAAATAGCACATGATGACGGAACGCCAGAAGACGTTTGCCTCGCATCTAGACTAACAAAAAAAGGAAACATTCTCCTTGTCATCATGCGAAGCATTGCTTTCGGCACAAGTGTTAGAAACGAGCTTTTGGATGCCATCGAAAGCGTAGAATTCAAAGAATAGATTAGCCTCAAATCAAAGCCCGATTTTTTACATACAAGAACATCCCGCCGGTTTACCGACGGGATGTTTTAGACTCGGGTCTGGATCCTTCGACTTCGCCTGGATTCTATCGCTTCGCTCCAGAATGACAGGCTCCGCTCAGGATGACAATTCGGGTTTAGATTAACCCTTCGAAGAAGTTGTTGCCCCAATGAGACTCCGTATTTGGCTACCGCAGCTAAGAACTTACGACGCCAAATACTCCGCGCTTCTACGGCTCGTTAATACGAGCCGCATCCGCTTGGCGATTGAGAGACTCCGTATTTGGCTATCGCATTAAAGAACTTTCGACGCCAAATACTCCGCGCTTCTACGGCTCGTTAATACGAGCCGCATCCGCTTGGCGATTGAGAGACTCCGTATTTGGCTATCGCATTAAAGAACTTTCGACGCCAAATACTCCGCGCTTCTACGGCTCGTTAATACGAGCCGCATCCGCTTGGCACAAGGGCAACATCTTTAGATTAGTCCCTCAAAGAAATTGTTGCCCTTGTCATCCACGAGGATGAAGGCGGGGAAGTCCTTGATGGTGATCTTGCGGATGGCTTCCATGCCGAGTTCCGGGAATGCCACGATATCGTTGCTGAGGATGTTCTGTTCAGCGAGGATGGCTGCCGGACCGCCGATAGAGCCGAGGAAGAATCCACCGTACTTCTTGCAGGCGTCGGTCACGTCCTGGCTGCGGTTGCCCTTAGCGACCATGATCATCGAAGCACCCTTGCTCTGGAAGCGCATCACGTACGGGTCCATGCGGTTAGCCGTTGTCGGGCCGAAGCTACCGGTGGGCATGCCTGCCGGAGTCTTGGCCGGGCCGGCGTAGTAAATCGGGTGGTCGGACACGACCTTGAGCACGGTCTTTTCTTCGTCCGTGAGTTCTTCGCCGCGTTCCTGCTTGTCGAAGATTTCGGCAATCTTCGCGTGAGCCATGTCGCGGGCCACAATCATGGTGCCCTTGAGGCTGAGGCGAGTCTTCACCGGATACTTGGTGAGATCGGCGAGCACATCCTTCATCGGGCGGTCGAGGTCAATTTCAACAGCCGGAGCGAGGTTCACGGCATTGCCAGACGGGATGTAGTTTTCCGGATGGTGTTCCATCTTTTCGAGCCAGAGGCCGTTTTCGTCAATCTTTGCCTTGATGTTGCGGTCGGCAGAGCAGCTCACGCCGATAGAAACCGGGCAGCTTGCAGCGTGGCGCGGAGCGCGGATCACGCGAACATCGTGCACCAGGTACTTGCCGCCGAACTGGGCGCCAATGCCTGTCTTCTGGCAAATGTGCAGAACCTTTTCTTCCATTTCGAGGTCGCGGAAAATACGGCCGCCTTCGGAACCCGTGGTCGGAATATCGTCGAGGTAGCCGCAGCTAGCGAGCTTCACCATGTGGGTGTTCATTTCGGCAGAGGTACCGCCAATCACAATCGCAAGGTGGTACGGAGGGCAAGCCGCAGTACCGAGCGTTTTAACCTTTTCGGCGAGGAACTTTTCCAAGGACTTCGGGTTGAGGAGCGCCTTGGTCATGGGCCAGTAGTAAGTCTTGTTGGCAGAGCCACCGCCCTTCGCCACAAAGAGGAACTTCATCTCGGCGCCTTCTTCGGCGTGGATGTCGATCTGGGCAGGCAGGTTGCAACCGGTGTTCTTTTCTTCGTACATGGTCAAGGGAGCAATCTGGCTGTAGCGAAGGTTCTTTGTGGTATAAGCATTATAGATACCTTCAGAAATAGCTTCGGCATCGTCAAAGCCCGTCCAAACCTGCTGGCCCTTATGGGCTACGCAGATGGCCGTACCGGTGTCCTGGCAGAACGGGAGGATTCCTTTGGCGGCAACGCAAGCGTTCTTGAGCATGGTGAGGGCGACAAACTTGTCGTTGTCCGAAGCTTCCGGGTCCTGGAGAATCTTGGCGACCTTGGCCGTGTGGGCCGGGCGCAGGCAGAATTCGACTTCTTCAAAGGCGGCCTGGGCAATCTTGGTGAGAGCTTCAGGGGCGACTTTCAGGATTTTCTTGCCTTCGAATTCGGCGACGGAAACGCCGTCTTTACCGAGGTTTACGTATTCGGTAGTATCTTCACCGTGCTGGACGGTAGCTTCGTATTTGAATGCCATAGTATCCTTGTTTTAGACGAGAGACGAGAGACAAAAGACGAGAGTGTTTGCACATGCAAAACATCGCTTTCCATTCTTATTTCTTTCGTCTAATCCTGTGGTTAGTGGTTAGTAGTTAGAAGCATGAGCCTCTGCAGTCATCCCCGACTTGTTCGGCGATCTCTTTTTTCTTTAATAAGGAGGTCTCCGCCTTCGCGGGGGAAGACATATTGATTTCGTTATCTACAGTGGTAAAGATAATTCTTTCACTTATCGTCTGTAGGGCCGAAAGTTTGTTCATTCGTCTAATTTTGTGATTAAGGCACCTTCGGTGCAGTTAGTAAAATATAGTTGGTAGAACTTAACCGATAGGACTTAGACAGAAAGCAATATTCTAAGCTCTAAAATCTAAGTTCAAAGCTCTAAAAGTTCCATCTATCGCCAAAATTCTACACATCATCCCCCATTTTTGCCATTTTTTTTGACCTTTTTCCTTTTTCTATGACCAAAATCACACAAGATGTATTATTTTTGATAACAAAAACAAAAACTTCTTTTTCCAAGAGGATTGAATAATGAAAAAAATTCTGCTTGCCACGATGATTTCGGCATCGATGGTTTTTGCTTTTCCATCCCTTAAAAGCGCCACAGAAGCTACGAAAACAGCTACCGCCAAGGTAGAAAAAGCTGCTGACGCTCCGGCTGCTGCAGAAGCAAAGGCCGCAGAAGCCAAGAACGCCGCAAAGACTCAGGCAACGGACGCCACAGCTGCAGCGAAGGCTCAGGCAACAAAGGCCACGGACGCCGCTGCCGCTGCAAAGACCCAAGCTACTGACGCCGCCGCTGCCGCAAAGACTCAGGCAACCGATGCCGCTTCTGCCGCTAAGGCTCAAGCAACGCAGGCAACAGACGCTGCTGCCGCTGCTAAGACCCAGGCTACTGACGCCGCCGCTGCCGCAAAGACTCAGGCAACCGATGCCGCTTCTGCCGCTAAGGCTCAAGCAACGCAGGCAACAGACGCTGCTGCCGCTGCTAAGACCCAGGCCACTGACGCCGCCGCTGCCGCAAAGGGCAAGGCCACTGGCGCAGCAACCGCCGCCAAGGGCAAGGCTACTGCTGCTAAATCCAAGGCCACTGCTGCAAAGACTAAGGCCGTAAGCGCCGCAGCCGCTGCCAAGACTCAGGCTACAGACGCAGCAACCGCCGCCAAGACCCAAGCAACGGACGCCGCGGCTAACGCTCAGGCCCAAGCTACTGGAGCTGTCGATGCCGCCAAGGCTCAGGCTTCTGACGCTGTCGCCACAGCTGACGCCGCTAAGGCCCAAGCTACTGATGCTGCCGCTAACGCTCAGGCTCAAGCCACCGCAACCGTCGATGGCGCCAAGGTTCAGGCCATTCAGGCATCTGCCACCGCAACTCAGACTGTCGAAAATGCACAGGCCCAAGCCGCTGCTGCACAGAATCAGGCAACAGCCACTGTTGACGCCGCTCAGGCTCAAGCTCAGGGCGTAGTCGATTCCACAAAGGCCACAGTCCAGACTCAGGCAGCCGAAGCCCAGGCTCAAGCCGCTGAAGCCACTGAAGTTCTCGAAGCCAAGACCGAAGCCCCGGTAGATACCGCCGCTCTCGCCAAGGCCGAAGAAGAAAAGAAGGCTGCCGAAGCTGAAGCCAAGGCCAAGGCCGAAGAAGAACAGAAGAGAGTCGAAGACGAAACCGCTGGCACCGCCAAGTCCGCCGTCATGGACAATCCGTGGGAATTCATCGCAGTTTCCGCAGCATTCATTGCCTCTGTTCTCGTGATCATCTTCACTGGGGACTAATAAGCGCTATTGAACGCTTCATTGAAAATTTAAAGACCGTCCATGCGACGGTCTTTTATTTTGCACAGTCCTTACAGTTTAAACAAAGTAACAACAAATAAATTCGCTACGAATTTCCTTACATACTAAAGGCTCTTTTGGGGCATTTTGATATGTAATCAGCCATTTGTTATTTTGTATGTTACATATTTAAAAGACGTTTTATAAAGTTTAGTATGTAAATTTATCCTAAAAATGAGAGGTTTTAGGGTATTTTTTTCAAAAAAATGCTTATAAAGAATGATTTCGGCATTTTTTTGATGTTTTTTCTTCGATTTTTACATACTAAAAGTCAAAAAAACTAATTTAGCATGTATTACAACAAAGTATCCAGTATTTCGCACAAATAGTCACAAGGGGAAAAATTTGCATAAATCAGGGAACGACTTGAGAACAGAAATAAAATTATTCTAATGCATTTCAGCATTAAATAACTTATTTTCATAATCAAGACAATACTGTTAGAGGGCAAAACATGTTTTGCCCGTTTTTACATTAAGGAGGAATCGTGAAAATCAAGAGCTATCTGTGGGCTTTATGCGCTGCCGTAGGAATAACTGTAGCGCAGCAAGAACAACCGACTCCTTATGATTTGATTAGACCTACATTCCCGTTAACGTGGGATACGACTGTATTTAATTTCTTTGATACCTCGGTCACTAAAAAAAAGAACATGCTGCCCGAGAAGACGACTCCTTTTTACGCCCCGAACGCATTTATCGTCGATACACTGAAGCAAGCTTATCTAGACGCCATCAATTACCACATGTCGCCAATCCGTTTGAACCAGGCCGGCTATCTGGAAAGCGACAAGGAACGCCAATTCTATTTTATCGGTAATGCGACGACTTTTGAAATCGTAGATGTCAACGGAAAGTCATTTACCCCGGCCATCACAGGGAATCTCAAGCCTTCCGGCCGCACGACCTCCTCCGACTGGACCATTATCGCGGGCACAAACGCCGCCACGAACGACCAGAAACGCTATCGAGTCGATATCACCGGCCAATCCGGTAATATCATGATCGGTAACGTTCCGCAAGGAGTCCCTACCGATACCCGTCTCCGCATCAAGGTAGGCAACGACATTTCAAGCACATTCATTGTATCCGACCTGGTTTATACCATGGTAAAGGACGCCGCCATCAAGTTCTACGGAATCAACCGCAGCGGCTATGGCGATTCGTGGTTCCACCCGGCCAGCCACACAAAAGATGGCGCCGGCGGAGTCGCAGTCACAGACGCAGTAGAAATTAGAAATTCCTACAACGCCGCCCTCGCAGGAACACTCCAAGGCGGATACTACGACTGTGGCGACCACCTAAAAGAATCGCAAACCCAGATGTATGCATTCATGGCCGCCGCTGTCATGGCCGCGACAAATCCGGATGCAGACGTGGACCATTACAAATTCAACCACGCGGCAGGCGGCATCGACGGTATTCCGGACGTTCTCCGCGAAGCAAAGCACGGAGCCGACTTTATTCTCCGTTCTTTTATCCGCGCAAAGGGCGTTATCGACGACATGGCCCTTTCTATCGGCACCAAGGACTCCGATCACGGTTGGTGGGGACGCCCGGAATATCAAGACGATCTTCCTGTAGACGGTTCCCCATCGGCGAAAGACCGCGGAGGCCCAGCCTCTAGAATGGTTCGCCTCGGCGAAATCGGGGCGAACATCGGCGGTGAAACGGCTGCAGGCCTCGCCATTCTCAGCAAGATGTACAGGGAATTGGGCTCCGACTTCGATGCCTTCGCCGACAGCTGCTTGATGGTCGCCGAAAAAATGTACGACATGGCGAAAGCCTTGGCGCAAGGCAAAACTACCTACGATGGCGGAAAAAATATCAAGAACAACACCAAAGCCGCGGGCTGGTCCAGCAAGGCGTACAACGGGAACAACGAATTTTACGACGACTTGGCGCTAGCTTCTGTTGCACTCCTCTACGCGACAGGCAAAAAGCAATACGCCGACGATATGATCCGCACCAGGAATTTAGTAACAGCAGGTGCAAAAATCGGCAATGAAGGACAAACCGCCCCTACGCAGGAATACATGGAAAACTGCGCCGGTTGTTTCCAGGGCGGTTGGTTCGTCACCAACGACAAAGGCTTTTTGAAAAACGTAAAGACAACAAGCTGGGCGAATAGCTACACGTTTGCGCTTTATGCCTTATACAAGCTCATCCTTGCCGACAAGAGCAAGGCCATGAACCAATATGGCCTAACCGAAGAAGAATGGTTAAACGCCGTCGAAGACTGTATAGCAAACTTGATCTACAATGTCAGCGACATGTCGGAAGGAAGCGGTAACGCATCCATTGAGCTGCCCGCAGGAAGTATCATGTGGAAACCGACTACCGTCAGGTATGACGCAGACTGGTACAACATGGGTTCCCCCCAAGGCGAATGGATTTACAACCGCTACCAGGCCGGCAACATGTTCGATGTGTTGGCATACGTCGATGTCGCAAAAAGCATCGAAGCACAGGGAATTTCGCTCCCTATCATGGGGACCCCGAACTGGAAATCCGACGAAATGTACCAGCTGGCCATCAACCAAATAAACTACATGCTAGGCGTTAACCCGTGGGACATTTCGTTTATCTATGGCGTAGGCGACAAGAACGACGCCCACCCGCACCACCGCGCATCAAACCCCGAAGGCACAAACGTCGCTGGCAGCCCCTATCCGTACAAAGTCCCTGCAGGCGCATTCCTTGGCGGAATAAAGCCCGGTATGGGCAACTCCCTGGTACCCAAATCCATAAGCTGGGAAGATTACGAAAAATCCGAAGTCTGCATTGACGCTTCGGCTACATTCTTAAGCACAGTGAGCATTCTCGCCCACAAATTCGACAAGACGATTGCTCCAGAGATTAGCGTAGAAATCCGCCACAAAAGCGCGGACTCGGCAATCGTGACCGTCAACCTCACCCAGCGCGGCACGGCCGTCATCCATTTCGGCACAACCGAAGGCGAGTACAACCAGACAGCAACAGATGGAGCCCTCGGAATCCAACACGACATAATACTCCGTGACTTGACACCCGGCACAACCTACTACTTCTATGTCACGGGCGCAAACGCCTACAAGCCGGAAAACGTGACGACCAAGTTCCGCGTTGATAGCACCCAAGCCCCTTACTTTTTCACGACAAGAAGCAACGTCGAAAGCGCGGAAATCGCAAACGTCACCGTCTGTAACGTTTCTGCGGATAGCGCCGAAATCATGTGGTACACCCCGAACGGAGAATACGAATCCAAAGTCTATTGGGATACCGTACCGCACTCCACCGCTACCGAATTTGCGTACAATACCGGAGCCGGCAACGCAGACATTTCCGGCATTCCCACCCAGTTCCACTACGTGAAAATTGGCGGTCTCAAGGAAAAGACAACGTACTATTTCATGGTCGAGAGCAACGGCGCGCAAACTACAGTCGATGACGAAAACAACCGTCTCAAGTTCACGACACCTGTAGCGTGGTACAACTTTAGCGTAAAGACATATCAATACAACTGGTCTGACATGTCCATGCTGAACATCAACGTGTTCAACAACGAAGGACGACCATTCGACAGCCTGACCATCCGCCTCTACATGCGCGGAACCGACGAAATAGACACCGATATCGGAATGGGTACGGACATCTGCAACGCATACGACGAATCCGGTTTCAGTGGCGAATGTACAGAGGCTACGAAACAGGAACTGGAAAGAAACCTCCGCGACGCCCACCCCATCAAAATCGAAGACACCTACGACGAAGCGACGGGAACATGGCAATGGTACTTCCCGCTGAATTTGGGTTCTACAGTCATCAAGAGTTCGAGCCGCCTGCGCTTTGACGTGAGATTCGACCACCGCAGTCCATATCCACCTTACAAGGACTTGATGAACGAAGCGCCAAAGAAGAAACTTTATTGCAAAGAAGGCAACAAATGGTACTCTCCTACCAATATTGCGGGAGCCACCTCTTTGGCCGAAAATCCGGGCGACTGGAGCTGGATGCCGCATTCCCGCGCAAACGGCGAAGAATTGGATTATCCGGGCATGCCGTGCATAAGCAAGGATGAAGGAGACAGCGACTTCGATGCAGCTCCCGTGAATCCTTACGTATCTGTGTACCGCAAGGACCAATTTATCTGGGGTTACAGTCCTTCTAAAAAGGAAATGGAAACCAAGAGAGCCAACTACAAAATCAACATGGTACTCGACCCCCCGTTCAACGTTTCCAACGGTTCCCATATCGATATCGACCAGAAAAGCAGCACCGTCCACGTCACCGGCAAGGCTCACATCAGCGAAGGCGGATTCATCACGAAAATCTGGGCGAACGGCGTAAAAATCACCGGCATGGCGTTCTTTGACGGTCTCGACAAATGGATTCTGGACGCGGACGGACAGAACATCATCGCCAAGTACGACATCCCGACGGACATGTGGAATCTCGACATTCCGGTCAAGATGAGCATCGGCTCCAAGAAAGTGGATATCACGGTATTCGCAGGACCGAATCCCACCTGTGAAACCTGTGTCGAAAATGGCGGATGCGCTTTCGAAAACAGGAACTATTACGTGAACTTCTCGAAAGAAAAAGCGACAGAATCTCAACTTGTCGTCAAGGACGCCAACGGCAAACCGATTGTAAGCCCTGCCAATCCCGAAGGTACGGCGTTCTACATCGACTTGATGGACAAGGACAAAGTAGAAGGTAAAACGCAAACCCAAAATCTCGATATTCTTGTCACGAACAACAAAAAGAACGACGTCCTCAAGGTCACCCTGAAAGCCGACCCCACCAACCCGGGACACTTTATCGGGGGTCCAATTACAGCCATCAGCCACTCCAAGGAAACGAGGAACCAGACTTCAGAAATTTCGTTCTTTGCAGGCGATACTATCCAGATAACTTATACTGACCCGGATGACGAGGACGATATTTCCACGTACTCCTTCTATGCGGAATCCAAAATACCATCGCCGCAGACGGTACTCGCCGAAGACACCAACTGCGACAACAAAGTGGACCAGTTGAAGATAACCTTCTCGAACAAACTCTCCGACGGATACACGCTGGACAGTATCAAGTTCTTTATTGACGGCATGAGCGATACCGTCAAGGTTCCGCTTGTCGCCTCCAAGTACGCGGACATGAACGAGGTCATCATCCCGATAGACTCAAGCCTCGTCCCGACAAGCGCAAACCCCTCTGGAAAGATTACGACATACGTTGCCGACCAAGGGACTCCCAATGCAGAAACTACGAAGATTACAGACGGAATCCCACCCACGCTCGTAAGCGTTTCCATTCTTGAAAAGTCCGACAACGACAACAGCGATCTCGACACCGTCATGATAGCCTTCTCGGAACCGGTAATTCTCTCGTCCCAAAGTGAATGGCCACTTGCCATTGCCGGTGTTGCAGACATACCGTCCGTCGTCGGGAAGGGAACAACAGCAAACAACGGAAAGAGTTGGACATTTGTTATCAGCGGTAATACAAATAACGCACTCGTCCCAATAGGAGCACAAGCTAGTGCAAGATCAACGGGAGGCACTTCCATTACCGATCAAAGTTTCAATCCGATTAGCCCAACCGGTTGCAAGCCCAGCGTGCCCATAACGCTCATCAGCCGCCCAGTCCCCGTATATCATGCAGAAATGATAGACGTTCAGGGCGACGGCATTCCGGACAAGGTCTATATCATGTTCGAACGCAAGCTCAAGCCCAAGGACATCTTCGACAGCATCGTGACGGTCTGGGGCGATCCGGGCATCACGCGCACGTTCGTGACCACGGCAGATACCACCGGCGGCATAATCAAGCCTAAGGAAAATTACTGGACCATCCGCGATTCCGTTTCAGCTCCGTTCAAGGTGATGCTTGCCGATTCGACGACAAAGGATTCCACCAACACCTACAGCATCATCGAAATCAATATTCCAGACAACCTCGCATACCCAAGAGGTTCTACAAGCGGCGAAAAAGACGGGAACGGAATGGTATCTCCACTCAAAGGCGCCGCAAACGGATTTTTCGAAACGACATACACGCTTTATGATAAATGCCCGCCAATCATCACCTCCGCACGCATGATCAAGAACCTGCTCACGGTCAACATCTCCGAAAACGTCACCATGCTCGAAACGGGCAAGTACATCGTCCGCGAACGCGACAACTACATTCCGCCCGAAAGGCCGCAGGGTGCAGGGAAAACGTATCTCTTCACCTATAACGAAAAGGACAACGTGGTCCATGCGGGTGACATGATCAAGCTCGTCCCGGAGAATATCGGATCCGCCTATATCGACAAGAACAGCAACATCCCGCAACAGGAGAACCCATGGGTCCGCGTCACAGGTGACGACGACATCCGCTTCACGGTGACACTTTCAAACCCAGTCGCAACGCCCAAGACAAACGCTTACATGGGCCGTCCGGAATCTTTAAAGGACGAAGCATTTGTGACATCGGCCATAGTCAACGGCAAGAACAATTTCATCGACGAAAATGGAACTCTACTGGGTCAAGCCGACACATTGATCTACGCCTGTTCCGGTCCGAATTTCGAAGTTGAAATTACAATGCCCTCAGCAAATTTCATGACCCACGAGGGTATGCCAATGTACGATTACCGCCTAAAAGTCGTCATGGATCTTTACGACAATCTCGGGCAATACGTCAATACTTATAAGCTAGACATCCCGAAGGAAAAATTCACATCCATGCGAGGCCTTGTCGATAACGGAATACTCAAGCTCAACCTGGAATGGGTAGCCAAGGACAACGAAGCCCCCGTCGCCAAAAAGGGCAATAAAATTGGTACAGGAGCCTACATCGCGAAATTCGACTTCACGGCAGAATCCTTCTGCGCTGCGAAATTTGAAAAATCCGACAATGACTACAACCAAACATGCGAAAATGTCGGAATCAAGGCCGATAAAGCTACTGGTAGCAAAACCAAGACATTCGGTTTCAAGAGAAAAATTTAAAAGAATCTCCTGGATTTGACGATTCAGGAGCCTTTTTCTTTCTTGTTTGTAAAATTTCAGATACATTGTTCAGTTAAAAAGAAAGCCAGAAGTTTTCAATTACTTTATTTTTTCATGTTCTTTATTCATATGATACATTTAAAGGAATAAAAAGCAAACTGAAGAATATTTTGAGAACAAAAAAGGAATATATCACAATACATTTTTACATAAATAATCTATTTTATCTTTTGATAGAATATAGTCAGAGGGCAAGACTCGTTTTGCCCGATTTTTCCATATGTAAAGGAGACAACGTGTCTATTAAGAAGTACCTGTTAGCATTATGCGCCGCAGCCAGTTTCGTGGCCGCGCAGCAGGAGCAGCCCACTCCTTATGACTTGCTTAGACCGATATACCCACTTACCTGGGACAGCACTGTTTTCAAGAATTTTGACACATCGGTTACCAAGAAAAGGAACATGTTGCCAAAAAACCTGACACCGGCGTCTTATGCTCCAAACGTATTTATTCCCGACTCGCTGAACCAAGCGTACCTAGATGCAATGAACGTCAAGATATCCCCTATCCGCGTGAACCAGGCCGGATATCTGGAAGACGACCCGGAACGTATGTTCTATTACGTGGGTAGCGAATCTTCTTTCGAAATCGTCGATGTCAACGGCAAATCTTTATCCCCAGCCATAACCGGATCACTAACCCCACTTAATAAAAAGGCTTCTTCCACATGGCGGATTACCGCAGGCACGAATGCAGCCACCAACGACCAGCAGCGTTATACAGTAAGGGCCACCGGCCCCTCCGGAGACTTGAAAATGGGCCACGTTCCCCAGAACGTCCCTCTTGAGACGCGTCTACGCATTAAAGTTGGCAAAGATATTTCGAGCACATTCATTGTAAGCGACAGACTCTATTCCATGGTGAAAGCCGCAGCCCTCAAGTTCTATGGAGTCAACCGTAGCGGTATCGCGGAATCCTGGTTCCGTAATGGCGGTTCTAGCCATGCCCTGGATGGTGCAGGTCCGGTTACAGAAGGACCCGAGGATGTTCGCGGACCTTATAACGCCGCCACGGCAGGAACTCTCCAGGGCGGCTACTACGACTGCGGTGACCACCTGAAGGAATCCCAGACCCAAATGTACGCCTTCATGGTCGTAGCGTTGATGGCGGCAACGAACCCGAACGCCGACGAAGACAACTACGCATTCAACCAGAACGAAACCATCAACAAGGACGGCATTCCGGACATGCTCCGCGAAGCAAAGCATGGGGCCGACTTCGTCCTGCGTTCCTTCATTCGCGCCAAGGGAGTCATCGACGACATGGCTCTCTCCGTTGGTAACTTCGGTTCGGACCACGGATGGTGGGGCCCTCCTGAGAACCAGGACGATCTCCCTATCGGTAATTCCGCAGAAGCGACAGACCGTGGCGGTCCAGGAACAAGAACTGTCCGTCTTGGCGAAATCGGAGCCAACGTCGGTGGCGAAACGGCCGCGGGTCTCGCTCTCGTAGGCAAGCTGTATTCCGAATACCCCGAACATAAGGCTTTCGCCGACAGCTGCATCATGGTCGCCGAAAAAATGTTCGACTTCGCCAACGCCGTGGCACAAGGCAAGAGAAACTATGATGGTGGAAAGACAATCACCCATAACAAGGCTTTGGCAATTTCTTCCCCCGCTTACCAAGGAAACAACGAATTTGTTGATGATATGGCGTTGGCATCTGTTGCGCTCCTCTATGCAACTGGCAAAAAGGAATACGCCGACTACGCCCTCCGTACTAAGAATCTGCTAGGTGCAAACCAGCAATATGGTCAAGGTGCAGGATTTTTTGACGGTGGCTGGTTCGTCACAGCCGACAAAGCCTTCCTCAAGAATGTAAAGAACACCAGCTGGGCAAACTCCTATTCTTACGCGCTTTACGGATTGTACAAGCTTATCCTTGCCGACAAGGACACGGCCATCCAAAAATACGGACTCTCCGAAACGGAATGGCTGAACGCTATCGAAGACTGCGTTGCCAACATGATTGCGAACCTAGGCGATATGGGCAGCTACGACGGAACTCCAGAAACCTTTATCATGCCGCAAGTTCCCAATATTTGGAAACAAAGCCAATTCACCTATGACAAGATTTGGTACACCATGCACACCGACCAGAACTGGATCTACAACCGTTACCGTGCTGGTGATATCTTTGAAGTTCTGGCCTACGCCGATGTCGCCAACGACATCGAAAAGAAGGGCCTTTCACTCCCCAACATGGGAACTCCGAACTGGAAAGCCGCTGAAGCCAAACAGCTAGGCATCAACCAACTGAACTACCTGCTCGGTGTGAACCCCTGGGATATTTCCTTTATCATGGGCATCGGCGACAAGAACGACGCCCACCCGCACCACCGTGGAGCAAACCCCGAAGGTACAAACGTGCCTGGCGGAAAGACGAAATACTACTACAGACCCCCTGTCGGCGGTCTTTATGGCGCAGTTCCCCCGACAGGCGGTCCTGACGGAGACGGAAATATGGGAAAAGCAGGCAAGCTGAGCTGGGAAGACTATGAAATGTCCGAAATCTGTATCGACGCTGCCGCAACTTTAGTAAGTACAGTAACCCTCGCCTCCAAGCAAATCGACAAGACTACCGCCCCGGATATCGATGTCGAAATCCGCCATGTGAGCGTGGACTCCGCCATCGTGACCATCAAGCTCTCCGTACGTGGCACGGCCACCATCCACTATGGCACAACAGAAGGCCAGTACGACAAGACCGCATCAAGCGAAAACTCTGGAGTAAAGCACGATATCGTCTTGCGCGACCTGAAACCGGGTACTACCTATTACTTCTACGTCACAGGTGCAAACGCCTACAACCCGGCAAACACAAAGACGAAGTACGCCAGGGAAGACCCGCTGACACCGTTCACGTTCACGACGCGCCCCACAGCCGACCCCGCAAACATCGCAAACGTCACCGTCTGTAACGTTACTGCCGACAGTGCCGAAATCATGTGGTACACCCCGAACGGCGAATACGAGTCCAAAATTTACTGGGATACAAAGCCGCACACCAACGCCAGCGATTTTGCGTTCAATTCCGGTGCCGGCAACGCCGACGTCTCCGGTATCCCAACACAGTTCCACTACGTGAAAATCGGCGGACTCAAGGAAAAGACGACCTACTACTTCATGGTCGAAAGCAATGGCGTACAAACCACCGTTGACGACGACAATAACCTGCTCAAGTTCACGACTCCTGTAATGTGGTACGACTTCAGCGTGAAGACCTACCAGTATCCGTGGCAAGGCGACATGGCCATGGTGAACATAAACGTCTTCAACAACGAATCAAGACCATTCGACAGCTTGACGATTAGAATCTACATGCGCGGAACCGATGAAATCGAAAACGATATCGGCATGGGCACGGACATCTGTAACGCATACTCCTCCGCAGGCTTCAGCGGAAATTGTTCCCCGGAAACGAAGGATGAACTAGAAAGGAACCTCCGCGACGCCCACCCGATCAAAATTGAGGACACCTACGACGAAGCGACGGGAACCTGGCAATGGTACTTCCCGCTAAACCTCGGTTCCACAGTCATCCAGAGCGCGAGCCGCTTACGCTTTGACGTAAGATTCGACCACCGAAGCCCATACCCACCATATAAGGACTTAATGAACGAAGCCCCGAAGAAAAAGCTTTACTGCTTGGAAAATAACAAGTGGTACGCCCCGTCCTATGAATATGCCGCGGCGCTCACTCTGAACGAGAATCCGGGCGACTGGAGCTGGATGCCACATTCCCGTACAAACAACGAAGAAAAAGACTACCCTGGCATGCCGTGCATACCTAAGAATGAAGGAGACGACAACTTTGACGTAGCACCAGACAATCCCTACGTTTCCGTCTATCGTAAAGACGAATTCATTTGGGGATACAGCCCGTCCAAGAAAGAAATGGAAACCAAGAGAGCCAAATACAGGATGACGGTAACACTCGATCCTCCGTTCAACGTTTCCAACGGCTCCCATATCGATATTGACCAGACCAGCAGCACCGTCCATGTCACCGGAAAGGCCCACATTACCGAAGGCGGCTTCATCACGAAGATTTGGGCCAACGGCGTGAAGATTAGCGGCATGGCATTCTTCGACGGACTCGACAAATGGATCCTCGACGAATCCGGAACAAAGATTATCGCCAAGTACGACATCCCGACCGACATGTGGGATCTCGATATCCCGGTCAAGATGACTCTTGGCAGCAAGAAAGTAGACCTCACCATATTTGCTGGTCCGAACCCCACTTGCGAAACTTGTGTCGAAGGCGGCGGTTGCGCATTCGAGAACAGGACCTACTACATAAACTTCACCAAGGGCGACGCCACGGCCTCCCAGTTTGTCATCAAGGACGCCCAGGGGAACCCGGTGATCAGCCCCGCCAATCCTGAAGGTACGACGTTCTACATCGACTTGATGGACAAGGACAAGATCAAGAGCAATGCCAAGAGCGTCGATATCAAGATTATCAACAGCAAGAAGGACGACGAACTCACCGTGACCTTGAACGCCGACCCGGCGAACCCCGGACACTTTGTCGGAGGCCCGATTACGGCAGTGAGCCACTCCAAGGAAACAAGGAACCAGTCTTCCGAAATTTCGTTCTTCCCCGGTGACACCATCCAAATCGTCTATATCGACCCGGATGACGAAGACGATATTTCCAAGTACACGTTCTTCGCCGAATCCAAGGTGCCCGTACCGCAGAAAGTGCTTGCTGAAGATACTGACTGCGACAACAAGACTGACCAGCTGAGAATCGTCTTCTCGAACAAGCTCAACGAGGACTACAAGCTCGACAGCATCAAGTACTTTATCGAAGGCATGGCCGATTCCGTGAAGGTAGCGCTCGACGCCTCCAAGTACGCCGACAAGAACGACGTCATCATCCCGATCGACACGAGCCTTGTCCAAACAAACGCAAATCCGTCCGGAACGATAACGACTTACGTAAACGACCACGGCAATGCGAGCCCGGAAACGGTAAGGATTACGGACGGTATCCTTCCCACACTCGAAAGCGTATCCATCCTTGAAAAATCCGACAGCGACAACAGCGGTCTCGATACCGTCATGGTGGCATTCTCGGAACCGGTAATTCTCTCGCCCGAAAGCGAATGGCCGCTCGCCATCGCCGGAGCTGTAGGCGTACCTACAGTTGTCGGAAAGGGAACTACGACGAACAACGGAAAGAGCTGGACATTTATCATCAGCGGTAATACGAACAACGCTCTAGTACCGGTTGGAGCACAAGTCACTCCAAGAACAACAAACGATTTCACCATCACCGACCAGAGTTTCAACGGAATCAACGCTGCCGGTTGCAAGACCGTCACGGTAACGCTCATTTCCAGACCAGTCGGCGTCTATCATGCCGAAATGATTGACTTGGAAGGCGACGGCATCCCGGACAAGGTCTACATCATGTTCGAACAAAAGCTCAAGACAAAGGACATGTTCGATAGCATTGTGACTGTCTGGGGAAATCCGGGCATTACGCGTTCGTTCAGGACCACGGCCGATACCACCGGCGGTACCATCAAGCCCAAGGAAAGTTACTGGACCATCCGTGACTCAGTCTCCGCATCTTTCAAAGTCATGATTGACTCGGTGACGTCGAAGGATTCCGTCAACACCTACAGCATTATCGAGATCAAAATTCCGGCAAACCTCGCCTATCCTTACGGTTCTACAAGCGGTGAGAAGGACGGTAACGGCACGATATCCCCGCACAAGGGTGTTGCAAACGGATTCTTCGAATCGACATTCACATTGTACGACAAGTGCTCTCCGGTCATTTCCAGCGCCCGCATGATCAACGACCTCCTCTCTGTCAATATATCCGAACCTGTTAATATGCTCGATGTTGGCAAATACATCCAGCGTGAACGCGGTGAATTAATCCCGCCAGAAAAGCCTCAAGGATCCGGAAAAACGTATCTCTTCACCTATAAAGAGAATGACAACATAGTCCATGCCGGTGACCGCATCCGTCTTGTTCCTGACGTCCTCGGAGCCGCCTACATCGACAAGAACAACAACGTCCCGACTGTGCAGAATCCTTATGTCCGTATCACTGGTGACGACAACGTCCGTTTCACGACTACGCTTTCCAAACCAGTTGCCACGCCGGGAAATAACGCCTATGTCGGACGCCCAGAAGCAACAAATAACGATGCGTTCGTCATGACAGCGACAATCGACGGTAAGCATAACTTCATCAGCACAGACGGAACAAGCCTCGGTCAAATCGATACGGCTGTCTACATTGGTTCGGGTCCGACCTTCAAAATCGAGATTTCGATGCCTTCCGCAAGTTTCATGACTCATGGCGGACAGTATATGTACGATTACAGCTTGAAGATTGTCATGGATCTCTACGACAACCTCGGGCAGTATATCAACACATATAAGCTAGACATCCCGAAAGAAAAATTTGCCCCGATGAGGAACTTTATCGATAACGGTAGCCTCAAGCTCAATTTGGAATGGGCGGCCAAAGACAACGAAGCCCCTGTTGCAAAGAAGGGGCACAAGATTGGAACTGGCGCCTACATTGCTAAATTCGATTTCAGAGCGGAATCCTTCTGCGCAATAGCTTTCGAAGAAACAAGCAACGACTACAAGGCATCTTGCAAAGCTGCCGGCGACAGGGTCGAAAAAACAAGCGACAACACAACAAAGACTCTTGGCTTCAAGAGGAGGAAATAGTGAACCGGAGAGCTCCAGGATTTAAGCGTCCTGGCAGCTCTTTATTTTTGATTGGGTTTTAGGAGATTGCACAAACATGAAAAAATTGATTAGCGTAATTTCATTATTGGCTTTATTCTGCGTAGACCAAGTAGTTGCCGCAGAACGAGCAAGTCTTCCCAATATCGACAGGACTTGTACAGATTGCAGCCGTCGATACCTGGACTCCCTCAACGTCTATGACAGACGCCCCATCCGTATAAACCAAAGCGGGTTCAGACCTCAGGATTACAAGTACGCCTACGTGGCAGACCCGAAGGAAAGAACTTTCAAGGTCATTGACGCGAACAGTGGTAAAGAAGTGCCAGGTGGCGGAAACCTGACGCTTATCAAGAAAGGCGCAACAAAGCCCAACATCTGGATTAACGGTTCGTTCAACTCCCTGGAAAGCATCTACGAATTCGGCAAACAGGACTCCATCAGCACCCAGAAAGAAGACTTGTACCGAGCCGACTTCACATCCCTTTCAACAACGGGCGAATACTTCCTCGTCGTCGGGAACGATACCTCGGCAACTTTCCATGTTCACCCCTCCATTTACAATGCCATTCTCGAGAACTCGTTACAGTTCTTCGGCATCCAACGTTGCGGAAACACAAAATCGCACTTCCATGCTCCTTGCCACTTGAAGGACGGCTCCAAAATCGGGCATGACTTGACAGGAGGCTGGCACGACTGCGGTGACCATTTCAAGGTATCCGAAACTCTCGGTTATACAGCTTATGTACTTTCAATGGTTTACCTCACCTACCCCAACAAGGCTGAAGACCGCTATGGTGAATCTTACGCCGACACAGTCTTTACAGATGGTATTCCGGACATTCTCCACGAAGCCAAAATCGGTGCAGACTTTATTCTGAAACTCTACAGGGCATCCAAAGCAGACGGTTTGATTGCCAAAAACGACATGTACCACTCCGTGGGCGTTGACGAAAAGGACCACCAGTTCTGGGATTTGCCGGAACGCCAGGATGCGCAACCGGAATCCAAAGGCGGGCCGGATCGCGTCGTATTGACCGGTATCGGCGCAAACACCTCCGGCATGTTCGTTGCAGCGCTTGCAAACGTTGCCGCTGGTTACCGCGTCTATGACGCAGCCTACGCAGACACGCTCCTTGAAGCCGCAAAGGACATCTACAAGAACGTGATGATGCCGCTTTTTGACTACGGCAGCGGTAATGAATCAGGAAAGACAACATCGTTCCCTGGTTTCTACACCGGTGGCGGCCCACGCTATGACGACGGTGCAGCGGCGGCTCTCGCCTTGTGGTATGCCACCAAGGACACGACTTACCGTTACGACCTTTACAAGAACACCAATATTTTCAACAATCCCACCAACTACCGGTTCAACCTAGACTACTTCAGGGCTGGATTCCTCGGCAATGAAAGCGGTTTTTCGCCCGGAGGCTGGGCAACGGACTACCAGAACATCCACACCTACGTTCTTTTCGCATTCCAGAACTTGATTCTGAAGAACCAGGAAACGGCCGCGGAATACGGACTTAGCGAAATCGAACGCGACTCGCTTTCGATGCGTACCATGGCCACATTCCGCAAGATTCTGAATGATGCCACGAACCAGGGCGACTCTACGGTTCTCGTGAATCCGGGCGTAGGCACAGGCGACCCGCATGAAGGCCGCACCGACCTCAAGGTCATTACTCCATACAACCTTGTCTGGACGAGTTTTGACTGGGGCGTTATCCGCTACAACTTGGGTACCGCCGTTTCCATTTTCTTGATGTACGAACTCACAAAGGACGAACGCTACCTGAAAGTGGCTTTGGACAACATGTATTACGCTCTCGGCGCAAACCCGTGGGATATTTCCCTTTTGATGGGTGCAGGCGACAAGAACCCGCAACATCCGCATAACCGTTCTGCAAACCCTGACGGCTACAACGCAGGCGGCATGCCATACAAGTACAAATGCCCGAAAGGCGCCCTCATGGGTGGACGCGACCCCGAAAAGACGCTTATTGAAGACTGGAGCAAATACACCTCCACCGAAACTTGCATCGACTTCTCCGCACAGTTCCTCTTCCCGGCACAGAGCCTCGCCGAAACGCTCCCGCCCGATAACGAAGGCCCGATTTTCAGCAACATCGTCGGAACTCCTATTTCGGATTCCACCGCCATCGTGAGCTGGGACGCTAACGAAGTCGCCATCGTGACCGTATTCTACGACGTTACCACAAATGCCAATACGGCCAAATCCGTACAGCAGGAAAAGGCATCCAAGGGCGGTTCCGTAACGCTTACCGGACTTACCCCGGGGCAAACATACTACTTCTTCCTCGAAGGCATGGACACCAAGAGGAACCTCACCACGGATGACAACCACGGTTATTGGTACAAGTTCACCATGACTCCGGTTGGCACTCAAATCAAGGGCGTTACGATTTGCCAGGTCGATCACCGCAGTGCAAAGATTTACTGGTGGTCAACCGACCGCTTGAACGGTATTGTCAATTTCGGCAAGACCAGAGGCAACTATACGCAATCAACAGCAGCAAGCGGTGGCGCCGTACTTTTCCACGAAGCCATACTCACAGGACTTGAAGCAGGCACGGAATACTTCTTTACAGTTTCCTCCGGCACAACGACATCCGAAGAATTCTCGTTCAAGACGGAATCCCACGCGGCTTATGCGGACCTAGACATTTACATCAAGCCGAGCGCCTACCAGAATACGTCCAAGTGTTCCGGCAACAATTGGAAAAATTGCGGCGACTTTATCGTCGAAATCGACAACAACGACACGACGGATTTCCAGGATTTCGAACTTCGCCTTTACCTCGGTGCAGACGCAAGTCTTGAAACACCTGTAAGCTACATCGGACAGGTGTTTGGCGGAACAGGCCTCGTCGTCCCCCGCGTCGATCCAAGCAAGCCCCTAGTCACCTTCGGCCCGCAAACACAAGACAAGGCAGGACAATACTATCTCCCCATAACAGTCAATGACAAGCTCTACGTTTCCGGACGAATCATCTTCCAAATCAAATGGCTCAACGCAACATATGCGAACTTCAATGACGGCTGGTCGCTTATCGCCCATACGGGAGACGACGCCCCAGAACAGTTCGAAGGCATCGACCTAACGCAGGCCCCATACTATACCGGCTCCGAAACCGCACAGCTCGAAAGGAACTCTCGCGGAGAAAAAGTTATCGCCATGGTTCGCGACCCCTACGTCCCCGTCTATTACCACGGCAAGCACATATACGGCTACGCTCCGGACGACACACCGGAAACAGGCCCGCAAGTGAACCGCAACGTAGAAATCACCTTCACTAGCCCGTTCGTGACCCCACACTACTCCGTCGAAAAGGAGGACACGCTCACGACTTACTCGGCAACAAGCAAAGTTTCGCCGACAGGTCTCCTCGACGCCGTAGAAATGAATAGCAATCCATATCCGTTCGAATACGTGAACCCCAAGCGCACCGATGCCATTACCTTCGGAAAACAAGATACGGTACTCGCCTATGGCAACAATTATATCGAATGGGTCAGCTGGCACAACAGAAACGCAAACCAGAAGAGCGAAAACAAGTATGATTGCGCATGCGCCTATGTCCGTTCCAACGTCGAAATCGACAGTATCACCATCCCGCCTGAAAAACGCTACCTCGTATTCGACAAAAATAACGTCGTGGGTTACAAGAACAAATTCATCGAAGTTCAAATTTCGCTCCTCGACAGCAATCTAGAACTGCTTAAGGACGAGAAGAACTTGAACGTCGATTTGGTAACCGAAGATCCGAACGTTCTCTTCTACACCGACCCGACAGCAACAATTCCTGTAACGTCCGTAACGCTTTATGACGGTGTCGCAACGATTTACGTCAGTTCCAAGATCGCCGTGAAGACAACCATTTCCGCAACGCACGTCAGCAACAAGGATTACGCCTACACGCCGGCCACAGCCGAGTTGAACATCGAAGATCTTCCGCCCTGGCCAATTATCGACAAAGCAAAGATTGTCGATTTGGACTGCGACCACATTCCTGACGCCATGGACATCACTCTTTCGTCGGAATACCTGGAAAAACAGAGGTTCACATCGATTACGTTCACCTACGAAAACAAGGAATACACTTCGAGCACTGTCAAATCGTTAAGTGGCAGATCCCTCGTTGTGAACATCGATGTTCCAAAAGAAGTCGTGACGAACGCCACCGGAAAGATTACGCTCACCAGCGACATTCAAGGACAAGTAAAGACCGTCGACGATTCCTATTCCGACGGCATGCCGCCGGCACTCATTTCGGCAACGATTCTCGAACGCCAGGATACCGCAACGGCAGATCACCTTTATCTGCAATTCAGCGAACCGATTTCTGCACCGGGTACGAACTTCCCGCTCGTTCTCTACGGTACCGACAAGACGACCAAGGCTGCAACGCCAATCGTCACATCGGCTAAGCTCTACAACGAAGCGAAGAACATCTGGGACTTCGAAATTGCCTTTGATGCAGCGAACAATTCTCTCGTCAACGCAGGCATGTGGGGACAACTCGACCCGGCAGGCTCTATCACCGACTTGAACGGGAACGGGGTTGCAGGCGTCTGCACACCGGAAAAAGTCGAAATTCTCCTCAAGATTTTACCTATCCCGATGATATACGCCGTCATTACCGATAAAAACCAAAACGGCTACGCAAGCCATGTCGATGTGGTTTTCGAACGCGCCCCCGATGCAAAGCACATCCCGGAAAAACTGGAGATTATCTTTGGCTTGGCAAAGCCCGAAACGCTTACAGTCGAAAAGAACCTGCTAGCCTTCAACGGAGCAAATCTCTCTATCGATCTTGTTAAGCCGTTCCAATTCGGCAATACCGCCGGTCCATTCGACGGGATGCTGCCTGGAGGCAAGATGCTCAGCCATGCAGGCCTTGTCACACAGTACCTTGGTACAGGAGCTGCCACCGAAACAAGCACCGTACTCGCCGAGGACAAGGTCGGTCCGGTCTATGTTTCAGCAATCATCAGCCAGACAGCAACCGCCGACATTTTGAACATCACCGCAAGCGAGCCCCTTGTCTTAGCGGATTCTTCGCAGCAATTCTACAGGCACATGCGTGCGGACAAGCAGTCCAACGCGTTCAGCAGCAATTTCTCGAACTGGAGCTATTCGCAAAACAATTCCGGCCTTTCCATTCTCTATATGGGAGACTTCGTAGGAGCAGTCATGGAGGGCGACTTTGTAAGAATGGGTTCCATGATGACGAGTTCGTTCAAGGACGCCAACGGCAACTATCCGGAATTTGATGTGCCGTGGATTCCTATTGACGGAAACGGAGCTCCCAAAATCAAATTCGACATGGATCTCCGCAACAACATTACCGATGCAAATTCGAACAACCGCACAATGGTCAACGTCCCAGAAACAATGCGTCTCTATGTCAAAAATCAGACAAGCAACAAGTTCGACCTTATACAAAACGGCAACGTGACTTTGGCCGGTATCGATTCCACCGATATCAACGGAGCGATTTTCGATGTCAAATTGACAGTACCTCGCGGAGCCTCTTTCGGCGAAGAATGCGCTTGGGAAAAACTCCTTGTCAAGTTCAATATTCCAATTTACTCGAACCTCGGCAATTTCGTCAATCGCTTCCACCAGTCTTTCTATGTAGATCCAAAGATTCACCTCATGTCCAACAACAATATCGAATTCATCATCGAATGGGCTAACAAGTCGCCTTCTGGACTGCGTTCCAAGGAAGACAGAGCCGTTGGAACAGGCGCCTACATATACAAGGCCGAAATCGAAGCGACATTCTCGCCCAACATGAATAACCCCGAAGTGAAAAACGATCCGAAGATTGCCAAGAACTTCTCTTCGAAAGCTTCGTTCGAACAAAAACGGACCTTCGGTATCAAGAGAACAAAATAAAGAGGATGGCCACGAGATAGGAAAACATGCAAGAGAGTCTTTTTACAAACTCGCCTTACGTTATCGCGCTTTCTGTTATCGCGTTGATTATCGTATGCTATTTTCCTATCATGCTTGGTCAAAAATCCTCCATCAAGCAACTTCCGCGCTCTATACACCAGTTGGTCATTATCAGCATCTACTGGCAAGCGAGCAACCTTATTGGCAATATATTCTTTAGCGGAGACAACTTTGTCGTCGGCACAAGAGCTTATACCGCAAGACAAATCATCTTCTGTGTTGCGGCGCTCAGTTGGATTCAGCTAGGGAACGCCATCCACCATACCGCAGAAATAAGCCTTAATATCAAGCGGAAAGGCGGCTGGAAACTCATGAATATATTCGGAGCTCTAGCCGTCATAATATCGACCATCATCTTCATCAAAGACCCGTCTTACATCGCAAACTTCGATATTTTGGGTTACAAGCCCTTTGTGCAAAGGCCCATTTTTTTCTTTTACACATTACTCTTCGGCATATTTGTCATCCCTTGCCTGATTGTTACCGGATATAATCTTCTCCGCAGCATCGTACAATCCAGCGACACTTCTCTTCCACACCAAGTCAGCACCTACATGTTGGGGTCATTTTCATTTTTCTCATTAACGGCCATTCTCTTCGACATTGTCATTCCTATTGCATCTAAATTCACTGAATACGATCAGTTTATGAAATGGTCCTCATTTATCGCCATATTCCAGGCGATTCTTTGCGGTCAATATTTCACATCCGTCTCGTTCAAGAACAAAAGCACGTCGTGGTTTATGGAAAAACTTAGGGAAAAAATGACAGACGGCATGCTCTATTTCAATTCCAAAGGAAACATTACATACGCGAACGCAGCGGCATTGAGTATTCTTCACACGACACAAGAAAGCATATTCAATAAAAAAGTATCCTCGATATTCTCACAAATTTCAGACCCCATACGCGAAGCTACTTACAATAAAATAAAAGTCAACATCGACAACGAAGACCATATTTTCAACGCCACGATATTCCAAGTCCGTCAATCATTAACGACAAACTACAACGTCTTGTTTTTTAGCGATGTTTCCAACACACTGCATTATCAACAGATAATAAAAAGCCGCGACGAGCAGTTCAAGGAATACCAGCTAGACCAGATTCGCTATCAGGAACGCCTCAACATCTGGAAAAAGAAAGTCGATGAAAGCAAAAGCTTCCTGGATACGCTCATCAGCACCCTTCCCTTCCGTTTCTGGTCCAAGAACGAACAGGGCGTATTCATGACGCAGAACCAAAACGACATCAAGGAACGCGGAAACCTATTGCAGACATCGGAGCCCGACGACAAGATTCTTCCACAAGAGCTCTTGGCGAGGAACACCGGTGAGCCGCAGAGTTTCATTTCTTACGAACAAATCACAAAACAAAGCAAAAATTCTCTAGATGAAGTGGAATCCGTCGAAATTTTGAAGCAAGATGACTACAACAAGGCTGTTCGCGAAGGAAAAGCCAAGGATATTTCGATTTTTAACAACATGTTCATTCCGATTATCGCTCAGCAAAAACCATATAAAATAATCGGTATCAAAATCGACATCACCAAAGAAATGCGACTTGAAAAAGAACGAGACATGTTGCAGGAGCAAAAGCACATTCACTCTAGGCTCGAAGAATTGGGAACCATCTGTGGAGGCTTCGCCCACGACTACAACAACATTCTCGGTTCGCAAATTGGATTCTGCGATTTGGCCCTCGAAGTGCTCGACAAAGATAGCCAGGCATACATGTTCATCCAGGAGGCAGGCAAGGCGGCTAAGCGTGGCAAGGAATCGCTCGAAGAGCTTTTGAATACCATCCGCGGAAAGACATCCGAAAACGAAGCAGCCACCGAATTTGCCCCCTACATGATTATCGACGACGTAGTGAAGAAGCTGTGGATTACGCTTCCGCCGAACGTGAAGGTCAAAGCAGACAACATAGACAAGGACATCCGCATTGTCGGAAACGTGGCGGCACTAGACCGCATCATCAGCAACCTTGCAAACAACGCCATATTCGCCATGAAGGAAAACGGAGGCGTTCTCACGATAGCATTGAAAAGAGAAGTGCTCACGGAACCCCTCATCACGCCGTTCGCCCCGCAAATCGACGCCGGAGTTTACGCCAAAATCACCGTCGGAGATACGGGCACCGGAATGGACACGGCGACGCTGGAACGCATTTTTTCGCCCTTCTTTACCACTAAAGCACCAGGTGAAGGCCTCGGTTTGGGCCTTTCATCGGCACTTAGACTGCTAAAAGAAGGTAAAGCAGGCTATACGGTACAGACAACTTTGGGCGAAGGTACTATTTTTAATCTATATTGGCCTATAAGAATCGAGAAAATGGAGGCTTGATGTCTACAATACTTATTATTGACGATGACGCTCAACTGAACCTCATGTTGAAGTCCGCTCTTGAATTGAAGGGTTACTCTGTTGATACCGCATGCAATGGCAAGAAAGCTAAGTCGCTCTACCAGAAGAACACGTACGATGTAATCATCACCGACATCATCATGCCGGAAGGTGATGGATTTGAAGTTATTCTTGATCTCCGCCGCATGGGTTTAAGCGATCGCATTATTGCGATTAGCGGTGGTGGACGAACATCTGCCGAAGACTATTTGGCTACAGCACAGCATTTCGATGTAGCGGCCATTTTCAGTAAGCCGCTAGATCTCCAGCAACTGCGCAGCAAAGTGGACGAGATTATCAAGAGCCATTCGTAATCGCATAAATGATGAATATCCTGATCGCTGATTTTGATCGGAAATTTGTCGATGAATTACAGCGCAATTGGTCGGTTGCCGGGACGAACCTCCTAGTCTGCTCCGATGAAAAGACCTTGATGCCGCTAGTAAAAAAGACGTCGATAGACCTTGCGTTTATCGAGGTCCCTTTTTTAATGCTCGACAACATGGACATGATCAGCTACCTCAAAGAACGTCAACCCAATATTGAAATATTCGTTCTTTGCGATGACCGCAACTGGCAAGGAGCAGCCAGCGCCATCACTCGCGGTGCAAGCAGTTTTCTCAAGAAGCCTATTACTTTGTCGCTTCTCGAAAAAACAGCAAGCAAAATACAAGCGCAACAGCAAAACAAATCCAACACGCAACTCATGGAGTCGCAGGTGTTGGACAGTCTTCTCGGCGACACGCCCGAGATGCGAAAAATTTTAAAGACTGTATATAAAGTAGCTCCGACAAACAGCACATTACTCATAACTGGCGAGTCCGGTTCGGGCAAGGAATTCCTTGCAAACGTAGTTCACCGTTACAGTAAACGAGCGAACGAGCCATTTGTGCCGGTCAACTGCGGAGCCATTCCCGAGAACCTCGTCGAAAGCGAACTCTTCGGAAGCAAGAAAGGTTCATACACCGGTTCGACAGCAGACAAGAAAGGCTTGTTCGAATCCGCCAATGGCGGAACGCTATTTCTCGATGAAGTCGGCGAGCTCTCTCTAGCAACGCAGGTCAAACTTTTACGTTTTCTACAAAGTCACGAAATCCGACGAGTCGGTGAAACTGAAGCCCGTTATCTGGATATCCGTATTATTGCAGCAACGAACCGCGACCTGCAACAATCCATGCGAGAAGGACGATTCCGCGAAGATCTTTACTACCGCTTGAACACGTTCCACTTGGAACTTCCGCCTCTCCGAGATAGAAAGCCGGTTATTCCGAACTTAATACGTTACTTTATATTAAAGAACAAGGAAGCGCAAGGCAAGGAAATCCACGACTTGGAACCTGCGGCTCTTTATGCACTCACGAAGTACCCCTACCCCGGCAACATCCGCGAACTCGAAAACATCGTGGAACATGCCATCGTACTTTCGGAAGGCGGCATAATCAAGCTTGAGGACCTTCCTGAAGAGGTTCAGATAGAAGCCCGCGAAAAGACGGTGGCTATTCCGCACTTGAAAGACAGCAAGGACAACGTAGTTCGTGAAGAAATTGAAGAAGTTGAAGACATCGAAAAGTCGGCTGAGAATCCTATCGGAAAGCCAATCAACTTTGTTCCTATTACGGGAAAAACGGACAGCGCAGGACTTTTGACGCATAACCCGACAAAGTACTTGACGCACGCACAGGAACCAGCCGAAGAAGAAATTCTCTCGCTCGACGAAATGGAGCGCAGGCACATTCTGCACGCATTGAGTATTTGTAAGGGGAACAAGACCGAAGTCTGCAAAAAACTCGGCATCAGCCGTGCAACGCTTTGGCGTAAATTGAAAGAGCTGAAGATTGAAATGGACGGCGGAGAAGAGTAAGCGCCTTTGGCGCAGTTACTAGTTAATAGTTAGAAGTTACTAGAAAGAATCTTGCTGAAAAAATCTAGTAACTAGTAACTCTCTAATATTACACTTCAACCATTGTAGCGACAAGGCAAGAATCCTTCGTCGAACCGCTCCCGACAAAGTCAATGTCCTGAGATTTTTGCCACGCTGTTCGCGCCTGCGGATGAACAGATGCGACAGCGGCAAGAACATTTCGCGAAAAAGCAGACAAGTTAAATTCACTGTAATTGGAACTCACCATAAAGAATCCGTTCAAATTGAGGAGTTCCGCACATTCCGCAACAAGCGGCATCAAATGCTCACGAACGTTAAAGTTAAAGCCCTTGAAACGTGCAAAGCTTGGCGGGTCGAGAACGATACCGTCAAAACGGAGTCCCTTCTTTTTCGCCCAGCGCACATACTCGATAGCGTTACCACGGAAAAACTCTCCTGGACGCAAATCGAGACCATTGAGTGCATAATTTTCACGACCCTTGTCGAGAATTTTTCCGCTGATGTCGGCGTTAGTTGCCACAGCAGCACCGCCCAACCGAGCATGCACAGAAAAACTGCAAGTATAGCTGAAAAGATTGAGGAACCGAAGGCCGGGATGCGCCGGGAATGCGCCGGACATTTCACGGAACCGATTTTCTACCTCAAGGCGCACATGGCGCATGTCCAGGAAAAGCCCCGGGTTGACAGTATCCATCAAATCCACATGAAACTTCGCCTTGCCTTCACTCACAACGCCTACAGCATCTTCGCGAGTACCCACCACGACTTCCATCGGAGCGTTTTCCAACGAGCGTCCAGAACTCGAGAGGCGTTCTTTCACGACAATGCAAACGGGATTGAACTGCGCCACAACAGCTTCGACAATTTCACTTTTATTCGTGAGGAGCTCCGGTCCAAAAAACTGCATTTGGTAACGATTACCGAACTTGTCTATCGTAAGGCCCGGGAAACCGTCCGCAACCCCATTCACGACACGATACGCATCCGTCACATCGAACAGCGGCGCACGTTTTTCAAAAGCGGATTGGAGAAGATTTTTCATTGAAATTGACTGGATCCTTCACGTTGTTCAGGATGACGCAGCAAAAATAGAAAATTCACTGGATTCCGTCGGACGTTTCACGCCCTCCAGGATGACAACACTTTCGTCTCTGCACAAGTGCCAAATGCTCGGCTCAGAAATAGGCTTGCAAGCAATCCTGCTTCATTCGCCGTATGCATTTGTCGTCTATAGCGAGCATGGCGAGCGTTCTTTCGTCTAGGATTTATCTAACGTCTTGATTTGATCGACAAACTCGCCCACTTCCTTGAATTCGCGGTAAATCGAAGCAAAGCGCACATAAGCAACAGCGTCGAGTTTCTTGAGTTCCTGCATCACGAGATTGCCAATTTGGTCATAACTGACTTCAAAGCTTTCGGATGTCTGAAGCGAATTCTCGACACGCGTCACAAGCTGTTCAATATCGTCGATGGATACCGGACGTTTTTTGCAGGAGTTCATGATACCGCGCAAAAGTTTTTCACGCTGGAACGGTTCACGTTCACCACTGCGCTTAATAACAGTCAACGGCTGAAGTTCAATATACTCACGGGTCGTAAAGCGACGACCGCACTCGCAACATTCGCGACGGCGGCGAATCGAAGAACCGCTCACGCGGCTATCGACGACCTTGTCGTTGTCTTTCTTGCAAAACGGGCAAATCATGGCTTGAATATAGTTTTTTTTAACGAAATACGACAAATATCACCATAAAATTACATAGTCGGTCAATAGTAGTTAGTCAATGGTCTGTAGTAGTTAATGACGGTTGGCGAATGATTTGGGGAAATAAAAAAACGGCACCGTCAGGCACCGTTTTTAAAACGTTTTTTCTTTTGCGATTATGCGTTCGCTTTCTTGAAGGCTTCGACGTTTGCCTTGAATTCAGCGAGGTATTCCTTCGCGGCTGCCGCAACGGCTTCCGGAGTATAGCCAAATTCCTTCTCGAGGACGCCAGCCGGAGCAGATGCGCCAAAGCGTTCGAGACCGGAGACCTTGCCAAAGCCGCCTACGACCTGGGCAAACAAGAGCGGAAGACCGCTGGACTTTGCGAACACAGGAGTCCACGGAGCAATAATGCTGTCGCGATATGCCTTGTCCTGCTTGAGGAAGAGTGCTGGGCTGATCATGGAGACTACGCGAACGGCCTTGCCTTCGGCGCGGAGGAGTTCAGCAGCCTGATGCTCAAGGAGAACGTCACTTCCGTTTGCAACCAAAGTAAGATCCGGGTTCTTGCCTGTGGCGGTATTGTCGCTGACGATGTAGGCGCCCTTGCGGCAAGCCTTGGCGGCTTCGTAGCGGTTTTCGCCGGGGAGCGTGTTCACCACCTGGCGTGTAAGGATAAGCGCTGTCGGGCTGTCGTTGTTTTCAAAAGCCATTTCCCAGGCGGCAAGAGTTTCGTAAGCATCAGCCGGGCGGAGGACGAGCATTTCAGCCTTGCCGTTTTCCTTCGTGAGGCTTTCGAGCAAGCGAATCTGCGTTTCGTGTTCGATGGGCTGGTGCGTCGGGCCGTCTTCGCCCACGCGGAAGCTGTCGTGCGTAAACACGTACTTGACCGGAAGACCCATGAGAGCGGCCATGCGGATAGCGGGCTTCATGAAGTCGCTGAACACGAAGAACGTTGCGCAAATCGGATAGAGACCGTCCTGGAGGGCGATACCGTTCGCAATTGCGCCCATCGTGAGTTCAGCAACACCGACCTGAACGAAAGCACCCTTGAAATCACCAGCACGGAAGATACCCGTTCTGTCGAGGAAAGCCTGCGTATTGTCGGAGTTCGAAAGGTCAGCGGAACTGCAAATGATGTTGTGGTAATTTTCGGCGAGGTAACCGAGGACCGTACCGCTAGTGACGCGGGTGGCAACGCCTTCCTTAATCGGGAGATTCGAGAGGTTGAGCTTGACTCCCTTGCCAGAGAGCCATTCGTTGAGTGTTGCGGACTTTTCGGCGTTTTCCTTGTCCCATGCAGCCTTAGCCTTCTTCCATTCGGCAACTTCCTTACGGAGTTCTTCGGCGCGGGCTTCAAAGCCAGCCTTCACATCATCGAACACCAGGAACGGATCATCCGGATTACCACCAAGGTTCTTGACTGTTGCAGAGGTAGAAGCACCGGCAGCATTGAGCGGCTGTCCATGCGTAGAGACAGCACCTTCGTAGCTCTTGCCGTCTTCGGCGACAGCGCCCTTCGCCATCGTGGTGTGGCCGAACACGAGCGTCGGCTTTTCCTTCTCGGCCCAGGCGGCCTTGAAAGCCTTGCGGAGTTCGGCGATATTGGAACCGTCGCACTCGATAACGCGGAAGCCCCAGGATTCATACTGACCAATGAAGTCGTGGCTCATCACGTCTTCGGTCTTGCAGCTCAACTGCACCTGGTTTGCATCATAAAAGAAAATGAGATTCGAAAGCTTGAGGTGGCCGGCGATACGGCCCACGCCGTAGGCGATTTCTTCTTCGAGACCGCCGTCAGAAACGAGGCAAACCGTCTTGTGTTCGAGAATCGAACCGAAGCGTTCGACCATGAAGCGTTCGGCGATAGCAGAACCGAGAGCAATACCATGACCGATACCGAGGGGGCCCGAGGAGTTTTCGATACCGAGAGCGACATCGAGTTCAGGGTGGCCTGGTGTGCGGCTGCCGAGCTGGCGGAAGTTCTTCACGTCATCAAGCGTGAGGCGGTTGGTAAGGACGAGTTCGGAATAAAGAAGCGGACTCATGTGCCCCGGATCCATGAAGAAACGATCACGAGCCATCCAGTTGGCATCGTCCGGATCGAAGCGCAAAAATTCGGCAAACAAAAGCGTAATGGCATCGGCGGCGCCCATAGCTCCACCCGGATGCCCAGACTTGGCCTTCTGCACCATCGCGGCAGAAAGAATACGGACGTTGTCAGCTGCTTTTGTAACTAACCTGTCTTCCACTTTTTTAACCTCACTTTCGAATGAAAGGGCGAAGGGCCGCCCATGAAATAAGCGACCCAAATTTAGTTTTTTTATGAACCCCTCTCAAGGTTATAATTATAAAACTAGCTTATTTCTTTCTTTTCACGCCAGTTTTTACCAAACGGGACTCGGAATGGCCGTCCTTGAACTTGAATTCGATACGCCAGATATAAACTCCGGTACCCACCTTACGACCTTCATCGGAACGGTTATTCCAGTGCAGGAACCCTACCTTGGCATGATTTTCATCATTGCCACGGATTTCTTCCTTCATTTCACCCTTTTCGCCGAATTCCCTCGTGAACGACGCAACCACGTTCGAGTACCCGTCATAGATATTCACATAAGCCTTATAGGGCATGATACTGGCGACTCGAATCACAGAAAGCGTATCCGGGACACGGCTCCATTCATGCTTCTTTGGAGCAATCCATTCAGCCTTCGATTCAATACCGCTCACCGCAGGCGTAGCGACAACCTCGTACAGATACAAGTTTCCGTTATTGCCTTCAATCTTCACCCCACCACGTCCCATGGAATTCTTTTGGCCATCCACATAAGTCGATTTGGGATTTGTCCGAATGCAATTATCCGTCATGATATTGTGGTCGCCAAGAACAAACGACCAAACAAGACCTGCCGAATCCTTTTTGAGCATTTCCGTAATATTCAGCGAATAATCATTTGTATCCTTGCAGTCTGCCGAATAGGTAAACAATTTTCTCCAGGCGGCCTTTTTCCCACTTCCTTCCTTGCCGTTATTCTTGATCGGTTCAGACAAAGTGATTTCTAGCGTATCGGGAGGTACATCGTTCGAGCATTCCATATATTCCTCAATGGAAATCATACCAGGACGCTTAACAGCTTTCACGGGGACCGCTCCAATCTTATCCTTGATTTTCACCTTTTGCGAGAAACCGCCCTTGGGCTTGGCCAACCTAAGATACGGTTCGTCCACATCAAGAGCCGTGGCGCCGTAATCAAACGGTTCTTTCAACGAAGCCTCGGCCCAAGAATCCTTGCTTACCATTCGGAACTTTTTCTTAGCGATGCTGCGCCATGTGCCACCCGCCTTGTTCCAATACAGGGTATCTATACCTTCGATACCATCTTTGTTCTTAGCGACAAAATGAACACGGATGGAATCGGCCTTGCCATCTTTATTGGCATCGTAAATTTCGGCATAATCCGCCGGAATGTAATTCGAGAACACAACCAGCGAATCCCGTTTCTTGCCCAAATTGTCATTTTTGACCTTAGCCGTAATGATGACACGATTATAGGAAGTATCCAAATCAAACAAGGCATCCAGTCTTGTTCTTTCAAGATCGCTCTTGTCGTAAACAAAGTTGAACGTTCCTTTATATTCAAAAGTCGAAGAATAAACATCAGTTTCTATAGCCTTGACCCACAGAGAATCGCCCTTGTTGGTCAGCAAGAGCACATTCAAAGTGTCCTTGACATGAATGGAGTTGCTGTACGCAGTCAAGCGGATGCGGAACTTAGCCGAATCGCCCGTTTCAACAGAATCGAGATCCTTTTTACCAGCCTGATCCAAGAACTTGTAACCGAAATCCACGGAATCCCTAATTATCGCCACAGTGTCGTACGCATATGTGCCGAAAAGCGGATCCTTGTATTCAGCGACAAGAGTATCGCGTCCCGTGCACGAAATCGCACCGTCGTCTACCTTTGCCGCATATTCGTTCTTCGAAATAGATTTGCGTGTTTCGTAATAGCCGGATTCCTTTTCAACGAGTTCAATGTTGTTTTCGACATCGCCCGAAGCAAGGCAAGAAAGTTTCACCCTTAACGTATCTACCGACTTCGTGAAATCTTCCGTCACCAAGCTCAGATTGAGTTTGTCCGTTTCGCGTTCAATCGATATTTGAGCCTCGTCCGCATTCATAATCTTGATGGTGTCCGGCACATCCTCAATAGAATAGTCAAGGAACACCGTATCGCGCGCATAAGTGCCAAAAAGCGGGTCCATGTATTCGGCGACTAGCGTATCGTGGCCGTCACACGAGATCTCGCCATCGCCTCTAATAGCTACGTCAATATTTTTCAGAACAGGGTTAAGAGTTTCAAAGTAACCGGAACTCTTTTCAACGAGTTCAATTTTCCTTTCGATATCGCCCGAAGAAAGGCAAGAAAGTTTCACCTGAACCGTATCAACGGCGTTTGTGAAATCCTCCGTCACAAGAGTCAGATTCAACTTCTTCGTTTCGCTCACAATCTTTGCATTGGCAGAATCAGCATTTACAATCCTGATGGTATCCGGGAGATCGATAACGGAATAGTTGATAATTACAGTATCGCGCGCATAAGTGCCGTAAAGAGGATCCATGTATTCGGCGACAAGCGTATCGCTCGGACTGCACGAAATCTTCCCATCACCTCTATCGGCAGGATCTTCATTTTTCAAAATCGGATTAAGGGTTTCAAAGTAACCGGAACTCTTTTCAACGAGTTCAATATTTTTTTCGACATCGCCCGAAGCAAGGCAAGAAAGCTTCGCTTGAACAACATCGACCGAGTTCGTGAAATCCTCCGTCACAAGAGTCAGACCCACTTTTTGCGTTTCGCGTCCAATCGTCGCACGAGCATCATCCGCATTCACAATTTCGATGACATCCGGAACATCTGCAATTTGTTTCCGTTCACAAGCAGGAATCCTGCTATTCTGCTTCAAAGGCCAGCGCGACGATGCACCGACGCCATCAATGGCACGGACATAGAATTCAATGATATTGCGGTCAAATGCACTGGACGGGATTGAAGCAACCCAATATCCGTTCACCTCAGCCATCGACAGTTCATCAAAGAGAACCGCCAAGGTGTCCTTGTAAAACAACGTCACTTGACTAATCGAATCGCCATCCGTGACCTTAAAGCGCATCGTACCATAGTTTCCAATGATATCAACACAAGCAAGGGTATCCATCTTGACCACGGGCACATCAGTTTTCACCGGAATCGTATAAGGTTCCTTTGACGGATTTGCCACCGCCGGAGTCTTACCGATAAGGCTGTTAGAATCCGTTGCCACGACATAAAAATCAATGCCAGGGTATTTTACCGAACTACCAGGAATCACGTAGCGCCAAAGGCTATCGTTAACTTGAGTCATTGTATACGACTTGTATGCGTCATTCGTCAAACTCACATCCCTAGCATGGAGCGTTACATCCGTAATCCCGGCCTTGGAACGCACATAGACATCAATTGTAAGGCTCGTGTTTTCCGGCTGATCGACACCCACCAATTTCCAAGTATCGGGAGTCAAATCGACAACAGGCGGCTTGGAGCCTTCGTCCCAATACGCCGTATCGGCAGCATTCTTGTTCATGAACTTCGTCTTGATTTCCACCATGTGCGAATCGCCGTCAAAGACAGCATCCGGACTCTGGTAGCAAAGGACATAACGCGACTGCACGGAACCGCGAATAGTCGCATAAATTTCGGCCAACTGCGTTGCACTCGGGGCGTCCGTGTAAGTTCCACCGGTTCCATCGGCCAAATCCTTCAAAACGGTGTTCGTATTCGTTTCCACGGCAATCGTATAGAATGTCGTATTCACGCTATGAGCGGCGCTCAATGCTTCTGCCGTAGTTGTGGAATCATGGTTGTTTATACCGTCCGAGAATACAATCACAGCCGTCGGGTTCGTTTCCCCCACAACTTGCTGCACGCCAACCTTTGCGCCCGTGTTGATGTTAGTCCAATTACCATCGGCATTCAGGCGGTCAACAGCCTCCAGCAACAGTTTTTTATCAGAAGTCATCGTCTGATGCACATCTGCCCTAGCATCACCCGTAAAGCCGACAATCGCGGTCCTGTCGTAGGGCCCCATTTCTTCGATAAACTGGCGAATGGCTTTTTTGGCATTGACCATTCGGCTGTTATTGGACATTGAAGCACTTTCATCGACAACAAGCGCCACGGAAACGCCGCTAAAATCTTGAATCGTCATCGTCTGGGCAGGCAAGGACACATTATCCTGGAACAGGACAAAATCCGATGAATCAAGCCCTGCAATAGGCTTTCCGTTATTCTGGTCGACAACGGACACCTGGGCACAAATACCCGGATGGTTGCTCAAATCAAGATCGGTAATTTTCACTTCAGGAACAGTCGCAGAATCCAGTTCAAATTCGGCCTTTATATGGCAATAGCTCGTTTGCGGTTCAACCCTAGTCCTGAAATTCGTCGAGCTGTCGATTTTTGCAGCCCCCGAAACAACTTTCCAAGAATCAAAGTTATAACCACCATAGGGAATCGCATACACAGCCGTATCGGCGCCCGGAGCAACGTAGACATTTCCCGACGGAACGGCTCGCCCACGAGTCGATTCAACAAACAAAACGTAAGGAACAATGACTTGCGCCACAAAATTCTTGTTACGCGAAGTGTTTTGCAAAGAATCGGTCACTGCAAAATAATAAGTCTTGCCAGGCGTTCCCTGGAGATGGATATAGCTCGCACCACCATCGAGAATATGCGTCTTAGCCACCGTAGTGAGAAGCGAATCTGTTTCGTAATACGCACAAGTTCCCTTGACAGAATCCAGTTTCAGCAAATAGTGATTCGTATCAGCAGGAGTCCAGCTGAACATCACCGTTCCCCTTTGCTTATCAGAGAAATAGTGTTTCTGGAAGTTGTAGGTTTCCGCAGTCGTTGTAAGCGGATAGATATCGCCCCGTCTAAACAAGGCTTTTACCGTCACGGATTCGGCAGCAAAGACAACCGTACTATAATAGTCCGGATCATCAAAGGTTCCAGTACCCGATTCAAAGACCCACTTGTCAAAACGGTACCCAGAATTTGCTGTGGCCGTAATGGGATAAGCCGCTCCGCTCCAAGCATCCGTATAACGAGACGGAGAAACAGAACCATTGTCGCCAGCAGTCACTTCGATATTGATTTTGGATTGAGAATAGTTCACCCAGAATGGCTTTAACGTATCTGCTGTATAGTAATTTTTCACTATGTAGAAAATGGAATCTCCTGCCGTAAGATTATATGTTTCATATCGGGAATAAGTACCGTTATACCTGTTCACCGAAGAACTAAACGAGCCGTCCGAATAGCGTTCAATAGTCATGTACATATCTATGCTACGGAAAGCGAACGTATAGGAGCCATCCGTCGGAGCGACAAAGAAATACCTTACGCCATAGGATGGCGCCCTGGAATAGAAATTGTCAACAAGCGTATATTTCGTGGCGACATCCGTAATTTTATACATCGTACCCGTAACAAAATGGGCCTTGACCGTACAATCGCCATTAAGAACAGCGTAGGTGCTGGATTTTGTCGGATCAATGATTTTGCAAGACCCTGAAGATACGGTCCACTTGCTAAACTTTTGGTCATCCTCATCTGTAAAAGCCTTTATAGGAACAGAATCCCCAACAACATATGTTGAGTCATAGTTTCGATAATCCAATCCGACATACACATACCCCGCACCCGATGTATCTGACCTCAATTTCAGCGTTTTTACGGCTCTGATCCAGACACTATCACCCATGTAAGTTTCTGTCGACTGTACAAACTGATAATACTGCTTATTGTCGGCAGTGAGAGTTCGCATCATCCTGCATCCGCCCATAGAGCATAACATACTGGAATAAGAGAAGAAAGACGAATCTGTCGTATAATTGTATATGTACGCCCCTCTCGAAGTTTTCATCTGTATGCCATACATCCCGTCTTCCGGAGGGTTAAAATATGCTCGGATACCATATTTATTGCTTCGAGATTGAGAGCCATTGTTTTTAAAAGTATAACCCTTGAACTGATCGGTCAATTCATATAACGGCAACGTCGAGGTCACCGGTTTAATCACAGCCGACTCTTTAAGAGTAAAGTTCGACGTACGAAGCGAACTATCTGAGAAAGAGCCCTTCCCGGACACAACCGTCCAATGTTCAAAGTGAGCACCGTAATCCAAAGGAGCTGTCACATCCAAAAAATCGCCAATTGCGAGCGTATCGACTTTCGTCTGTCCATCTATATTCACTGTTCCGGCCGGTAGCGCCACAACAGAAACGGAGTAAGGCCAATAATATTCCGAATATGGAACTACACTTGAATATAACCTTTCGCCGCCAGAAGACGCCCCGAGATTAAATGAAAAATATGTCGAAGAACCACTAGCAGATTTTTTTGTTGACATAAACGTAGAATCGTTCCCATGATAACGATACGTGCCACTAAAACCATTCGATTGGTAGCGCAATACGTATATTCCCGGTGTCGGAGCTTCGTAGCGGAATTTCATACCGTTACTCGGCGATATTTCATAGAAATCCTTACTGGGAGTATAAGTCTGCGGTTTATCGGTAACATCAATAAGCTTCGCTTCTCGGCAATTCAATCTAATTCTCGTATCCGACTCAATCGTATCGCGAATGCTATATGCTGTTGAATCTCTAAACTTATGCGAGCCACTCACTAAAGTCCATCCATCAGGGCGGTACCCCTTATTGCCAATAGCTTCAATAAAGACAATCGTATTTTCAAGAACTTTTTTTGATTTCACCGTTGTAGAACATTCCGGGGACGAACTTTCAACAGTAAGCTTCACTGTCGGCAATGTATCATAACTGATGCTAAAAGACATCAACGAGTCTCTTGAATTACCGCTCGTCACTGTATAAAAGACGGAGTCTCCGGCCGCAAGCGCAAGGGAATCCGAAGCAACATTGTATGTATATTTATACCATTCATAACTCGAGAACGTCCCTGTCGGATAGCGCCTAAAATAAGCGTATTCCGTACTATCTTTTTTTAAATTAAAGACATAGCCACCATCTGCTGGTGCTACGAAAAAGAATCGGACGCCGCTGCTCGTAGATATCGAATAATAGTTGTCGTACAGGTTGTATTTTTTCTCTGTCTTTGTAATCTCATACACTTCACCCTTCTCGACATTATACGAAAGCGTGACTTTTTCCGATGTCGGCGTAAAATACGTACTCCTGGATTTCGCATCGACAAAAGAACCCGTTCCTTCATCAATTTTCCAACCAGCAAAACGTTCCCCGGTATTCAACGAGGCCGTTATAGACAAGCTGGTGTCCTGAGCAACCGTATCTGGATAAGTCCGGCCTTGAACAGAGACAATAGCAATGTCTCGCCGAACCATTTTAATGTCAAAATATTCGTCGTAATCGCTGGAAGAACTTACGACAACAGCAAAATAATAGGTTTCACCTTCATCGCATTTAAACGACAGACTCGGAGTATAATAGCTAGATCCGTATTTCTTGTAATTGGAGAATGTATCGTCCGTTTCATAGTAGTAGAGGTATCTATAGAACGAATAGTCTTTATACGAAGAAGATACCGTGCACAGTCCCGATTTTGCCGGTGTATAGCTGAAACGAACTCTATTGGTATATGTCGAATCGTAATAATTGTCTTCGGCGCTGTATGTTTGCGCAGTTTCTGTTATCGGGAATACAGTTCCGTGTTCAACGACCGCATTTGCTAGACATGTAAAAAAAACGACACACAAAGTTGTCCATCTTAGCATATAAACCTCTTCCAAACTAATTTTATCCAAATTTACAAAAATAAAATAACTTTATACAACTTATTTATAAAAAATTTCTAATTTATTCCTCAAAACAGCAGAGAATAAAACATGAACTTTTTATTTACAAAGAAAATTATAAAAGCAGCATTGCTATCCCTTTGTTTCATAAGCACGGCAAACGCCTTGGAATTTCGTCCCCTAGTTCAGTTTGAATTTCCTACTGACGTCACCGTCAAAAAAAATGTCGAAGACGTTAAGGAAGAAAAAGAATGGAACTCCGATTATGTTATTATCGGGGGTGCGGAAATGCTCTTTTTGGCGGAATTTTCGGCAATTCGTTATGGTTTCGGCATCGGTTACAAGAGCGCCCAGAAAAACGGCGACCAAACGATAACCCCCGCATTTTTACCAATTTGGGGAAAAATTTCTTTCGGGGCCTACCATAAGGAATGGCCAGTCACCCCATTCTTGGTCGCAAGGGTGGGGACAATGGAACCTCTGACTACCGACGGTAGCTGGTGGGAACGTCCATTTAATTACTTCGCCGATGTCGGCGTCGGACTTCTTTTACCATACAATTTCGGTCTCGAAGTGAACTACAACTATTCCTCCGTTCGCAAATCGTTTAGCGATCGCGATACCATGTTCCGCGTTTCAGCAGGCCGACTGGGTCTCCAACTCTCGATTGGATTCGAACTGACACACGAAAGAAAAAACAAGATTGAATAAAATATTTTGCTTTATTTATATTTTAGTCTATGAAATCCTTTATTAATAACATTCTCAAAAATTTGGCCCACCCCGGAACATTCGTGGGCCTTGTTGTTTCAATCGCCATTCCATTCCTCATTTACCTAGCTCCGAACATGAAGCACAGGGAGACAATCCGGCAACTGGACTTGGACCTCCCCCTTCCGCTTTTCGGAGCGCAGCTGATTGCAGGAATTATACTTTTCGCCTTCTTGAACAAAGACTTCAGGGAATGGATCAAAGGTATTCTCCCCGAAAAGTCCATAAGCATCATGGTGCTCGTATTTGCGGTCGCAGTATCCATCTTCGCGGGGACGCAAATCGAGGCTCGCCACCGAGTCCAAAGCGACGAAAGCGTCTTTATGTCGGTCGCACAGAGCATGTACTACAACCATGAATCCGGCACATGCAACCAAGGTGAATTCGAAAATGGCACCCTCAAATGCAACTCGACATCCAACAGTTTCAAGACCAAGGGACTTTCGTTCCTCTACTACCTTGGCATGCCGCTATTCGGAACAAACCTCCGTTGGATTTTCACGGCAGAGTTCTTGTTGTTGCCGCTCTCGTTCCTGCTCATGTTCCTTGCCATAGTCGCCTGGACACGGCAGCCGCTCTTGGCATTTTTCGCATCGCTCCTCATGGCTATCCAGCCAACTATCTTATTCCAGTTCCGTTCGATGTCCGTCGAACCGCTTTACATTTTCCTCTCCGCGCTTTCGCTCCTCGTGTTCAAGTGGGCCTACGACAGGAACACCGTCATGCACTGGGCGCTCCTAGCCCTCATTCTCGCCTTCTTTGCGCAGACCCGTCAAGAGACAATTTTCTGCCTTTTTGCATTCATTCTCTTTGCGCTCCCGAAACTTTTCGACAATAAAAGCGCCAAGGCTCCTGTTTTCTTTGTCACACTTTCGCTTTTCTCGGTTCCGGCACTTCTCACCATAAGCTACTTCCAAGGGTTCGGATTCCAAGGTGGTGAGTTCCAAGCGCACGGGCACTTCTTTGAAGACCTTGCGAAGAACTGGGAAGTGATGACCAAGCCACTCAAGAACAATGGCGAACTCGAGAACCCGTTCCTCAGTTACTTTAACTATCTGTTCGTCCTCGGAGCCATTTATCTGATTTTCCGCGCCATCAATGACGCTAGGAAAAAGGATTTCTACTACCTCAAGATTCTCGCATTCCTGCTTTTGTACCATCTCCAGACGTATGTCATCCTCGAAAACGTTTCTGGCGATTTCAGCATCGAAATCAACCAGCGCTACAGCCTCGTGATGCTCCCATCGATGGCCTTTGTCGCAGCCCTTCCCATCACGCACATGGTCCAGTATTTTGTGACCCCGACCGGGAGCACGGAACAGAACGGTAAAAACGCCATTATCGCCATGCTGATTGTTGCACTCGCCTTTACAGGTTGGACGTTCCATTACAAGAACGATTTTAACAACAACATCATGTACAACCGCAATCACCTGACCATCGAAGAACACGAAATTCTCGGATGGCTCAAGGAACAACCGAAGGCGGACCGCTTCTTTATTTACGGCCGTCCATGGCACTTTGTCGGTTACGGTATCTCGTCCATCCATTACGACAACGCCCGCCAAATGAGCGATTCCCAGATGAATGACCTCATCGAAAAGTACAAGGGTGAAGTCTATTACATCCGTGGACTAGACTGCTGGGACAGCCAAACCTACCACAAAAAGGCCGTGGAGCACCGCATCGCAACGACATGCGACGTCTTTGAACGCGAAATGAACTTGACCGGAGTCAAGAACATCCTGATTACAAACAATTACTGGGTGCAAATCGCAAAGTTCAACGGACGCAAGAATTACAACCCCGAGAAAATCATATCAACAAGTTCTTTGGATATCATTCCTGCAGATTCCGCAGAAACCAAAGTAAACTCTCTGAGAATTAAATACGAACTCAAGGAAAAAGGAGACGCAGCCACCAACTGGGTATTCATGCTATTCTTGAACGGAGAGAAAATCGCCTTGACCCCATATCTTCCCAATTCATACAGCAAAGAAATCGAGGTCGAAAAGCTCCAGCCCGGATTCAACCACGTGCGTTACGTCGTACATGACGCTGCGACCAAGAGCAAACTTGCCGACATTTCGAAATTCTACTTTGAAAAAGCCAATGGAGCCGTTCCTCTCGTCGATTATCCGTTCGAAAGCCACACGCAGGAATGGGGCAAGATGCACAAGAACGAAAGCATCGAAGGCCATAAATTCAACGTAAACGGGCAGCTCTATGAAAACGGTCTCGGAATCCATGCATCGTCAACAACTGTGTTCGACATCGGGAAAAAGTTCTCGACAATCAAGTTCTCGACAGGGCTCGACGACGAATCCCTGTGCAGCGAAGGCGTTGCCGTAGAAATTCTTGGCGACAGCAAGACTTTGTTCAAAACGCCTTATTTCAAAAACGGCGAATTGCAAAAAGTCGAGGCAAACGTTACCGGAGTACAAAAACTGACAATCAAAACCATCCCCAAGGAGAGCATCAACTGCAGCCATGTGGATATCGTGAACCCGGTACTTATACCTTAGTCATTTGTCAATAGTCATTGGTCATTAGTTTTATGTATGATGGCAAAGCTATGATTATATTGCTAATGACTAATGACCAACTTACTAGAAGAATTTATATAAAAAATCCCTAGTAACTATTAACTAGTAACTAGTAACTGTATTTCAAATTGCTATAATTAAACTATGCTTTTATCTGTAATCATACCTGTTTTTAACGAAGAAGAAATTGTCGCAGAGACATTTCGCGTCTTGGAAGACGAACTCAAGGACATTGAGCATGAGCTCATTTTCGTGAACGACGGTTCCAAAGACCGCACTCGCGAAATCCTAGAAGAATTGCTCCCGACAACGCCGAACAACAAGGTCATTAACTTCAGCCGTAACTTCGGGCACCAGGCGGCGTTCAGCGCCGGTCTCGACCACGCGCAAGGCGATGCCGTCGTGATTATTGACGGAGATTTGCAAGATCCGCCAAGCCTCATCCCTGTGATGATGGAAAAATGGCGTGAAGGCTACCAAGTCGTCTATGCCCAACGCAACAAGCGCAAAGGCGAAACACTCTTCAAACGATTTACGGCGTTCTGCTTCTACCGATTGATTGGCAGGCTCACAAGTATCGACATCCCGCCTGACACCGGTGACTTTAGACTCATGGACCGTTGCGTTGTCGATCAGCTCAAGAACCTGCCGGAACGCAGCAGATTCTTGCGCGGACTCGTTTGCTGGGTCGGCTTCAAGAAGATTGGCGTCAAGTACGACCGCGCCGAACGCACCGCAGGCACGTCGAAGTATCCGCTCAAGAAAATGATGCGGCTAGCATTCGACGGCATCACGGGATTCAGTTCCGCTCCGCTTAAAATCAGTTTTTATCTGGGACTTATAGCAACGATTGTCGGATTCGGCGTGTTCGTCTGGTCCATCCTCGAAAAGTTCCTCTCCCCTGCGACAACGGTTCCCGGCTGGGCATCGCTCATGACCGCCATCGTGTTCTTTGCCGGCGTGCAGCTTTTGACTATCGGCATCCTCGGTGAATACATCGGCAGAATCTACGACGAAGTCAAGCAGCGACCGCTGTACATCGAAGACAAGAAATAATCTGAACAATTCAGAATTAAGGCATTTAGGATTGTCATTCCCGATTTAATCGGGAATCTCCGTGCTTTGATTTTTTTAAGTTTTCGAAAAAACTATTGACAATCAACTAAAAAATGAAAAACAAGCTTTTCGTTATGAGTGCCGCCAGCGGCGCAGGCAAGACCACTCTCAAGGATCTTGTCATCAAGGACTTTCCGGACATCAAGTATTCCATCTCCGCAACAACGCGCAAACCGCGCGAAGGCGAAATCGACGGAGTCCACTACTTCTTCAAGACCAAAGAAGAATTCGAGCAGATGATCAAGGACAACGCCCTGGTCGAATACAATTTGGTTCACGGCAACTACTACGGAACGCCCAAGAGCTTTGTCGAGAAAACGCTCGCCGAAGGGAACCGTGTGCTGTTTGACATCGATGTTTTCGGAAAAATAAACTTCGACAAGGTCTATCCTGACGCCACCGGTATTTTCATCATGCCTCCAAGCGACGAAGAACTGGAACGCCGTCTCCGCGGCCGCGGCACCGACAGCGAAGAAGTTATCCAGCTTCGCCTCGAAAATGCCAAGAAAGAAATCGAATTTGCAAAGACCAAGGGCAAGTACGAATACACGATTATCAATGACGACTTGCAAAAAGCAGCAGACGAGCTCCGTGCTATTTTGAACCAGAAGTAAATTGGTTGCTGGTCATTGGCCATTAGTCATTGGCCATGATCCTACATCGAATTCGCATTTGATAAAATTCCCGCCTCACACGTTCAACGAGAGGCGGGAATTTTTGTGTGAGGTGTTATGTGTGAATTCTTACGACAATGGAATTTTCAAAGAAGCTCGGATCCGCACCCAAGCGCCACAGCTTAGAGCCGTACGCAAACACGTTCGGGCGCGCTTTGCGCAAAATCGCAGCCCCCGTCGCGCGCAGATACCCCGCCTTGCTCTTAGACACAAAACCCTTGAGCTTTGCCCCCAAGTCATCAATGCTCACGCTAATCGCATTGTGGTCATGCGGATTGTACGGTTCCGCCTGCACCTTGGTCGCAAGCGATGCGAAGAACTCCTGACTTTTGATGCAAACCGCAGCATCATCAAAGAAACGAAATGCCGTTGCCGCCTTTACAACGGATTCATACTTTTCGATACCAGCAATCCAGGGGTGGTTCGTTGCGCCCACAAGCCCGATCGTAAAGTCAAACGATTCCTTTTCGCGGAAATAGCGGATGAACATTTCTTCTGGAGATTCCTTTTCGGGATTCGGCTTGAGAGCATCCTTTGCAGCCTCTAGGAGAATCGCAGAAACATCCGTTTCGCCCGTTGCAATCGGAACATTAGCCTTGTAAATCTGCGAAAAGTTAGAATCGCCACGGAAACCGCCATAAACATATGCAAACAAAGCTTCCGCCGCCACAGGCTTTATAAGGTGAAGCACAAGCGGTAAAAAGCTCGAAAACACAGTCACGCGGCGGCGTAAAAGTTCGGCGACAAGCAAGCCATCACGTTCATCGACAGCAAGCAACAGCGCGCCTATATGCAGCAAGAACGAATACTGCCCGACATCCAGATTCTTGACATCGCTAGACAAATAGACATTGATCGTCGCTTGCAGATCTTTGGGCAGGAACATGTACCAAGAAGGCGTGAAATAAGCACTCCCGTCAACGCACTGCATCTGCGAAAGATCCTCATCCTTTGCCGATGCGCCATCAACATAATCAAGAATCCCGGTTGCGCTTCGCGAGAACCCGTAAACCGTTATGTTCCGGGACGTTTCAATTTTCACGTAAAACATTTCATTTGCCATTGCAGGCCTCCTTTCTGAAGGTTACAATGTAAACTTAGATTTTAACAGTGTCATATAATGACATTTTAGAATTTTGCAAAAAAAATTTCTTTTTTTCACAACGAAAAAGAGGCGCAATTTACATAATTGCACCTCAAAAAAAATGCTAACAATATTCTAATGACGTTGACAACGTTTCTTTAGAAATTCATCCACAGCCCGTTCTACACTTTTAACAAGATCTGCTATTTTTTGGCGATCAGCTGTTCCACTGTTCCAATCAGTATAAATATCAATTTGCCTTTTTCCATCAAATTCCTCAAAATTCTTCAATACATAGTTGACTTCAGCGTGAACAAACCACATTTTATCCGCATCTTGGCAAAGCGATACCTTCAATCCATAACTTGGATCTTTCAATTCATTTGGAAGATAATATAAAAGACCTTTAAGATAATAATCTCTTTTTTGCGCATTAGCACACAATGATTTTATTTTTTCCCTGAATTCATTCCAGCGCTGACCTAGTTGACCATTTAGCATCAAATCCTGATCACTAAAGTCAACTGCCGTTTTATCAGGATTATAGAATAATGTTACATTACCAACCGCATCAATTTCACCGATATTACACCCTGAATCGTTCACTATATTAGATTTTTTACCCTCAAGAGGCGGTTCCACTTGACATTGGCACTCCACTTTTATAGTAGTGATAACATCCATAAGTTCATTTCTTTTCATAGTAATACTCCAATTTTTGATAATAACTTAATCTACACTTCATTTACACAAATTAATATTATATATTTCAGCGCAAAATATTACAAACCAATTACAAGCATACATAATATCATACAAAAACAAAAAAAAAGCCAAATTACATTCTTTAAACATCAAAGTTCTACACTACTTTACGGGACCAGCCACCACAGCTTTATTTTCAAACGATTCCAAAGGGATAATTATACTATACTTTCTGTAAAACGAGCGATTACATGAACATCTACTACCACCTCCCCGGACTTTTTGAATTTTACGACTTGTACAAGGCGTTTCTGCCGCTATTCCGCGAGCACCGGGAATATTTTTACGATTGGTGCGAAATCGGTTCTATTTACGGCGCGCCAATCGACTGCATTTGGGGAGGCGGACGCGTCGGTTTCGGAGATGCAGAGCCACAAAAAGTCGCGAAACTCATGAAGGAATACGGAATTTCTGCACGGCTCACTTTCAGCAATTCATTAATTCGCGAAGAACACCTCGCCGATAGAAAGTGCAACAAGTTGTGCGAAATGTTTGAAATTGGCAATGCATTTATGGACGGAGCAACGTCCGATGGAGGCCGCGCAGGCCAAGGCAAAAGCGAGAATCCCGATGCAAAAGAAACGTGCGCGGTTCAAAATGGCATCATCATTCATTCCGACTTATTGCTGAATTACATCAAAATCAAGTACCCCAATTATTACTTTGTCTCCTCGACAACAAAAGTCATCACAAACTTCGAGCAGTTCAAAGCAGAGCTGAACCGCGAAGAATTCCGCTATGTGGTGCCGGACTTCCGCCTGAACAAGCAATTCGACAAATTGAATGCTCTCACAGATGCGCAAAAGCAAAAGGTCGAATTTCTGTGCAATGAATGCTGCTGGTTCGGATGCCCCGACCGCAAAAAATGCTATGAGAACGTAAGCCAGAAAAGCCTCGGCGAAAACTGCGAAGACCACGAATGCGTCTCGCCCACATCCCAAAGGGGCTACCGTTTCTCCGATGCCATGAAGAATCCAGGCTTCATCGGAATTGACGACATCCGGAACGTGTACGCACCCGCAGGGTTCCGACATTTCAAAATTGAAGGCCGCAGCCTCGGCAGTGCCCTCATTTTGGAATTTCTACTTTATTACATGACCAAACCCGAGCACCAGCTTAAAGTTCGCGAAGAAATTTATCTGGATAGCACGTTGGATTTATTCTAAACGGAAAAATTATGGAACCGACATACGCACTATTCATGACTATTGCAAAACTTGTACTTATTATCATTTTTGCAATAATTCCATTTTTATTTGGTGTATTTTCCAACATTTCCACCAAGTTCCACAAAGTATTTTTTATTGCCGGAAGAATCATTTCTATTCTGCTAGCCATTTCTATTGCGGCAGGTCTTTCTGTCGGAATAGTTTTTGTCACTGAAAATGCATTCGAAGCGCGACCATCCTACATTTACGCATGCTACTTTTGCGGGCTGATCACAGCATTTATTCCTTTATCTACATTTTACTTTACCACATGCAAAAAAACAAAAAAGCAAAGAACATGTTATCTCGCCCTCTCGTTTATTGCATTTTTTGTAATCCTTTCAGGTTTTGAATTTCTATACAATCGTGCTTTTGGATTCGTTTTTCAAACGGAACGAGAAGAACAATCCATAAATGAATTTTATACAGACCACCCAGAAGCCGATAAAAACAGTGACATCAACGTATTCGCATCACTTAGTGCAGGCATTGAATGGCTTACCGTGAATATCTCCGTATATAAAGATTCCATCATACTAAAGACAATAGAAAGCAATTATATTGGCGACGGCAAATCGGAAATTGATTCATGTTATCGCAATGATTTGCCTCCAGACTTGACTCAAGACATCATTGAAGAAATCACTTATTATCAACAAGAGACCGATTATAGCCCTTTTGCAGATGCGTGCCTTCATCCACACGCATCTATTGAGCTTGCTAATAACAAAAACGCAACAACGATAAAATTAGACCTTCCTGACATTGATGAATATCATCCCAACGCACAACGTTTAGTAAAAAAAATCAAAAGCCTTACAAAAGATTCAAAAATAAATCCGACAAAAGGTTGTTCCAATTAATTTCAAGCATTAAAAAAATCATGCAAAAAATGAAACCCGCAAAGAGAATTTTCATGGCTATCTTGATTATCATCGCCGCCATCATTTTGCTTTTGGCAATTTGGTTCAACATTCCCTATTCGTCCGTCAAAACGCAGTTTCAGAACGATGTTGAAGCAAGGTTGAAAAGTTCCGCAGCAATCACCGGAACGCTAGATTCTGCGAGTATCGCAAGCCTCCCGCCCCTCATTCAAAAATATCTAGAAACGTGCGGCTACATCGACAGCGAAAGGCGCACGCACTTAATCATGGAATACAAAAATGTCGATTTCGGGATGGGCGTAAACAAGCCGCGACTCAAAATCGATTATACGCATGTGGACTTTGCCGATTCGCCGGACAGGCTCGCTTTTATCGACAGCAAAATGTTCGGCATCCCGTTCCAAGGCTACGATTATTACATGAACGGCAAAGGCGGCATGAAGGGCGTCCTCGCGAAACTCATCACGCTATTCGACCAGACTGGCTCTGCAATGGACAAGGCAAGTCTCATCACCTATCTCGCTGAAGCTCTCTTTTTGCCAGAAACACTCTTGAAAGATTTCATCACGTTCAAGCAAATTAACGAGCACGCCGTAGAAGCCACGATTACAAACAAAGGCGTAACTGCAACCGGCATTTTCCACTTCAACGACGCTTACGAAATGACCTCGTTTACAACAAATGATCGCGGTCAAATTTCACCCGACGGAACAATTGAATACACCCCCTGGGAAGCGCAATGCGAAAATTACAAGGAATACTCGGACGGTATCAAGCGCCCGACCGTTTTCCGCGCCGTGTGGAAAAACAAGAACGGCGACTTCGTCTATTTCGATGGGAAAATTAGCAAAGTGAACGGAGCCATCAGTCATTAACATTTTATAGGGACTTTTTTCAGCAATAATGTTTTACCCCACCTAAACTCCCACGGCAAATTGCCAAAAGTATATATTATGAGTAAGTTTAACTAGAGGCTTATATTAGAGAAGGAAAACTATAATGGGAGCTTATATAAATCATACAAACTTGGTTCATGTAACGAACGAGACTCGGACTGACGGTTGTTTCGAGTTGCTCGGGTATAAGGACATTGATGACCAGGTAATCCGTGCAATCGTTGACAACAAGAAAATTGAACGTATTCAGATATCAAAGCCCTTGCCAGACAAAGCTTACCAGAAAATAGACGAGATTCTTTCTTTACGACAAGACATCACTTTCAGGCTTTTTGGTTTTTATGATGAAGATAAAGTAGATATTTCGTTCCTTTTGAAAATGCCTCATCTGAAAAACCTTTGTATCGACCGTATAGATTTCAGAAATGATCAACAAAAGATTAATTTTGATGTGCTGGCCCGATTGCGATTAAAACAATTTTATATTGAATGTTTTGATCTGAGAAACTACGAATTTATTAAATATCTTTCAGACGATTTGGAAGATTTGCTCATTACAGCTGATACGATGGGACCGGGAGTCGTATTTGACTGTGCATGGATTCTGAAATATGTAAACTTGAAAAGTTTGTGGCTAGGCAAGAAAGCGAAAAAGAATATTGAATTGTTGAGTCAACTTCCTAAGCTCAAGGAACTATCATTAAGAGGAATTAAAATTACCGACTTCTCGTTTCTTCAGAAGATGAATCTGGAAAAACTGGCGCTTCTTTGGAATTCAAATAACGACTTGCATGAATTGGCAAAACTTAAGAATCTTCATGAGATAGAACTTTGGCGAATAAATAAGCTGGACGACATTTCATTCCTTGAAGATATGACAAACCTTGAGATCATAAGACTAGAGGATCTTAAACACGTTACCAGTCTTCCAGATTTAAGCAAGCTCACGAAACTCAAAAAAATAGTCCTCAACGGTACCGGCATCGATATGAAATCATTACCTGACAGTATTAAGCCCTATTGCGCCTCTTTTTGAGCGGATTATTGTCGCTAACGCAATCGGTCAGCTTGTTTAACTTGCATACAAAGTAACGCCGTGTAAAAAAAAGATGAGTACTCCTTATTCAAATTCAACTTTGATTTCGACACCGGCGACCCACGGCTTTGCGGCATTGAGAATCGGAGCAAGAACCTTACGCACAGCCGAAAGATTTTGAGTTTTGACGTAAAGTTTGGCCCAATAAACATTCTGCACTTTCGGGACAAAAGCATCGACAGGTCCAAGGACTGTCAAGGCAGATTCCTTGCGCAAAATGCCTTCAAGGCGTTTCACCGTATTGCGAAGAAGCGATTCATCTCGCGAACCGCAACTGATTTCGACAAGCTTGCAGAACGGCGGATAAAACGCCATTTGCCTATTTGAAGATTCCAAGTCGGCAAATCCATCAAAGTCATGGCGTATGGCATACTGCATCACAGGTTCTGCCGGATTGAGCGTCTGGATGAACACGCGACCGCCTCCCCCTGCACGTCCCGCACGGCCTGCCGTCTGGCTCAACAATTGAAACAATTTTTCAGTTGAGCGAAAATCAGGAACGCCAAGCCCAGAATCGGCACCGACAATTCCGACCAGCTTTACCCCTGGAAAATCATGTCCTTTCGCGACCATCTGCGTTCCAAGCAAAATATTGTATTCGCGATTTCTGAACGATGTCAAGATTTTTTCGACAGCCCCCACGTTCTGCGTCGTATCGCGGTCCATGCGAATCACTTTGGCATCGGCAATCCACTCTTGAATTTCTTCTTCGAGTTTTTCAATGGCTCCACCGACAAACTCATACGTATCCGCACCGCATGACGGGCACGGCGTATCAACAGGATACAGCGTTGCGCAATAATGACACAGCAACGCATGATACTGTTTATGATACACCAGCGGAATGTGGCAATGTTTGCAATAAAGCGTCTCGCCGCATTTAGAACAAACTCTTATCTTGGAGTACCCGCGGCGGTTCATGAGAATAACCGCCTGGTTTCCACTCGCGATACATTCCGAAAGAGCATCGCGCAAAGCCGGCGACATGAGTACGTCTTTCTGTTGGCGCACCTTTCCCATATCGACAACCGTCACCTCAGGAAGCGGAGCCGCCGTTGCACGTTTCTTGAGCGTCAAGAGCTTGAGGTTCCCGGCCTTCGCATTGCGGTATGTTTCAAGGCAAGGCGTCGCACTGCCAAGCACGACAAGCGCCCCGTACTTTTGCGCCAAGTGGAACGCCAGGTCGCGTGTATGGTAACGCGGAGCCGGGTCCTGTTGTTTAAACGAGGAGTCGTGTTCTTCATCTAGAATAACGACATCGAATTCGAACGGCGAAAGAATCGCACTGCGCGTTCCGAGCACAACCTTGGCAGAACCATCCAGTACAGACAAATAACCTTCGCGTTTTTTGGGCGCCGACAAAGCCGAATGCAGCACGACCACGGGAATCTTTAGGTAATCCGCAAACCGAGCCGCCGTCTGAGGAGTAAGCCCGATTTCCGGCACAAGAATCAATACACGCTTGTTCCGTGACAATGCTTCCCGTACAAGTTCCTGATAAACGCGAGTCTTTCCGCTACCGGTTACACCATGCAAGAGCGTTGCCCGAAAACCATCCTTGTCCAAATCATCCACAAGACTGGCAAGCGCCGTCCCCTGTTCGTCTGTCAAGGGGGGCAAGTCCGAACCAACCGCCATTTCGGGTCCATCCGGCAAAGCCTCGCCCCGAGGTTCAGCGTTTTTTTCGACAAACAACGCATCGAGGTACTTGTCAAAATCGGCAGGCCAAAACACATTCAAAGTGCGCATGGGCGTACTTACATAATATTTAGCGACCCACTCCAGCGATTCCATATAACGTTCGGAAAAAACGTAACCCGACTCGTGCGGACATGCATAGCGGACATCGAAATCCGGTTTTTCTCCGTGAACTCGGCTCACTAAGGCCAAAGTCGGCTTGCGGCGGGCGAGCTGAACCCAGACGACGCTCCCACGGACAATTTTTGCACCTTCAGGCACTCCATAAGTGAAAACCGAAGGAGCCAAAGGGATATAAACTTCACAAAAACGAGAAATAAGCGCCGAATCACAGCGTTCCTTGACCATCTCTGGAGCCGTCGTCTTTGGAATTCTTTTTGCCACGGGGCAAAGATAGTTATTGATACAACCTTAAATGGGCCTAAATTCGTGTAAAATTTCCTGACTACAAGTTTTTTTTAGTTAGATTATGCTATACGGAGCAGTGAAAGCCCCGCCTACCTATTGGAGATATTATGAGCTTTTTTGACGCATTTAAACCGAAATGGCAAAATTCCAACCCTGCAAAGCGCATCGAAGCGGTTGCCGAATTGGATGAACTCAGTAGTCAAGACATTGTCGAACGAGTCGCCCTTTCCGATGATAATGTCGAAGTGAGAATGGCTGCAATCAAGAAACTTGCAATTATTAAGACACTTCAGGATATTTCTACGAAAGACAGCGATGCCGGCGTTCGCCGTTTGGCAGAAACTAGAGCTTTCGAGGAAATCGTCAAAAAACTGAAAAACTTTAGCGAATCGAATTTGAGCGACGAGATTCGTGGATTCATCGCCACGATCAAGGATACCCGCTATACCGAAGATGTTCTCAAGGCAACGAACAACATAACGCTCAAAAAGGAACTTGTCAAGCAGTGCAGCAAGCAATCGCTCCTCGCACAGATTGCAACGCGCGACACAAGCGAAGAAATCGCACTGGATGCCGCAGACCGCGTCACATCCGAATCGCTGCAAACAGATCTCATCAAGAACTCCAAGCATAGCTCCGTCCGCAAAAAAATTTCAGACAAAGTTCGTATCAAGAAGGAAGCTGAAGACAACGGCAAAAAAGCAGCTGAACTTTTGCAGAGCAAGCGCGAGGCCCTCATTAAGCAAGCACACTACCTTGCCGCCCAGAAAGACGCCATAGCCACGAAGCCGCAATTCGATGACTTGATGAAAGAAGCAAGCGCTCTTGGCATGGGTGACTGTGCCGCCGAACTTGACGAGATTTATTCTAGCTTCAACAAATTCTACGACGAAGCCAACGCCGAAAAGAAGGCCGCCGAGAATGCCGAAGCCGAAAAGCAAGCCAAGATCCAGCACTTGACCGAAACGCTTGCAGAACTTGAATCTATGCTTGAAGCCGGCTCAACAGAAGAAAACGCCGAACGCGTGAACGCCATCGTCGAAGAATGGACAGCCAACAAGTCCATCATGGACTCTGCCTCGACCAAGCGTTTCAACAACGCCTATTTCAAGACGGAAGAAGCAAAAAAAATAGTCATTCCATCAGCCGAAACCGAGAACGCCAGCGAAGAAGAAATTGCCATCCGCAAGAGTCTTCTCGAACGCCTCCAGGCTCTTTCCGAAACGGAAATCGACGAAAATACAGGCAAACACCTGCACGCCATCGTCCGTGAATGGGAAAAGTTGCCGCTCCTCGAAGGGGATGACCCGATTCTCCAATCCTATAATGCGCTTCGCACCAAGTTGAACGAACTCATCAGCGCGTTCAACGAAAAATCCCAGAAAGTCATCGAAGAAAATTCCAAAAAACTCCGCGGTCTCATCGAACGCATCCAGAACATCGACGAGAACCAGGAATTCCGCGAAATTCATAAGATTCTCCGTGACACCTACCAGGAATGGAAGGAAATCGTTGGCGAAAACAAATTCAAGTATCACGATCTCTGGCAGGAATACAAGATTGCAACATCCCGCTTCCAGGAAATGCAGCAGTGGGAGAACTGGCACAACGAAAAAGATCGCGACACCATCATCGAAGAAATGGACGCCCTCTCCAAGGAAGCCCCGAGCCAGGCCGTTCTTTCGAAGCTCCGTGAACTCTGCGGCAAGTGGCGTGAAATCGGCCCTATTTCCGCAGCCAAGTTCCAAGATTACAGGGACCGTTTCCAGGCACTCGTCGATAAGATTAAGGAAAATTGCGCTCCGTTCATCGAAGAACAGAACGCCGAACGCTTGAAGAACCTAGCCGAAAAGGAAGGCCTCTGCAAAAAAGTCGAAGACTTGGTTGCAAGCACCGAAATTTTCTGGAAAGACAAGTTTAAGGCCGTGCAGGAAATCCAGGAAAACTGGAAAAACATCGGCATGGTTCCGAAAGAGAATTTTGCAGACTTGAACAAGCGTTTCAAAGACGCCGTAAACGCCTTCTACGCTCAGCACAAGGAAAACGTCAAGCGCGAAGACGATAGCCGCGAAGCGAACTACGAAAAGAAGGTCGCACTCTGCATCGAAGCCGAAGCCATCAAGGATTCGACCGATTGGAACGCCACATCGACCAAACTCAAACAGTTGCAAGACGCCTGGAAATCTACAGGTCCGGTACCCAAGAGCAAGTCCGACGAAATTTGGACGCGCTTCCGTACCGCATGCGATTCGTTCTTCGAAAAGAAGCGCAGCCACTTCGAAGAAATGGATGCTGCCAAGCAGAAGAACCTAGAACAGAAGCAGGCTCTTTGCGAAAAGCTCGAAGCATTCGATATCGAGAACATCACGCCCGAAATCATCGAAGCTTACAAGGCTATCGAAGCCGAATGGAAAACCATCGGCATGGTTCCGAAGGACGCCGTTGAAAACATCAACGACCGCTACAACGCCATCGTCAACAAGATTGTCGCCAAGATGGCTGAATCCGATCCGGAACTCCAGGCGAAAATCGCAGATATCAAGAAGAAGAAGCAAGACACCATCGAAAAGGTTCGTCAGTTTGCCGAAAGCGCAGGCTCCAACCAGCTCGCCGATGCCGTCCGCGACCTCCAAAAGGAATGGGTAACGCTCGGTTCTTGCGGTGATGACGATGCCGAACTCCAGAACGCTTTCCGTGACGCTTGCGATGACTTCTTCACTCGCCGTCGCGACCAGCTGGACATTCAGGAACAGGCACGCCAGAACAACCTCCAGAAGAAGATTCTCCTCTGCGAACAGGCCGAAGACCTGCTCACCGACTTGAACGATCAGACTGTTGTTGCCTCGATGAACAAGGTCAAGCACTTCCGCCGCTTATGGAAAGAAGTCGGTGCCGTTCCTCGTGAACATTCCGAAAAGATCTGGAAGCGCTTCAACACGGCTTGCGACCAAGTATTTGCCTTCGGCCGCAAAGACGAAAAGAAGGAAGAAGTTCCGGCAGCAGCCGCTGTCAGCGAAGCCTAAGCAAAATAGCGAAAGCACAACAACCTTATCATGCCCGCGTATGCGGGCATTTTCTTTTTATACCATAAAAAATGGAGATTTACAATCAAGCCGAGAAGAACAAAGAGATTAAATTCCTTTACATTTTCTATTTTTTACAAAAATTCATAATTTCGACTTCCAAAATCCGAATTTACAATGAAATTTCCACCATGGACAAGTGTAAGCGAAGCAGCCCGTCTCCTTAAAGCAGGCGAAGTCGTCGCCATCCCGACAGAAACCGTTTACGGACTCGCCGGTAACGCGTTCGAGCCCAAGGCGCTCGCAAAAATTTTCGCAGCCAAAGAACGCCCGACGTTCGACCCGTTGATTGTCCACATCGCAGATATCGCGCAACTCACAGACATCGCAAAAGACATTCCCGATAGCGCCTACAGGCTCGCCGAAGCTTATTGGCCTGGCCCGATGACCATAATCCTCCCCAAGAAGGACTGCATCCCCGACCTTTGCACAAGCGCCCTCCCCTCCGTCGCTGTACGCTTCCCGAGCCATCCGATTGCACAGGCAATCATCAAGGAATCGGGACTTCCGCTCGCAGCGCCAAGCGCAAACCTCTTTAAGCACGTGAGTCCGACAACCGCCGAACACGTTGCAGCACAGCTCGCCGACCGCATCGCAGGCATTGTCGATGGCGGCCCCTGTTCCGTTGGAGTCGAAAGTTCAATCATCTCGCTTACAGGAGAAAAGCCCACAGTCCTCCGCCCAGGCGCAATAACGCCCGAAATGTTCGCGAAAGTTCTCGGTGATGTCGCCATCAAGGAATCCACATCCAAGCCAGGCCAGCCGATGCTCGCCCCCGGCCAGTGCGATACGCATTACCGCCCGCAAGTCCCGCTTTACTACGGCGAAATTCCGGTCGGCTATACGCTACCCGAGCATACCGTCCGCATCGCATTCGGCACTCAAGCAGGCCCTATTCCCGCCACAGTAAACTTGTCTGCTACAGGCGACATGGTCGAAGCCACATCCAAACTTTACGCCTTCATGCACGACCTCGACAAAACTGAATACGACTTGATTCTCGTCGATCCGATTCCGAATACAGGCGTTGGCATGGCGCTCAATGACCGTCTGAAACGCGCAAGCATTAAGAGGCTTTAGGTAATAGGTTGTAGGTATTAGAAAAAAATAGGCATCAGAGTTTGATTATTATAACCTAACCCCTGTAACCTAAAACTTAGCACAACTACATCGGGAACAGCGGATAGTGTTCCCTAGTGTAAGTGCGCGTGAAAGCGTTAAAATGCCACCATTCGCTAGGCAACATCACCCAGCCCGCACGTTTCATGATTTTGCGAAGCAGATTGCGGTTGTTAATTTGTTCTTGCGTGAGGCGACCAGATTTCAAAGCATCCGCCTCACCCACGATTCCCGCACAACGTTCGAACGAATCGAAATCGGCGCCCATGTCCAGCAAATTGCCCGTGCTATCGGCGAGCCCTAAATCCAGCGCTAAACCGTAATTGTGGAGACCTCCCGTTTTGCCCGAAGAAACGAAGTGGCTATAAGGCGTCCCTGCAACAGAACTCTTCAGAACCGATTGCGCATACAACGGACGCGCCGCATCAAAAATCACAAGCGAATACCCCGGCAACTCTTTTGCGATAATTGCAAGAGCGCGTTTCAACTTCGGCAAAGCATCTTTATGAATAAACGCACGCTGGTTTCCGCAATACATGTCGTGACCCGTTACGTTGTTAAACGTCGCATAACGCAAGTCCATGCGAATTCCTTCCATATCCGTTATTTCGACAAGCTTGGAATTGTGCGTAGCGTATTCAATCCACTTTTCCGCTGATTCGCAATAACGCAAAGGCTTCTCCGGCTTCGGCGGCACGAACAAACTGTCCGTCTTATGGGAGTAAGCCAAAGCAGCAAAGAAGAGAATAGATAAGAAAAGACGATTCATAAGAAAAAGCTGGTATGGGGTATGGGCACGGGGCTTACGCCCCTTCGGGCTATGAGGTTTGCTCAACGCGTAGCGACCTGAAAGTGCCAAAGGCACGCAATGACATTTTCCTTTCGTCTTTAGTCTCTCGTCTTTCGTCTAATTATATTCCCAATTGCACTTCTACGCCAAAGTCGATATTGAGTCCCATCCCCTTCGCGATGAACGGCACCAAGTCATATCCATTAGCGGTATTCTTGTCCTTATCCTTCGCCACCCATGAACGTTCGCGCCAGTTCCGGGAACCCAAGAATCTGAGAGCATCGACATCGAGTTTTGCAAAGATGTTATCGAATTCCAGATAGAATCTTGCATGCTTAAAGAAGAACTTCGACTTCGTCAAATCGAGATTTACACGCAAATCGGTTCTATACAAATCCGTAAACCTGTTGTAATCCCTAAGTTCTCGCGTTCCACTCTTTCCGTCAGCAGTAGGCTTGATGGTGTAATAGTAAAGCGGCCTGTGCCATGCGGCATGGTGCGTCAAGATAACCGACACGATGGAATCCTTGCGCGGATAATATCTAAAGTGAGAAACAATGTCCAAACGGGAATTCGCTTCCCACGGCAAAGATCTGCCGCCTTTCAGTTCATACTCGCCATATACGGAACTGGCATTCATCGCCATCGAAAAGTGATGCGACGTCTTCCATTCGAGCGAGCCCGAAGCGCCGGAGACCCAAGCATAATCGACAGGCGTTATGTCATTGTAATTTGCAAAAACCTTCGGCAGCGGGAGCAACGGATCAAAGTAGAAACGCCCAAAGCCGGCCACCTGGGCCACCAAGTACTTGGAACGGTAGCCAACGCCCAACTTGAGAGATGTACCAGATTCCAAACGCCCCGTCAAGTCGCCATCGTCAAAGTAATGTTTCCAGTCCGCACGATAAGCCGCATTCGTAAAGAGTCTCCAGTACGCAGAATCCTTTTTGGACAAATTGCGTTCCATATCGAAAGAGACCGTCGGCAAAGCCTTGTGACCTGCAGCATCTGCAACGGCGCCCACGGTGAACATATGTTCCGAATAGTCATTTTTCCAATCAAGCGTTGCAGCTCCAGACAAAACGCCGGTCTGGTAATCACTGCTTTCTTCACCACCGGGTACTGGATAACTGCGTTCAACCAAGTGATGTTCATAGAGAATTGCACCGCGCAAGTCGGCACCAAAAATATCTGCATTGAAATTTTTATCAGCACCGGCACTCAAAGTCGTGTGCGTTTGGCTGTAACCATCAATAAATGTCCTCGCGTATTCATCCGTAAACTTGCCCGTGCGGAATCCAGTCGTATCGCGGATCGTATCACTCAAGCTTTCACGGACAAGTCCCGCATGGTAACTGGCTCCAAATTTCGAGGCGTATTCACCACCGATAACCAAGTAGCTTTGGCTCCCTTCGGCAATGTCAATCGTATTGATACTGCTAAAAAGTTTCGACGTATCTTGACGGATCCTATATTCGTCGGAACTGTACAACGTACGCAAAGCCCATGTTGTGTTGCCAAGCGAATCCGATCCGTTCAACTGCGCATAGATATCAAACGCAGAAAGATCAAACGGATTCGACGACTTCACCTTTTCGTCACCAGAAGAATTATCATCGCGTTTGCGTAATTCTGTAAAGAACTTTTCTCCCAAAATCTTTAGAATGCCGTCGTCAAGTGTGCGAAACGCAAAGCGGAAACTGTCCCAGATAAAGAACGGAGCGTCAACCAAAACTTCTCGTTGAGCGAGGGTGGCGGAACCTCTCAAGCCCCATTCGCCGTTCGTCTGTTCGGGAATATACTGGATAGAGGTCGCAAGTCCCTGTCCCAAAGGTCCTTGTCCGTAATGGTCATGAACTTCTATCCCGCTCAACGTATGCGGGTTAATGACAGACAAGTTTCCAGGGAAACCGAGATCCAAATGGCGCATGTTCGGAATACGGAGACGTCCCAAATGATATGCGACGTCGCTTGCGCGCGAACCGTCATAATACAAGGCACTGCTAAAATCCTTCTGTCCCGAAATACCAGGCATCTGACTCAAGTGATCTGTAATATCAAAGCGCATGCCCGCAGCGTCTTCAAGCTTGTCTAGTTGAACAGTACGTTCGACCTCCCACTTGACGAACTCGCCGTCACCAATAATCGTACTCGCCCCAAGATTCGTGACGTTCGTGCTGAGGGTGATTACCATGTCCATCAAATCGGCAAAATCCTGCAAATCCACAAAGACACTGTCAAAGCCCTCCTTCTTGAACACAAGCGTTGCATTCTTCGAATCAACAGAAAGCTCAAAGCGACCGCGGGAATCCGTTTCCCCGATCCGCTTACCGGACTTGTAGGCGACACTGACATCCTTGACGGGCAAATCCGATTCCGCTTCAAGAACGACACCAATAACCATCGTCGGGGAAGCAGCAAGGACTCCTACGACAAGAAACAGGACAAAGCAAAAAATAACGCGAAAATTCATATCCCCAAAATAGATAATTTGAGCACGAAAGATTTCGGCAAGCCTCAAACATCGGTTATATTATACGCATGCTTAGAGTTTATTTAATCCAGACAGATAGTTCCAAAGGGAGCAAGGCCGAAAATCTTGCCAGAGCAAAGGGATTGATTCTCGATGCAAACCCAAGCGAAGGGAACCTCATCCTCTTGCCGGAAATGTTTGCGACGGGCTACATTCCGGTAAGTCTCGACGCCGCAGCCGAAGACTTCAGTTCACGCGATTCCGGCGAAACCGCGAATATGCTTTCCGAGGTCGCCACAGCAACAAACTGTACCGTCATGGGCGCAGGCATCAAAAAAGCAGGCGATAAATTTTTAAACCACGTAAGCGTCTATACACCGAGCGCCCCCAAGGAGTCCTGCGCGTACGACAAGATGAACTTGTTCTTCCCCGAAAAGGAAACCTTCAAAGCAGGTGAAAAAATTAATTTATTCAACATCAAGGATTGGAAAATCGCTTCGTTCATCTGCTACGACCTGCGATTCCCGGAACTGTTCCGCGAAGCCACCAAGCAAGGTGCAAACCTCATCACCGTCCAGGCCGCATGGCCCGCCAAAAGACGCACCCACTGGGAAACGCTCCTCAAGGCCCGAGCCATCGAAAACCAGGTCTTTATCGCCGCCGTCAACGCCGTAAGCACCCATCCCGACACAAGACATCCCTTTGCAGGGACTTCACTCGTTATTTCTCCAAACGGCGACGTCATCGCCCAAGGCTCCACCCAAAGCGAAGAAGTCATCACCGCCGAACTCGATTTGCAAGCCGAGAAGGACTACCGCAAGTCGTTCCCCGTCCTTGACGGAATCGTTCCGCCAGAATTGATGTAAACAGACATCGGCACACCACCGAATCCGTGAAGCCAGTCACACGACACGACGCATTCATTTCGCCCCGTCAAAAGCGCTAACTCGTTGCATATCAACGTGTTACAGTGCACATTTTTCGCAAATTTGAAGAAAAATTTTCATTTCGGGCCTTCAATATCGCTCCAAAATATTTATTTTTTTCTTACTGGTTTGGAATTAACAAGGCTTCAAAATGGCAACAACGAACAAAATTGATTACGCCAAGGCGCTCATCAAGGCTGGACTCACTCGTGAACTGATTTTAAAAATCACGTCCATTTCCGAGTACGAGTACAACCTCATCCAACGTGAACTCGCCTCGGCATAAATCCGCGCATGCAGCTCATCCTGAATATTCCCGCACAAGAAGCGACAAAAAATGCGGCCCGTATGGCCGCAGTTATCGCCTGCTATAAAGACGGGAGTATTCTGCTCGACGCAAGAGACAACCTAAAGCCCGCAAGATTTACAATACATCCGTGCGACAACTTTCCGTGGACGGATTTCATCGAAAAACTGCTCGCCGCATGGCAACTTTGCGACTACAGCGATGTTCCGGAAGCATTCAAGCCCATCAAACAAATACCGACATTCGTAATTGAAGGGCTACCAAACGAACCCGTTTCACAACAGCTCAAGGTTCTCGCAACACTGCGTTCCCAGGGCTACTTCGCCCCACTCGTCAATCCGGGCAAATAAAAGGAAAAAGGGAATAAAAAAAGAAAGTGCCCTCTCCTAATCCGTATCGACCAAACATCGACCATAATCGAAGACACTTTCTGTTTTTTTCCAAGGAGAATCCACCCTTCCATCTCCTATGCCCCAATTATACATTTTTTGCCGGAATAAAATTGTTATTAAAAAAATATTTTCTAATCAGAAAATATATATTCGAACTATGAACCTTATAAAATACTTTGCCAAACAACGTTGGTTCATGGGGAAAAACAGAACCATCTTGCGTATAGATGCGCTTGATTCCACAGAGGCCGGCGGCACGCGAATCAGGCTGTTCAAGGTTTCTTTCGACGATGGCGAAAGCGATATTTACTCATACATCGACAACGAAAGCGCCGTCGGAAAGATTCTAGAAGACGCATTCCTCGACGGGGCACAGCAATCCGTTTTCTCCGGCGACTCGGGATTTTTCTTGTTTCGGGTAATCTCCCCACTCCCCAAGACGCCGCTCACAAGCATCAAGCCCATTTCAAAAGAGCAAAGTAATTCCGCATTTTGTACTCCCGGCAAGTTTTTCTTCAAGCTTTACCGCAGACTAGAACCGGGCTTACACCCCGAAGCCGAAATTCTGGAAGCCATGAACAAAGCAAACAGCAGCCGCGTCCCTAAACTTTACGCCGTCTGCAATTACAGAACCAAAAGAGGCGAAATCTATACCTGGGGAATCCTCGAGGAGCATTTTGCAGACGCCACGGACGCCTGGAGCGAATTCTGCAAGAACATGGACAGTACCGACGCGTTCCAACTCGGCATGTCCACCGCACAGATGCACGAAAGCCTCAAGCGGCTAAGCGGCCCCAAGTACAGTAACGTCGAGCCGCCCTTCGACAAACTGGAACAGTTGCTCCACCATTCGACGGACACCGAATACGCCCCGAAACTCCGAGAAAAGCTCCCAGAACTGCGAATCCGCTACAGCGACCTGCTCCGCGAAACGTTCAGCGACAAGACTATCAAAAAACAGCGCATCCACGGCGACTTCCATCTCGGGCAAGTACTCATCACGCAAAGCGCAAACGGCACAAAACATTTCGAGATGATAGACTTCGAAGGCGAACCCACGCGCAGCCTCGACTACAGGCGCACCATCCGCTCCCCCGCCGTCGATATCGCAGGGATGCTACGCAGTTTCGCCTACGCAGGTGCCGTCGCGAAAACCGACCCGAGCGAAGCGCAACTGGCATTTGTCACCGGCTACTCCAAGGTCTCCGGATTCGCCACCGAAACCATCGAAAAGGAATGCAAGCCCTATATTTTGGCAAAAGCCATCTACGAAGCGTGCTACGAACTGGAATTCCGCCCCGATTGGTTCTGGATTCCCGCCAAGGCGTTACTGGAACTATAGCCCGTCCCCCGCCCATCTTCTATCTTTACTATATTTGGGCGCACGATGACACCAGAAGAAATGGAACAGATCCTCCGCAAAGAAGCAGAAGAACTCGTCAAGAGTGAGCCGCTTTCCAAGTTGATGCTCGAAGAGCAAATCCTCAACCGCAAGAACTTTGCGGATATGCTCTGCGTGACCCTAGCCTGTCAACTCGCCGGCGAAGTCATCGACCGCCTGGAATTGGAAAAAATGTTCAGCGGCATATACGAAAAATACCCCGACCTGCTCATTTGCGCGACAAAGGATTTACGAGCCACCGTCTTGCGTGACCCCGCATGCACCAGCTATCTGGAGCCGCTATTGCTGTTCAAAGGCTACCAGGGATTGCAAGCCTACCGCGTAGCCCATGCCCTGTGGGAAGAAAAAAGGCATTTCCCGGCCAAGATGCTCCAGAACATCATCAGTCGCAAGTTCGGCATGGACATCCACCCGGCAGCAAAAATCGGCTACGGCCTCTTGATTGACCACGCCACAAACATCGTCATCGGCGAAACCGCTACCGTCGGTAACAACGTGAGCTTTTTGCACGGCGTGACCTTGGGCGGAACAGGTAACGAAGTCGGCGACCGCCATCCGAAAATCGGAAACGGCGTGATGCTCGGTGCCCATGCGCAGCTGCTCGGCAACATCCACATTGGCGACGGAGCCAAGATTGGAGCGGGAGCAGTCGTGCTTTGCGACGTTCCGGCACATACGACGTACGCAGGAGTCCCAGCCGTTCAGGTGGGCCACCCGCACGACGAAATGCCGAGTTTCAACATGCAGCAAGACTTTACGCGCGATATCTAGACGAGAATCGGATAGAATCACATATCACACTTGTCATCCCCGTCTCCGAACGGGGATCTCCATTTAAGAGAGTTCCCGCATGAAGAAAAGCGACAAAATCAAATTCATCGGCGAAAAACTGGACGAATTGTTCCCAAATCCGCCTATTCCCTTAAACTACACGAACGCCTTCACGATGCTCGTCGCGGTCGTTTTAAGCGCTCAATGCACCGACATCCGCGTAAACCAAGTGACCGCCGTCCTTTTCAAAAAAGCCGACACCCCCCAAAAAATGGTCAAGCTCGGCGTTAACTGCATTGCCGAAATCATCAAGCCCTGCGGATTCTTCAACACCAAGAGCGTGAACATATTTAAGCTTTCTCAAGCGCTCATCGAAAAATTCAAGGGTGAAGTTCCGCACACATTCGAAGAACTCGAAAGCCTGCCCGGCGTAGGCCACAAGACAGCAAGCGTCATCATGAGCCACATCTTCAAGCTCCCGGCATTCCCCGTCGATACGCACATTCACCGCCTCGCCGAACGTTGGGGCCTAAGCGATGGCAGCAGCGTCGAAAAGACCGAAAAAGACCTCAAAAAAGCTTTTCCCGAAAGCGAATGGGAAAAGCGTCATTTGCAAATTATTTACTTTGGACGCACCTACTGCAAAGCCCGCGGGCACAAAGACGAAAACTGCCCGATTTGCAAAGCAATTCGCTAAGCCTGCCTCGCACTAAGGTTGGTGAGCTTGCCGAACCATTCCAGGGTCATCCTGAGAGCGCGAACTCGAAGAATCCAGTGAAGTGAAAAGGAGACGCCCTCCCCATACGCGAACCATGACTACTAAGCAGCATAGCTGCAAGTAGTCAAAGTGCTCAGTGGCCGGCATGACAAAAAGCGACTGTCATGCCCGCGAAAGCGGACATCTCCTTTTTTGGGTATTTCCTTTGTAATCAGAAAACAAAGTAAGATTTCTATAGAAGATGCCAAAGCATATTTCGGTTATACCGAAGAGCAACTCCTTGCAAAATAGCAGTCATACAAACGCCGATATGAACAATACGGATCCCTCCTAACGGAGGAAGACAGAAACGCAAAAGTCAAGCCCACCACATTGTGGCGGGCTTTGTTGTCTCTCCCCTATCATGGAGAATGACGCAAAAAGGCGATTGTCACCGTCTTCCGTGGTCACCACGGCGTGACGGCGGTGGCGGTGGCGGATTATGCGAACCATGATGGCGTTCCACCCTACGGGATTCACGGCTTTCACCATCGTTAGAACTTGAAGGCGGCGGTGGCGGCGGCACCGGACGCTTGTAATTAGGCGGCGGTGGCGGTGCTGACGGTGCCGATTTCCTCAAAGTGTTCGATGGAACCGGAGATGGCACAGGCGAAGCCGAATGCCTGTTCCATGTCGCATTTGAACGCGGCGGTGCCGGAGGTGGCGTTGCAGGACGCCTATCCCACGCAGATTTCGAATGCGAAGGAGGAGGAGGAGGCGGATTGTCAAATCGTCCGACAGGGCGTTGTTTCGGCCTTGCATGGTGACGCGGAGGCGGTGCGTAACGTCTCGGATAGCGGTATAGCGGGCGGCGGTGCACCCAGTCGTAATCAAACGGATCCCATCCCCAGTAAACAAGTCCCGCCCCAATCCAGGCACCATTCGCATAGCGGAGGCGAATATTGCCCGTAGAAGTCACGTAATAAACAACATGCGGGTCATATTCGGGAACATAAATATATTCCTCGCGAACCGGCTGAATCACAACGTTTTCGCCAACCGTAACGGATACCTTGTCATCGCTCTGCAAATAGCCGTTCTTGTGAGCCGCCTTGCGCATGCGCTGCACGGCATCCATCACGTCAGCCTTCTGCATTTCGACAGCTTCACCAAGCTGATTCGACCACGTTGCGTACTTCGCAAGTTTTCCCAAGACATCGGGGAACGCAATCAACGCTATGACCGATTCGTCATAACCCAATTCCGCATCTTCAATGGATTTCGCAAGGTCATCCCCCTTCAAGTTCCGATGGGCCTTGGCAAAAGCGGATGCGCTCGGAATGTCATCACCATGCATCGTCGCATTCAAAACATGCACCAAAAGCGGATCCGGGTAAAGCGCAATCGTCGCCACAAGTGTGTCCAGTTCCGCTGGCGTGTAGCGGGATTGGGCATTTGCCATCAGAGGGAACGCGATTACCGCAATGAGCAATGGAATTAAACGTTTCATAAAACCTCCTTCTATCCAGAAGTCTTTTTCAATCTACAAAAAATCATCATTTTTTGCCTTATAATACATCTTTTTGGATGCATATAACAATCATTTGGTTTCGCGGAACTTTTCTTCCCGAAAATAAAAAAAGTGTAGAACAAATAACAACACTTTACAACATATAAAGCAAAATTAACAAAACATTCTCCACATATACATATAGATTTAACGTGATTGTTGGAGGATTCATTTATGAATAGGTTGGTTAAGGCAGCTACCTTAGCGGGTTGCATCATAGGTTCGGCATATGCACAGACATATGATTTGCCTATTGTTTTCGTTGACACTAAAGGCAAATGCCTAGACAGCAAAGTCACAGAAAAAATTCCGGCTACCATGAAAGTATTGGACGGAAAGATGAATAACGTGGCTGATAGCGCCAAGGGAACCCGTTACGATATTGGTATCAAAGTCCGTGGACAATCCTCGGCTTTGTTCCCCAAGCCAGGTTACGGCGTGGAAGTCCGTGACGAAAAGGGTGAAGGCACGGATGTAAGCCTGTTCGGGCTGCCTCCTTCCGACGACTGGGTTTTCCACGGTCCGTATGTTGACAAGAGCTTGATGCGTAACGCACTTGCCCACTGGCTCTTTAGGCAAGCCGGCCATTACAGCCCGCGCAGCAAGCATTTCGACCTGTACATCAACGGGGTCTATCGCGGTGTCTATGTGCTTCTCGAAAAAATCAAACGTGACAAATACCGCGTAAATGTTAGCAAGCTCAAAGAAACCGATATTAGCGGCGACGAAGTGACTGGTGGTTATATTTGGGCTTTCGACAAGACGGGAACCAACACAGGTGGCGCAGGCAGTGGCCCCATCGACAAGGAAGGATTCAGCACCTCTGACGGTTTGAACGTCATTTTGCACTATCCCAAGAAAGAAAACATCAAGAGAGAGCAGGAAGCCTACCTGAAAAAGTACTTGAACGACCTTGAAGGCCTGTTCAAGAACGGCAAGAACGGCCAGGGGTATGAAAAGTACGTCGATATGACTTCTGCGCTGGACTACGTGTTGCACGAAGAAGTGACCAACAATGCGGACTCCTACTGGTGCAGTTTCTTCTTGCACAAACCCAAAGACAAGATAGACTCGAACGGAGTCAAGACCGAAGGCAAAGTAACGCTTGGCCCCGCTTGGGACTTCAACCTCGCCATGAGCAACGGCTCCCAGCCCGAAAACGGCGGCGGCCAAGGTGGCCAGGGTGGTTGGAACCAAGGCGGCGGCATGGGCGGCATGGGCGGCATGGGCGGCGGCATGGGCGGCGGCATGGGCGGCGGCTTCGGTGGCGGCTTCGGCGGCGGCTTCGGTGGCGGCTTCGGCGGCGGCGGAAACGGCTTTGGCAGCTCCGGTACAAGCGGCTGGCAAATTGAGAGCAGCATGAAGAGCGGTCAAGGAGGCATGTTCGGCATGGGCAGTTCCTTGAAGACTCCGAACTGGCTCCTTGGCATGTGGAAAGACAGCCATTACCAAAGCGAACTCAAAAAACGTTGGGCGGAACTCCGCAGTGGCGTGTGGCACACCAAGACAATGGACAAGTATCTGGATTCCATGAAAACGTACTTGAAGAGCGCGGCCGACAGAAACTTCAAACGCTGGCCGAACTTGGGTAAATCTAGCGGTCAGGGCGACAACGACCCAGAGCCAATGAAATTCTGCAACCAAGGCGGTGGCGGCGGTGGCGGAATGTGGGGCATGGGTGGCGGTATGCCCATGGGCGGCTACAACGCAACGACCTGGGACGGAGAATTCGAACATCTCCGCAAGAAGATGAAAGAAAGAATGGCCTGGATGGACCAGCAGCTCGGATTTACCGAACCGGCCCAAGCCATCGTAACAGAACCGATAATTCACCTTCCTGACTGGCAGAAAGAAGAAGAAGAAAAAGCCAAGGAAAAAGCAAAGAAAAAAGCAAAGGAAAATGACCCGGGTACCACTAGAATGAATGAATTGGGCAGGCTGTCACCGACAAACTACTTTGAGGTGAACGGCAACATGCTCGAAGTTCAAACAGATATCGGTGGAACTTTTGCCCTTATCGACTTGAACGGAGCCGTTCTGTACAAGACACAAATCAAGACCGGAGTAACAACGGTGGAGATTCCCGCCAAGGCAAGGAACAAGCACTGGATTGCAACGCTCAACGGCAAGATGATGAACCGCTAGTATAAGCAAAGGTTGCCAGAATGTTTAAAACGCTGGTTTGTACCATAGCGCTCTGCCTCTCGGCGGGCGCTTTTGCGCAAATATATGATTTGCCCATTGTATTTATTGACACTAAAGGTAGATGCCTTAGCACCAATGTCAGAAACAAAATACCCGCCACAATAAAAGTCCTGGACGGGAAAACAAACAACGTCGCCGACAGCTCCAAAGCCAAACAATACGACATTGGCATAAAAGTTCGCGGGAGCCTTTCGAGAACATTCCCCAAGCATAACTATTCCATCGAATTCCACGATTCAACGGGAAAAGACATAAACGTGAGCCTGCTCGGCCTCCCTCCTTCCGACGATTGGATTTTGCTCGGGCCTTATGTCGATAAGAGCATGGTAAGGAACTCCTTTGGCCATTGGCTCTTCCGACAAACTGGCCGTTACAGCCCTCGCACGAAACATTTTGACTTGTACATCAACGGAGCCTATCGCGGTGTTTATGTGCTTGCCGAAAGAATCAAGCGAGGCAAATACCGCGTTGACGTGAACAAGCTCAAAGAAACGGACACCGAAGGCGAGAACCTTACCGGAGGCTACATTTGGACATTTGACCTAGCAAAAAGAGACAAGGAAACATCCGACGAAACAGAATTCGAATTTTCGACATCTGGTGGAGCAAACGTCACCCTGCACTACCCTATAACGAAAAAATTAGCGAATGAGCAAAAGGAATACCTAAAAAATTATTTGAACGATCTTGAAGCTTTATTCAAGGACGGCAAAAACGGAAATGAATACGAAAACTACGTAGATGTAGCATCGACGGTGGATTTCATGTTGCTTCAAGAACTCGCCCAAAATACAAAAGGCTATTACAGTAATCTTTTCATGCACAAATCCAAGGATAAAACGGACGAACAAGGCCACAAGACCGCAGGAAAAATAACACTAGGCCCACCGGGAAATTTCTACATCGCCTTCAACAATGATAGAAATGAAGCGGATAGCAACTGGACAATAGAACAGACCTACAAAGCCTTCAATAATCCAGATGGTGGTATCGGCTTGAGACTAGCAGAATGGCCTCTTAAAATATGGAAGGACAGCATTTTCCAGATTGAAGTGTCAAAGCGGTGGGCGGAGCTCCGTAGCGGAGTTTGGCACACCAAGGTCATGGACGCCTACTTGGACTCCTTGAAAACGTACCTGAAAAATGCGGCAGACCGGAACTTCAAACGTTGGCCAAATTTAGGGAAAGCAAGCGGTCAAAATGATGAAGACCCGGAACCCATGAAAGCCTGCGGTGCAACCCAACTACCGGTTATGAATCCGGCTATTATGATTGAATCCAAAGCCGATACATGGGACGGAGAATTCGAATACGTCCGTAAAACAACAAAAGAAAGAATAGCCTGGATGGACAAGCAATTCGGTTTTACGGAACCTGCAAGTCCTGTAGTATTCGAGCCCATCATCCACGAACCCGACTGGCGAGCAGAAATGGGCGATACAAGTAAAGTCAGCATTGAAGCCAATAATTTCAGCAGGCTATCCCCGACAAACTACTTTGCTATAAACGGCAAGCACCTTGAAATCCATACCGATATCGGCGGGACTTTTGCCATTGTTGATTTGAACGGTGCCGTCTTATACAAGACCCGCATCAAGGCCGGGCTCACGACGCTGAAGATTCCGTCCAAGGCAAGGAACAAGCACTGGATAGCAACCCTCAACGGCAAGATGATGAATCGCTAAGAGATAAAAAATGGGGGTGCAGAAAAGATGTTACATCTAAAAAAATTACTTTGCACAGCAGCGTTGCTCATGGCAACCGCTATTTTTGCGCAAACATACGATTTGCCCATTATATTTGTAGACACCAAATATCATCAATGCCTCGACGACAAGATTATCGAAAAAATACCTGCTACAATAAGAGTCCTGGACGGGAAAACAAACAACGTAGCCGATAGTTCCAAAGCAACCCCATACGAAATAGGCATCAAAGTCCGCGGAAGAGGTTCATCGGGCTTTCCCAAGCTAAACTATACCATCGAATTCCACGACTCGACGGACAAAGACATAAACGTGAGCCTTTTAGGCCTCCCGCCTTCCGACGACTGGGTCTTGCACGGACCTTATGTCGATAAAAGCATGGTAAGGAACTCGTTTGGTCACTGGCTCTTTCGGCAAACAGGCCACTACAGCCCACGCACCAAACACTTCGATTTGTACATCAATGGAGTCTATCGAGGCGTCTATGTGCTTATCGAAAGAATCAAGCGCGGCAAATACCGGGTCAACGTGAGCAAGCTTAAGAAAACAGACATCGAAGGCGACAACCTTACCGGTGGCTACATTTTGGCAATCGACCGAAATTATGACAGTTATTCGAAACTCAGCAAAACAGAATCAGAATTCGTGACCTCTGATGGAGTAAAAGTCATCTTGCGCTATCCCAAAAAAGATAAAATGGCGAAAGAGCAGGAAGAATATATACAAAATTATTTGAACGAACTCGAAGCACTATTCAAGGACGGCAAAAACGGGAGCGGATACGAAAACTACGTGGATGTAGCATCCGCAGCAGATTACCTTTTGCATCTAGAACTCACCAACAATATGGATCCTTATTTAGCGAACAACTTTTTCATGTACAAACCCAAGGATAAAACGGACGACCAAGGCAACAAGACCGTTGGCAAAATAACACTTGGCCCACCGTGGGATTTTTACCTAGCCTTCAAAAATAGGCTTACACCAGAAAGTAGCAACGATGATAAAAATGGAACCGATTCCACCATAAGTTCCCAATACCAATACGACAATATCTGGATAATCGAAAAACTCTACACAAGTTTTACTTCTTTTTTAGGTTGGCATCAGGCAAATTGGGTTTTTGAAATGTGGAAGGACAGCTTTTTCCAGATTGAAGTGTCAAAGCGATGGGCGGAGCTCCGTAGCGGGGTTTGGCACACCAAGACCATAGACGCCTACCTGGATTCCATGAAGACACACCTCAAGAGCGCCGCCGACAGAAACTTCAAACGCTGGCCAACTCTAGGGAAAGCAAGCGGACAGAACGATCCTGATCCGGAACCCATGAAATATTGCGATACAATCATCAGATCCAGTAATTTCATGGGATTGGCTATAGGCGGATACAACGCAGACACCTGGGAAGGCGAATTCGAACACGTCCGTAAAACAACAAAAGAAAGAATAGCCTGGATGGACAAACAATTCGGCTTTACGGAACCCACAAATCCCGTAGCATTCGAGCCAATAATCCATGAACCCGATTGGCGAGCAGAAATGGGCGATACAAGTGAAGTACGCATCGATGCCAATAATCTCAGCAGGCTATCCCCGACGAATTTCTTTGCCATGAACGGTGACCATCTCGAAATCCACACGAGCATCGGAGGCACCTTCGCACTTGTTGACCTGAACGGAGCAGTTCTGTACAAGACCCAAATCAAGACCGGGCTCACGACCTTGAAGATCCCGACCAAGGCAAGGAACAAGCACTGGATAGCAACCCTCAACGGGAAGATGATGAATCGCTAAGAGATAAAAAACAGGGGTGAGAAGAAGATGTTACATCTAGAAAAATTACTTTGCATAGCAGCGTTGCTCATGGCAACCGCTGCTTTTGCGCAAACATACGATTTGCCCATTTTATTCATAGACTCCAAACAAAAATGCCTTGACTTTTACACCTTTGAAAAAATACCCGCCACCATAAAAGTCTTGGACGGGAAAACAAACAACGTCGCAGACAGTTCTAAAGGCATCCAATACGACATAGGCATCAAAGTTCGTGGATTTAATTCAGCAGCTTTCCCCAAACCAAACTACACCATCGAATTCCACGATTCAACGGGCAAAGACATAAACGTGAGCCTGCTCGGCCTCCCGCCTTCTGACGACTGGGTTTTGCACGGGCCTTATCTCGATAAAAGCATGATAAGGAACTCCTTTGCCCACTGGCTCTTCCGGCAAACAGGCCGTTACAGCCCGCGCACCAAATTTTTCGATCTGTACATCAACGGGGTCTATCGCGGCGTTTATGAACTTACCGAAAGAATCAAGCGAGGTAAATACCGCGTCAACGTGAGCAAGCTCAAAAAAACCGACATCGAAGGCGAGGAACTCACCGGAGGCTACATTTGGGAATTCGACTATATCATAGACAGGCACGGTGCAGGGCTTCCATCATACAATCCAGCAGACTTTCAAACTTCTGATGGAGTAAACGTCGTTTTGCGCTACCCCAAAAAAGAGAAAATTACGAAAGAACAGGAAGAATACCTAAAAAATTATTTGAACAATCTCGAAGCTTTAGTCAAGGACGGCAAAAACGGGAACGGATACGAAAACTACGTGGATGTAGCATCGACAGTGGACTATATATTGCATCAAGAACTCACAAACCATGCAGATGCCTATGTCTATAATTTTTTCATGTACAAGCCCAAGGATAGAACGGACGAGCATGGCAACAAGACCGTAGGCAAAACAACACTAGGCCCACCGTGGGATTTCGAACTAGCTTTCAAGAACAGTTTTAAGCCAGATAGTGGCAATAATGATAAAAAGGATACGAATTCCACCATAGGCTTCCAAAACACTAGTAGCTGGATAATAGAAAATAACAACAACAACATCAATGTTTCAACGGGTTTAGGTTCGTACACACTAGCAGGATGGCTAATTGAAATGTGGAGGGATAGCGTTTTCCAAATCGAGGTGTCAAAACGTTGGGCGGAACTTCGCAGTGGCGTTTGGCACACCAAAACCATAGATGCCTATCTGGACTCCATGAAAACGTACCTGACGAGCGCCGCCGAAAGGAATTTCAAGCGATGGCCAAATTTAGGGAAAGCAAGCGGAACCAATGACGAAGATCTGGAGCCTATGAAATACTGCGACACAAACAGGCCTCAAAAAGCGAGAATGATTATGGGCGGATACAACGCAGACACCTGGGAAGGCGAATTCGAACACGTCCGCAACAAAACAAAAGAAAGAATGAAATTGATAGACGAACTACTCGGGTTTAAGGAACCGGAAAAAACTGTAGTATTCGAGCCCATCATCCATGAACCCGACTGGCAAGCGGAAATGGGCGATACAAGTAAAGCCCACATCCATTCCGATAACATCAGCAGACTTTCTCCGACGAACTACTTTGTCGTAAACGGCAACCGCATTGAAGTTCAAACAGATATCGGCGGGACTTTCGCCATTGTCGATTTGAACGGAGCCGTTCTTTACAGGACCCACATCAAGACCGGAACGACAACATTGCAAGTTCCAAGAAATGCACGGAACAAGCATTGGATCGCAACGCTCAACGGCAAGATGATGAACCGATAGCAAATAAAGAGAAAGTTTAAATGTTTAAAAAGTTAACCTATATCATAGTGCTCAGTCTGTTAGCGTGCGCTTTTGCGCAGACCTACGATTTGCCCATTATGTTTATTGACACCGACCATAGGTGTCTTAACTACGATGTCATTCAAAAAATACCCGCCACCATAAAAGTCTTGGACGGGAAAACAAACAACGTCGCCGATAGTTCCAAAGGCACGCAATACAACATAGGCATCAAAGTCCGTGGTCGAACCTCGGCCGAATACCCCAAGCCAAACTATACCATCGAATTCCATGATGCGACAGGCAAAGACACAAATGTAAGCCTACTCGGCCTCCCGCCCTCCGACGACTGGGTTTTGCATGGGCCCTATGTCGATAAAAGCATGATAAGGAATTCGTTTGGTCACTGGCTCTTTCGGCAAACAGGCCGTTACAGCCCGCGAACCAAATTTTTCGATTTGTACATCAACGGAGTCTATCGCGGAGTTTATGAGCTAACCGAAAGAATCAAGCGCGACAAATACCGTGTCAACGTAAGCGAACTCAAAGAAACGGACGCCGAAGGCGAGAACCTTACCGGAGGCTACATTTGGGAATTCGATAGAAAATTCAATAGGCGTGGAGCAGGGGAAGTGATTGACTATACCACAAGAGATTTCAAGACATCCGATGGCCATAACGTCGTTTTGCTTTACCCTAGAAAGAAAAAAATCACAAACGAGCAGAAAGAATACATACAAAATTATTTAAGCGAACTCGATTCATTATATAAAGGCGATAAAAGCGGAAGTGGATACGAAAAATACGTGGATATAGTTTCCGCAGCAGATTATCTTTTGCATCTAGAACTCACCAACAATATGGATCCTTATTTAGCGAACAACTTTTTCATGTACAAACCCAAGGACGAAACGGACGAGCAAGGCAACAAGACCGTAGGCAAAATAAATTTAGGTCCACCATGGGATTTCGAAATAATTCTATGCAACGACTACCGCCCAGAAAATTACGAAATTAACAGCGATGATTCGGCTTTTTTCGCAACGATCACAAACTGTTATGTTGAAGGATGGGAAATAAATCGCGTTTATAAAAACACTGGTTTAGGCGGTGTTCAACCGATAAAATGGCTTCTTGAAATGTGGAAGGATAGCATTTTCCAGATCGAAATGAAAAAACGATGGGCTGAACTTCGCAGCGGTGTTTGGCACACCAAGACCATGGACACCTATTTGGACTCCATGAAAACGTCCCTGACGAGTGCCGCTGAAAGAAACTTCAAACGATGGCCGAACTTAGGAAAAGTAAGCGGAGCCTATGATGAGGACCCATTCCCCATGAAATACTGCAACACAATCAGGACTCAATGGGCGGGCATGGCTATGGGCGGATTCAACGCCGATACTTGGGACGGCGAATTCGAACATGTCCGCAAAAAAGTGAAAGAAAGAATAGCATGGATGGACGAACAACTCGGTTTTACGGAACCGGCAAACCCTGTAGTATTCGAGCCTATAATTCATGAACCCGACTGGCGAGCGGAAATGGGCGATACAAGTAAAGCCCACATTGACGCCAGTCATTTAAGCAGACTCTCTCCAACGAACTACTTCGTTGTCATCGGCAAACGCCTTGAAATCCACACGAGCGTCGGAGGCACATTTGCACTTGTTGACCTGAACGGAGCAGTTCTGTACAAGACGCAAATCAAGACCGGAACGACAACATTGCAAGTTCCAAGAAATGCACGGAACAAGCATTGGATCGCAACGCTCAACGGCAAGATGATGAACCGCTAATATAAAGGTCGTTTAAATGTTTAAGAAGTTGATTTGTATCATGGCATGCAGTCTGCTAGCGGGTGCTTTTGCGCAGACCTACGATTTGCCCATTATGTTCATAGACACTAAAAAAAGGTGTCTTGACTACAATGTCACTCAAAAAATACCCGCCACAATAAAAATCTTGGACGGGAAGACAAACAACGTCGCTGATAGTTCCAAAGCCATACAATACGACATAGGCATTAAGGTCCGAGGGAATTCTTCGGCAACATACCCCAAGCCTAGCTATACGGTCGAATTCTACGATTCAACGGGCAAGGACATGAACGTAAGCCTGCTCGGCCTCCCTCCTTCTGACGATTGGATTTTGCACGGACCTTATGTCGATAAAAGCATGGTAAGAAACCCGTTTGGACACTGGCTCTTTCGGCAAACAGGCCATTACAGCCCTCGCACTCAACATTTCGATTTATACATCAACGGACGCTATCGTGGCGTTTATGAACTTACCGAAAGAATCAAACGGGGCAAATACCGCATTGACGTAGGCGAGCTCAAAGAGACAGACATCGAAGGACAGAACCTTACCGGCGGCTACATTTGGGAATTTGACAAAAAATGGAGCCGAACCGGAGCTGGGGAACCAATAGATAATACCATAAGAGACTTCAAAACATCCGATGGCCATAACGTCGTTTTGATTTACCCTAGAAAGAAAAAAATCACAAACGAGCAGAAAGAATACATACAAAATTATTTAGGCCAACTCGATTCATTATATAAAGGCGGTAAAGGCGGGAGTGGATATGAAAAATACGTGGATATAGTTTCCGCAGCAGATTATATCTTGCATCTAGAACTCACTACCAACGCAGACCCCTATTTTGCGTACAACTTTTTCATGTACAAACCCAAAGACGAAACGGACAAGCAAGGCAAAAAGACCGCAGGCAAAATAAATTTAGGTCCGCCGTGGGGTTTCGAAATAACTCTATGTAACAATACCCACCCAGAAAACTATGAAATTAATAACAATGATTCGACATTCTTACCAACGTTAGAAAACTGTTTTGTTGAAGGCTGGGAAATAAATCGCGTTTATAAAAACAATGGTTTAGGCGGCATCCGACCGATAAAATGGCTTCTTGAAATGTGGAAGGATAGCGTTTTCCAAACAGAAATGAAAAAAAGATGGGCGGAACTCCGCAGCGGCGTTTGGCACACCAAGACCATGGACGCCTATTTGGACTCCATGAAAACGTACCTAAAAAATGCGGCAGACCGAAACTTCAAACGTTGGCCGAACTTAGGAAAAGGAAGCGGTTCCAGTGATGATAAAGACCTAGAACCCATAAAATACTGCCAAGAAACCAAAATGCTAGGTAACAGTGTTTTTATGGGTGGTTACAACGCAGACACATGGGACGGCGAATTCGAACACCTCCGCAAAAAAACAAAAGAAAGAATGGCCTGGATGGACGAGCAACTCGGTTTTACGGAACCGGAAAATCCTGTAGTATTCGAGCCCATCATCCATGAACCCGATTGGCGAGCGGAAATGGGCGATACAAGTAAAGTCCGCATTGATGCCAATAATTTCAGCAGACATTCTCCGACGAATTACTTTGTCGTGAACAGCAACCGCATTGAAGTTCAAACAGATATCGGCGGGACATTCGCCATTGTTGACCTGAACGGAGCAGTTCTGTACAAGACGCAAATCAAGACCGGAACGACAACATTGCAAGTTCCAAGAAATGCACGGAACAAGCACTGGATTGCCACACTCAACGGCAAGATGATGAACAAATAGTCGAACTTAGATTCAAGTAGACCAGAAGGACCTCCCCCGCGGGATGTCCTTTTTTTTGTGAAATTTCTTGAAGAAATCGGCGGATGTTAGAGTATCAACACTTATAGTGTATAATCTGTGATAAATGCATACTCCACCTCCCAAATTATATAGATTATTATATGGAGTTTGGTCAAGGAGTATAATATGTTCTGCAAATCAAAATTTTTCTTCTATGGCATCGTCCTAATCATGGCGATTCCGGTGTTTGCGCAGTCTTACGACCTGCCGCTTATCATCATAAACACGCAAAATAGGCAAGCGCTCCAGAAGGGCGCCGACAAGATTCCCGCCACCATGAGCATCCTGGACAAAGGCACGAACAGCGTTGCCGACAGTTCCAAGGGCGAAAAATACAACATCGGCATCAAGATTCGCGGGCAGACTTCCGCAGACTTCCCCAAAAAGGGTTACGGCATCGAACTCAAGGCGCGCCCCTGCACGAACGTCGCCGACACGGCCTGCCACGACACAAGCCTCAAGGTTTTAGGCATGCCCAAGAACGCCGACTGGGTGTTCCACGGACCGTATGTTGACAAGACGCTCATCCGCAATGCGCTCGCCTACTGGCTCTACCAGCGCACGGGCCGCTACAGTTCCCGATTCAAGTTCTTCGAGCTCTACCTGAACGGGCAATACAAGGGCGTGTACCTGTTGCTTGAAAAAATCAAGCGTGCCAAATCCCGTGTGCATATTGCGAAACTCAAGGACGAAGATATCAGCGGCGACGACGTAACCGGCGGCTACGTGCTGAGCGTCGACAAGGTGGACAACAACTCTACGCAGGGGCTAGACAAGGAAGGTTTCAAGAGCAAGGATGGCTCCCCTGTCGTGATGCGTTCTCCGAAAAAGGAAAACACCAACAAGCAGCAACAGCAGTATATCCAGAACTTCTTTAACTCCATCGAACAGAAGTGCGACCAAGGCGACATCACCACCAATGGCTGCCTCGACATTCTGGATATTGAAGCTGCAACGGACTACATCATCCACGAAGACGTTACCAACAACACCGACGCTTACATTTGCAGTTTCTACATGTTCAAGGACAAGGACAGCAAGGGAGGCAAACTCCAGCTCGGTGCACCGTGGGACTTCAACTTGGCATTCGGGGCCTACCAGCGTGTCGGGGGTGAAAAGGCAGACGGTTGGCGTATTCCGCAGAGTGCAAATGACGGAGGCTTCGCTTTCGGCATGAACGAATGGTTTGTCGCAAAGTGGATCCAGAATATCTGGAGCAACAACACCTTCCAGCAAAAATACAAGGCTCGTTGGGCGGAGCTCCGTAGTGGCGTGTGGCATACCAAGAACATAGACCACTTCATAGACTCTCTCAAGACCGTCCTCAAGAACGCGGCCAATCGCAATTTCGAACGTTGGCCAAACCTGGGCCAGTCTAGCGGCACCTGCGACGCTGACCCGATGGAATCCGGCAACAATGGCGGAAACAACGGTGGCAACAACGGCGGCATGTGGGGCGGCTGGGGTGGCGGCGGCATGGGCGGCTGGAGCATGGGTTGCATGGGCATGAAGATGAACTACTACAACGAACCCACGTGGGATGCCGAAATCGAACACCTACGTAAGTATGTCAAGCAAAGGTTTGCATGGATAGACCAGCAGATGAGTTTCAGCGAGCCCGCCTCCCCCGTAGTCACCGAAGCCCTCATCATAGACGACTGGGGTTACTACGACAAGGATGACGATGATAACCCGACTACTCCGACAAATCCGAGTTCATCCAGCAGCAATACGAGTTCGTCAAGCCATTCCAGGTTTTCAAGATCTTCAAGCAGCTCAAATCCTGGGAAAGACGCAATCAGAGACCATCTGGAAATAACAAGACTGAACTTCTACACTCTCAACGAAAACAGAATTACCGTCCAGAGCGAGAGAGGCGGCATGTTCAGGCTCATGGACTTCAATGGCAACGTTCTCTTCGAAAAGCAAATCAACGCAGGCATGCAGTCGTTCCATATTCCGCGAGCGACCCGCAACAAGCATTGGATTGCCACGCTGAACAGGAAAATGATCAGCCGATAAACGAAACTCCTCACCCTAAAAAAGGACGCCTACATGGGCGTCCCTATTTTTTTTGACCTAGGCAGGTCGGCAAGCTCAGCATACTGACCTACGCCAATACAAACGTTTTATTTCTTGTTCGCCCAGATTACATAATCTTTCAAACTTTCGATCTGTTTCTTGTCTAAATAAAAAATAAGCGCAGGATTGTCAGGAAGAATGATTTCGTAAAAAACAAATTCTTCAAGTTTATTCGCAGTTAGAACCTTGTCAAGCCTCTTGAGTACTTCCACGGAATCCTTTAAAGATTTGTTTTCCATAAACGGCAATAGTCCCATCAGGCATTCACGAAACATGGTCTCCGGCATTACCGACTTTTTCGCCCTTTCCTTATACTTCAGTTCATACAACCACGCCGCCTGAACAGATGCATAAATAGCCCAAATAGAATCAGCCACCATATTCACATTTCCCGTCACAGAATCACGAGATATACGGACCTGCGGATTAAAAGTCCAGTTCTTAATATTCAATCCATTTAATCCGTAAATTTCCTTGCGCAGAGCTTCCAATCGTGGGTTATTGCGATTCAAAACCTTCGCAATAGAGATTTCTTCAAGAGCTTTTTCCTTTTGACCCTTAACTTTATAGACATCGGCAAGCATCCAATGAGCGAGGAAATCTATGTAATTGGCATCAATGGCCTTTTTGTACCACAGTTCCGCTTTGTCCCAATTTTTCTCAATACCATAAGTCTGCGCAATATAGGTCATCGCGCTATACAGCTTAGGGTCTTGTTGCAAAGCGAGCGTATAAGCATCGCGAGCCTTAGCATACTGATGCGAACCAAAAAAGCTTTCTGCCTTATCGAACAATTTTTTTGCTTCGCCCGTAGCCTTAATCGCTTTCACGTCATAGCCATCGTCTTTTTTTTCGCGATAGACCTGAATGTTTATCAACCGACTTCGATCTGGTACAGGAATTGGCTTGTCAAGCATTTTCATGGAGTAAAGCGTTTTGGAAGCATTCAAAGTCTCCATAGCCTCTTGCAAAGGATTTTTATTTTGGGCAAAAGAAATCGTGGCAAACAAGCAAAGCAATATCAGGAGTTTATTCTTCATAAGCTCAACCCTTCTTAATTTAGTCTATAAAACAAAATACAAAAAAAAGCCTGCACAAAGGCAGGTTTAGTTACGAGTTTATAGTTACTAGGATATTCAATATGAAATTTTCTAGTAACTAGTAACTCAAATTGCTTAATCCAAATTCGGATTAGAACCAAGTGAATTTTACTTTGTCGGGTTGAAGGAATCCTTCAAGCCAACAGTGCGGTTGAACACGAGGTGGCCCGGCTTAGAGTCTTCGCTATCGAGGCAGAAGTAACCTTGGCGCATGAACTGGAAGCGGTCTTCGAGCTTCGCGTCGGCGAGAGCGGGCTCCACCTTCGCTTGCTTAATGACCATGGAGTTCGGGTTTAAGTAATCGTGCCAGTCTTCGCCTTCCGGGACCTGAGACGGATCTTCCAGCGTGAACAAGTTATCGATGAGGCGCACTTCGGCATCCACAGCGTGTGCTGCAGAGACCCAGTGGATGGTGCCCTTGACCTTGCGGCCATCTGGAGATTCGCCACCCTTGCTCAGCGGGTCATAGACGCAGTGGATTACCTTGACCTTGCCGTCCGCATCCTTTTCGACGCTCTTGCAAGTGACAAAGTAAGCGCCCTTGAGGCGGACTTCGCCTTCCGGCTTCAGGCGGAAGTACTTCTTCGGCGGTTCTTCCATGAAGTCGTCGGCTTCGATGTAGAGTTCACCGCTGAACGGCACCATGCGCTTGCCGGCGCTTTCGTCATTCGGGTTGTTCTCGACTTCAATCATTTCGACCTTGCCCGCTTCCCAGTTGTCGATTACGAGTTTGACCGGGTCAATCACGGCCATCACGCGGTTAGCGGTCTGGTTCAATTCTTCGCGGATGCAGAAGTAAAGGAGGTTCACATCGACCATGGAGTCGGCCTTGGAAACACCGATACGGCTGCAGAACTCGCGGATGGAGCTGGGCGTAAAGCCACGGCGGCGGAAACCGCAAACGGTCGGCATACGCGGGTCGTTCCAGCCAAGCACAGCCTTCGTCTGCACAAGTTCGAGGAGCTTGCGCTTGCTCATCATCGTATAAGTGAGGTTCAAGCGGGCAAATTCAATCTGCTGCGGGCGGTTCTGCAAACCAAGTTCAATGAGGAACCAGTCGTAAAGCGGACGGTGGGCTTCGAACTCCAGCGTGCAGATGGAGTGCGTGATGCCTTCAATCCAGTCGCTGAGCGGGTGAGCAAAGTCGTACATCGGGTAGATGCACCACTTGTCGCCCGTGCGGTGATGCGAGCAATGCTTGATGCGGTAGATGACCGGATCGCGCATGTTCATGTTCGGGCTAGAAAGATCGACCTTGGCACGGAGGCACTTTTCGCCATCGGCGTACTTGCCGTCGCGCATTTCGTGGAAGAGCTTCATGTTCTCTTCGACGCTGCGGTCGCGGTACGGGCTCGGGCGGCTGGGCTTGCCAGCATCATTGCCACGGTATTCCTGCATTTCGTCGCGAGTCAAATCTTCAACGTAGGCCTTGCCCATTTCAATCATCTTTTCGGCAAAGGCGTAAATCTGGTCGTAGTAGTCACTTGCGAAAAATTCTTCTTTCCATTCAAAGCCGAGCCACTTCACGTCTTCGCGGATGGAATCCACGTATTCCACATCTTCCTTGGTGGGGTTCGTGTCGTCAAAGCGGAGGTTCGTAAAACCACTGAACTTCTTGGCGGTGCCGAAGTTCAGGCAGATGGACTTGGCATGTCCGATGTGAATGTAGCCGTTCGGTTCGGGCGGGAAACGCGTAAGCACATGGTCGCGCTTGCCCGTCTGGAGATCGTTAACGATAATGTCCTGAATAAAATTCGAAGATTCGGGGATTTCCATATTTCAATCCTTTGATTTTAACAAGGGAAAATATAGAAAAGTGCGCAAGGTGAGTCATGCACGAAAACTTGTTTTCGTATATGCGAACCGCAGCCACGGACGCCGAAGGCGTCAAAAGTAGGAAGTAGGAAGTAGGAAGTAAATAGTGACCAGGAAATGTTAAATACAAGACTTTCGCCAACCAAATCCATTTTTGATTTATACACCTTACTGGCGGCGTTCCTCGCGGATTTTTTCCAAGCGCTTCTTGTACTCCATATTTACCGATTGAAGTCTCTCGTCCGACACGGTCTTCTTGAACGACGGATCAATCACTTCGTATATGGATTCGCGCACACCCTGAATAAAAAACCGGCCCTCGAAATTTTCACTGAAAGTTTCCCTCATCCCGTTAAAGAGAATGTCGATTGACACGCCTTGCGCATAAGAATACTTGACAATTCTGGACGTCGTATCCGTAATGACAACTTTCTGCCCCGTAATCGGCCCCGCAAGGACGATCGGTCGGGCATTCTCCCCCAACGCCGCGCGGTCCTTCGCAACCTGATCATAATGGGCATCGAGAGAATTCTGTTCTTCAAAAGGAACCTGTAGCACCCAGTTCGAATCCGAAAAAGTCTTTTCGTTATCGACGATTCCCTGCACCATCGCATCAAGATCCAACATTTCGCCAATGCGCGGAGGAGTGTTGAGATACAGAGATTTAGCGTATTCTTCACCCAAGATGTAGGCAAACACCTGAGATTCCGTCATCGAATCCTTTGTAGGAGTTTGCACTGTCTGGGTTCCAGAATTTTCATTCCGAATTTCTTCCGATTTTTCACCCGATCCACAGGCAAGCAGCGAAAGGGCGCAAATGCATGTTGTAACCAAATTTTTCATAATCGTATCCTTCATAAATATAAATAATGTCGTTTTTATTTAAACATACTAGACCAACACCGCCCTCCCATATTTCTGAAATAATCGACGATAGTCTCTCCACTCTAGTCCCTCCTCTAACCCAATTATCTATATTATTGGCGGGGTGCCGTACCCATCGTCGGCTGAGATTATACCCCTTGAACTTGGTTCGTAATTGAACAAAAGGAACGTTTATGTCTGAATCCAATGGCTTTTTCAAGCCGTTTCCGCAGTCTCGCAAGATTTATGTACCCGGTAAACTTTTTCCGGATTTGAAAGTCGCCATGCGCGAAATCACGCTCGACGACCCCAAATGCCCAGTGCTCCCTGTTTATGATACGAGTGGCGCTTATGGCGACCCCGACAAAACGATTGATGTAAAGAAAGGACTTGAACGCATCCGTGAACCGTGGATTCGCGAACGTCAAGAAAAGGACGGCGGACACAAGACGCAGATGCAGTACGCCCGCGAAGGCATCATCACCCGCGAAATGGAATACGTTGCCATCCGCGAAAACCAGAAAATGGACGAAATTTTTGGCAGCAACGGTGATGCCATCACGCCGGAATTCGTACGCAAGGAATTGGCCGAAGGCCGTGCCATCATCCCCGCCAACGTGAACCACCCGGAATGCGAACCGATGATTATCGGCCGCAACTTCCTCACAAAAATCAATTCCAACATCGGTAACTCTTCTGTTGCCTCTTCCATTGAACAGGAAGTGGAAAAGATGGTCTGGTCCGTGCGCTGGGGTGCAGATACGGTGATGGACCTTTCGACCGGCAAGGACATCCACGAGACGCGCGAATGGATTTTGCGCAACAGCCCGGTGCCTATAGGAACGGTTCCGATGTATCAGGCTCTCGAAAAGGTGAACGGCATCGCCGATGACCTCACGTGGGAAGTGTTCCGCGATACGCTTATCGAACAGGCCGAACAGGGCGTCGATTACTTTACGATTCATGCCGGGCTTTTGCTCAAATACGTGCCGTTCGCTTTGGAACGCACGACGGGCATCGTGAGCCGTGGCGGTTCCATCATCGCCCGCTGGTGCATGGTGCACAACCAGGAAAACTTCCTTTACACGCACTTCGACGAAATCTGCGACATTCTCGCGAAGTACGACGTTTGCGTTTCTTTGGGCGATGGACTCCGTCCGGGTTCCATTGCGGATGCAAACGACATGGCTCAGTTCTCTGAACTGGATACCCTCGGCGAACTCACCGAAATTGCATGGAAGAAGGGCGTACAAGTTATTATCGAAGGTCCGGGTCACGTGCCGATGCACAAGATTCGCGAAAACATGGACCGCCAGATTGAAATGTGCCACAACGCGCCGTTCTACACACTTGGCCCTCTCACGACTGATATTGCACCGGGTTACGACCATATCACGTCCGCTATCGGTGCGGCAATGATTGGCTGGTTCGGTACCGCTATGCTCTGCTACGTGACGCCAAAGGAACACTTGGGCCTCCCGGACAAGAACGACGTGCGCGAAGGCGTGGTGACATACAAGCTGGCCGCCCATGCCGCAGACCTTGCCAAGGGCCACTTTGCCGCCCACTTCCGCGACGACGCTCTTTCGCGTGCCCGTTTCAGCTTCCGCTGGAACGACCAGTTCGCGCTTTCGCTGGATCCGGAACGCGCCGTAGAATTCCACGACGAAACGCTCCCGGGCAACAACGCAAAGTCCTCGCACTTCTGCTCGATGTGCGGCCCGAAGTTCTGCTCGATGCGCATTTCCCGAGACATTCAGGAATACGTGCGCACAGGCAAGCTTGACCCGAACAGCGACCCATTAAAATAATCCATAATCTAGAGGTGTCTATGGAAAGCCCTAAAAAAATTCTCAACGACTTTAGCAAGAAAAAGTTCACCGACCTGAATGAACTGAGAAGGGAGTTGTACAAGGCAGGCGTCGCTGCTTTGGACGAAGGTTGGACTTTCATGGACGCCACATTCCAGCTAGGCGGCAAAGCTAGGGATGACGGGCTCTCGGCAGATGACGTCGAAAAAATTTTGCGTAACGCCTTCTCTGAAGAAAAGCGCCGTACAGAACGCGAAGAAGAAAAAAAGAGTGCCGCATCGCAGGTGCCGCAAGCCCAGCCAGCAGCACAAGCCTCATCCGGCGTAGCACCGGGCGTTACGACCATGGGCCCCACCATCATTTCGCCAATACCGGCAAACATGATGGAGCAGATGATAGCACTTGGACTCGACACGCAGTCTCTAGAGCTTTTACACAACTTCAAGATTGACCCCGAAGCGCTTTCAATTCCGTGGCCGGCTGCAGACTGGCGCAAAGACTTGGCAAAACTGCTTGCAGCCACATTCAAGCCCGATGAAACAGTCGAATTCAAAATTTCGAACACGCCGACAAGTTCTCTTGAACTTGTATCAAACATTATCGGGCAAGACGATGCGCTCAAGAAAATCATGAAGCAACTCGACAGCCCTGACGGTGCGCTTTTGACCATCAACGCTGTTAAGAGCGGAGCAGGCGCCACTGACGAAAGCTGGCACTATCGTTACGTTGTCGTCGATAACCCGAAAATGTCGCTTGCAAAGCAGCTCGCCTACTACAAGGCGCTGAACCTCCCCTGCGCGGCCCTCGTCAACACCGGTGCAAACTCCGTGCAGGCCTGGATTAAAATTGAAGCGAACGACCTCGACGAATACAACGAACGCGTCGATTTTCTGTTCCAGACTCTCGAAGCGCAAGGATTCAAGGTCGATGACGGCAACCGCAATCCGAGCCAGATGGTTCGCATGCCGGGCGTGCTTCGCAACGGCAAGCAGCAATACCTCATTGCCTTGGAACAAGGCGCCAGCAACTTCATGGAATGGCGCGAATGGGCGGAATACTCACTAGACGGAAAACCATTGATTGAACTGGCTAGCGATAGCGAAGAAGCCCCTAAGAAAGACCCCTGCATTATAGAGAATATCCTCCGCGCAGGCGAATTTTTCTTGTTCACGGCACCGCCGAAAAGCGGAAAGTCGCTTGCCCTCATGGACATGGCGCTATCCATTTGCCATGGCGAAGACTGGTTCGGCAATACGACCAATTCGAACGACGTTTTGTTCATTAATATGGAACTCACCAAGTCCGTATTCTTGAACCGACTGTTTTTACTGGGCGTCAAGCGTAAACTGAACGCCAGCACGCCGAAATTCGGTTTCTTGAACCTCCGCGGAACAGCGCTTTCGCCGCTGGAAATCGCACAACTTATCGCAAAGAGAATCCAAGGCGCCAAAAAACTGGAAAACCACGATTACAAAGTCGTCGTCATCGACCCGATTTCGGCCGTCCTTCACAACCCGAAATCGGCAAGACTGAGCGGATCCCCGCACCAGATTCTCATGCAGATGGTCGATACAATTATCGCCCTCACAGGTTGCGCTGTGGTCTCTTCGTGCAACATCGACGAATACCCGTATCTCGAAGCGCGAGCCGACAGTGTCATGTCGCTTTCACCGGTGGAAGGCAGCCTGAACATGTACCAGATTAATGGTTCGTTCCGTGAATTCCCCAAAACGCTCGCCCGTGAATGTTCCTGGATTTATCCGAGATTTATAGTATAAACTTATTAACACCAATTTGAAAATGTACAAACAGAATAACCGTTTTCCACGCCGTACTGAAAAAAATAGAATGGGCAACAGAATAGGCAAGCCCCTCATTGGAGGCAAGTTCCACGCATCCAAGAAATCCGATGTCCGCAAAGACGATGAACTCGATAATGAGACCGCTAAGACAAGCAAACCCGTTGTCCGCCGCATTCTTTCGTTTGACGACATCAAAGCGCAGGTCTCCGCATGGATGGAGAACGACCGCATACCCGGAAAAATGCAAGCTTGGTTTACCGCCGATGCCGTTCCGGAACACTCCGACTGGCGAATAGTCAAGGAATACCGCGGAAAACAGGAATTCTTGACCATCGACGCCCCAGCACGCGACGTAAAGCCGATTGATCTTGTGAATCGGGTCATGGAGCAACTCCATAAAGATCACCTGCACATTTTCAAGAAAGCCCTCCGCCAAATTTGGTTCCGCGCCTCAGGCGACGGACGCTTCGCGCTCCTTGTTCAAATCAACGTGAGAGGGAAACTCTCCGCGCACGGTTACAAGACGTTTGTCGATTTCATCGAACGCAGTTGCCCCGAAGTCATCAGTTGCCACCAAATTCAATGTCTGCCCGACCGCCTCTTCGACCCCGCCGAAGCTCAAGGCATGAAGGTTGAATCTAAGTGTTCACTCGGCAACGACTTTATGCCTATTGCTGGCACCGGCTTTTGCATGCACGTTCTGGACTGGACACCCCGCATCAAGGATGCCTGGCTTGCGCTCCCGGCCCGCATCAAGGATGCCATCCACCCGAATCGCGAAGACCGGTTCTTTGAATTCTGCTCCGGTTCCTCTTACGTTTCCGCAACGCTCGCTCCTTGCTTCAAGCAAGTCGAAACACTCGACTGCCGCGAATCGGCCATGCAATCGTCCAAGATAAACATCCGGAACATTGCGACATCGAACATGCGCTTCCACCGCAGCCACCTGGACGCGAACTTCATTTCGAAATTTTTCTCCAAGAGCGACAATGCCGAAGGCCGCTGGACATTCTACATCAATTTAAACGCAAACGACATCCTCACCTCGGATACCGAAAAGACGCTCGCCGCCTCAAGGCCCGAAAGAATCCTTCTCCAGACCGGGAACCTGGAAACCGCATCCCGTGAAATCAAGGCCTTCCGAAACGAGGGCTACATATTGCGCAAGAGCATCCCGCTCTACCTCGAACCAGGCAGCGGCAAGTTCGAAATTCTGTTCCTGTTCGTCCCAGACAGAGCGGGTCTTTTAGGTCAAAATCCAGCATTAGCGCACCGTTCCAGAAATATTCAACGCCCCAAAGAACGCCCAACATACGCGAAAAAGTCCGAAATTCCGCATTTTGTGCAACAAACACCATCTTTTAAGCAAAGAAAAGATTAAATTAATGATTGGTAACTAAAAAAACAGCTAATTATTAGGCGTAGGGAAAAGTATGCGATTTTTAAAATGTGCGTCGATCTGTCTCGGTCTTTCTGCTTTGATTGCATCTGCCTATGTAGTCAAAAGAGGCGATACACTTTGGGACTTAAGTGATGAGTTCTTGCACGATCCGTTCGCTTGGCCGGACCTTTGGGAAAATAACAGGCATATCGAGGACCCGCACTGGATTTATCCGGGCGATTCCATTTACCTCGGTGAAGGCATCGACGAAGGTTACCGTCTAGCCGGTACAAGGCCCTGCGAAGCGGCAGTCGCCGATTCCAACCTACCCAAGGGCATCAAGGCCGTCGGCTGCGACGAAAGGGATGCACGTGACGGCGATTTCGAAAGCATGCTCGGGAATCTCCGCGACAAGGACAAGAAACAGAAGAAGAAAAGGGTTGCCGATTCCTACTTCTACCAGAAGCGTCCCGAACCCAAGATTTTCAACGGCTACTACCAAATTCTCGCTCCGGAAATCTATACGCTTGACTCCATCAAGAAGGACAAGAGATTCTTCTCCATCCAGTCCGGCGAAAAGAAAGTGCCAATTATCCATATTCCAGAATCCGAAGTGGTTGTAGGCGTCGGACGCAAGACAAACCCGGATATACAAAAAGGTGACCTAGTCGAAATTTTGGACGCACGTCCTATCGAAGTACCAACCCACAAGGGCAAGAGCTTCGATTACTTCGCATTGGTCAGGCTTTCGGGCTATGCCAAAATTACAAGCGTTGGCGACACGCTTTCAAGAGCGATGATCGTACAAAGTTTCAAGGAAATCAAGCTGGATCATGCCAAAGCTCGCCTCAAACAACCTCTCGACATTCTGAACGTCTCCGGCTATACCGCCGTTCCCGAAGCCAGAGTCGAAGAGATGGCAATGATCCGCTACACGATGGATCCAATGCTCGTCATCGGCGCATATGCCTATATTCTTGTAGATAAAGGATTCAAGCAGGATTTCAACACCGGTGATGCAGTCGCCCTCTGGGAAGAAGACAATACCGATCCAGGCCTTGCCCCCAGACTCCTTGGCCGTGGCGTCATCGCAAGAGCCACCGACAACGAATCCACAGTCCTTGTCCGCGAAGTCTATTCGAATAGCCGCCGCATAGAAGTTGGACACAAAGTTTCCGTGACCCATAAAGCAAATCTGGCCCAGTGACTAAGAACTTATTGATAATTATCGGTATCGCCATTTCGATTTTAGCAATCCTCATGGCCGGAAGTGTTCTTATACTGGATTTTCCCGGGTTGTCGGCACATATTCCATTTTAAGGAAGTGGGCTTTCAATGCGGATATCTCGAAGCAATCTTCTCTTTCTATCCTTTTTCGCCGGGGGGATTGTTTTACCAACAGCAATCCTTTCGTTCTTGAGCGTTCGGAACATTCAGAACGAAGCGTTCCTTGCACAAAAGAACTTTACCGAAAGTACGGCTTCTTTCAGGGAAGAAGTCGAATCCTCGATTAACAAGGAACAGAGCAAGATATTCCAAGAAATCAAGTCCGCATCGCTCTACCTCTACGAACAACCGCATAACCTGCTCGATTTCGGCAACGCAACACAGTTCAAGACGGTAAACGGCATCGAGGCGATGTTCCTTTACAACAAAGGAACTCTCATCTACCCCGATATTTCGTCCAAGCACTTCTCAAAGACTTCGGATTATTCGAACAGCGTCGCAAGCCCGTTCGAAAAGCTTTTGTTCCGCGAAGAAGTCACTTCCGCCATTCCCCAGCCAGCAAGTCTTTCCAAATCGGCAAGACAACTGCGCTTTTCGTTCGATTCCATCGATGACCAAATTCAAAACATCCTTGGCCTTATCCGCATAGCCTACAAAACCAAAGAATACGACGAAGCGCTCCGGCTCCTGAACATCCTTGAAGAGCACCCGCACCAGCAGGGATACCTGCATTCGGACCTCACGCGTTCTGTAAACCTTTTGCACTTCGAAATTCTTGTCGCACAAAAGAAGCACAAGGAAGCCGAAGACTACAGTCTCTCTGTCTTGAACCACTTTTTGCAAAGCAAGAACATCGAAAATCTGCCCTCGACAAAATTTTTCTTCGAAACGATGTTCACGCAAATTCTCTCATTTGAAAACCTGAGTCAAGAAAAACGCGAGGCCTTCTGGAACCTGCGAGAGAACTTCAACCGCCAGCTCGGTTATATGGACATATTCTTTAACAATCAAGAATTAGTCCAAGCGCTCTTGAACAAAGAAACGACATCCAAGAATGGCATTGACATCATGAGCGACAGCAAAGTAACGTTCCTCAAGATGAGTTACCCCCTCCTCTCTGGCGACCAGGTAGTACTTGCCAAAGTGAACACCGACGAATACCGGGAACGCATGCGTTCCCGACTCAAAACCGTAGTACAAGGTTGGAAAGGCATCCCCTACTCCATCACCGAAGGGAGCGACAAGACACTCATCCTTGGACATGTTTCGGACAGCTCCGCCGTACTTAGCCAAAAGACTCTAGACAAAGCCATTTCCTGGACGCTTACCTTATACGAAAAGGGATTGAACGAAATCAAGAAAGAGACCCGCAAGCGCATGTTCCTCATGTACGGGCTTTTATCGTTCTCGCTAATCACGGTGCTTTTCGGTTCCCTCGTCATGTTCCGCTTCTTGACGCAAGAGCATAAGCTTTTAGCCATGAAGGCGAACTTCCTTTCGAGCATTTCTCATGAACTCAAGACACCGCTCACCTCCATCAAGATGTTCGCCGAAATGATGGCCCGAGGGCGAGTGCAAAAGGTAGAGAAAGTGCAGGAATATTCTGGACTTATCGGCAAGGAAGCGACTCGACTGGAGAACTTGATAGGCGCCATCTTGAACTACACGCGCATGGAACACGGCAAGAGCGGATTCCATTGGGAAAAACTCGACTTTTCTGCCTGCGTCCAAAAGGTTTTTGACAATGTAGAAGACATCGGCGTCGAAAAGGGCCTCATGTTCAGCACCAAAATCGAGCCCGAGCAGTTTGTTGTCGGCGACTATACGGCCCTCTACAGCCTTGTACAAAATCTTATCGAGAACGCAATCAAATATACGAACGCCCCAGGCAGTATTACAATAAGCGTTGAACCTGACGACGACAGAGTCGTTTTCTCCGTAGCAGATACCGGCATCGGCATTCCCTCTTCGGAACAAAAAAATATATTTAATGATTTCTATAGGGTCGGCGACGAAATGACTCGCAGTACGAAAGGCTCCGGACTGGGTCTTGCCATCGTGAAGCGCGTCGCGGAAACGCACCATGCGACCATTTCGCTCACCAGCAAACCCGGCAAGGGTTCCACATTCACCGTAAGATTCAAAAAGGCAGAATGATTATGCAGCAACACAGAATTCTCATCGTAGAAGACGAAGAAATCATCCGGCTTGGGCTCCAAGACAACTTCGAGCTCGAAAACTACGAAGTCGAAACGGCCTGCGACGGCGAAGAAGCCATCGCCAAGACGGACTCGTTCCAGCCACACCTGATTTTGCTGGACGTGATGCTCCCCAAAAAGAGCGGTTTTGAAGTCTGCCGTTTCATCCGCAAGAAGCACCCGGAATGCATCATCATCATGCTTACCGCTAAGACGGAAGAGACAAGCAAGGTCGCAGGCCTCGACATGGGCGCCGACGACTACGTGACAAAACCGTTCTCCATTTTGGAACTCCTCGCCCGCGTCAAGGCGTTCCTCCGCAGAATCGACCTGCAAGCGCAAGCACGCCCGACAAAACAACTCGCCTCGGTCGATGCAATCGACTTTGCGGATATCCATCTGGATTTCAAAAAATTCATCGCCACCAAGAACGGCGAGCCGCTCGAACTTTCAACAAGAGAATTCCAGATTCTCAAATACTTCTGGCAGCGCCGCGGCGAAGTCGTACTTCGTGAAGACCTGCTACAAGACCTTTGGGGTTACACACCCGACAACATGCCATCTACGCGAACGATTGACAACCATATCGTGAACTTGAGGCGCAAGCTGGAAGACGACCAAGCAAACCCGAAAATCATTCTTTCCATCCGCGGAGCCGGCTACAAGTTCGATGCGTAATTTCAGACAAAAAAATAGCAGATTCAGCAAGACGTGGATTATAACAATCCTCGCCTTCTGTTCGCTGTTTTCAAGTCTCTCGTTCGCAAACAAGATGTCCTCCCAGCTGCAAGAGGCCATCTATCTCTTCGAAATGAAGGGCGAAGTCGATGAAGCCATCAGACTCCTTGAAAAGATATCACGCCAAGGAGATTCCGACGACAAGGAAACTGCATTTTTCTATCTCGGGAAAATCTATGACCTCGCCAACAACAAGGCGCAGGCCAACCATTTTTACAACCGCAGCCAGTCCATCAACAAAACGACAAGCAAAGCCTATTGGCTTGCCGAACGCGATGCAGCGACCAGTTTTTCCCCGGAAAGGCTTCTACAAAAAACGTTTTCGTTCCGCAATCCCATCCTGAAATTCTTTGACGGGAAACACGCCAATATACTCTTCGAAAACGGGCACATCGCCAAAATCGAGGACGGAAAAATCACAGAAATTCCATCCATGCTCGGCGAAGACGACCTCCTTTTACATATCGATACCGACGGGATGTGGTACCAGAATGCTACACGCGATTCCGTTTTTTACAAATCGCACAGTTCGCCAAAACAAGAAAAATCGTACAACATAAGGAATATCACGCAATTTGCGGCAAATAACAACGACGCGTTCGCCATGACGGACAGATCCATATACATTCTCGACCGCAAAGGGACCATCATCAAGGGCAACAACGATTTCAATTCTTGTCAGGTCCAAAGCGAATCATTTATCGACAATCATTTTATCATCAACTGTTCCGACAACGCTCTCCACTTTATTTCAAAGGCTACGGCCACAGAATCTTTTACCATCGCCCAATACGACATTATACAACAGACATTTATCCATAATGGTAACATCTTTCTCGTTTCAGGCAACAACCTCTTCTGCTACTCGCTACAGAATTCCAAGACACCTCTCTGGAAAACCGGAGTCGGGAATATCGAAAGCATCCAGTCCTTCGAAAACCATATCGTCACGCTAGAAGCTTCTGGAAAAATCACTTTATACGACGAAACCACAGGCGCCGTCCTTTCGAGCATCCGCACCAACGCATCGAACATATACCCACTTGCACAAGGGACGCTCGGGCTTTTCTCGAACGAAGGCTCAGTCATCACCGTCGATACGTTGCTCCGCCCCTTGTGGAGTTTCAACTTTGCGAAAGCTCCCATAGCGCGCCCTATCATAAAGAACAAATCCATCTACATTCCTTTTAGTGACAGGAAAGTAATCTCCATCGACGCCCACTTCTACGGTCAACGTCCGCTATACACAAGCAAACTCGCGACGAAAGCCATTCTGCAGGCAAAGCAAGGCTATTGGGACAACCTGGGCCCCATACTCGACACTATTATCAAGAACGAACCCGGCAACGCCGAAGCACATTTTCTCAAAGCTTTAAATCTGGAACAAAAACAAGCTCCCGAAAAGGATCGACAAATGGCCTGGGCCGAAGCGGTACGCCTTTCCATCGGGAGTCCTCAAATAGCAAGCACCGTCCTAAGCCATTACAGTAAAGTTATCGGAGCACTTTTCGCAAGTCCGCTGAACATTTCGCCCAAAACCATGTACCCACAGTTCCTCGGTTCCAAAAAGAACCTTTATACGGTCGATCCCGCGACGGAACAACTTATATGCATCAATGCAGAAAACGGCGAACAGCGCTGGAGCAAGTATATCGGGAAAATCGGGAACGCCCCCGTAATACAGTCCGACGAAAATGCAATCGTCATCTCGACCGGCTACCAGATGAACGTCTATGACATGAACAAGGAAACATTCAACAAGCCGCTTCAGCTGCCCGGGAAGGCGTTCAACTTCACGATATCCAGCGACTTTATTTACGTTTCTACTTGGAACGGGTTCCTGCTCAAGATATCTCGCACGACAAACAGCATTGTATGGTCCCGCAAAGTCTATGCCATGCCCTTCCACGTTGTCAAGTTTCCTCGATACTTGCAACTCTGCAACTTGGACGGAGAACTAGTACGCCTAAACGACGACACCGGGCTTGCCATCGAAAAATCCACAAACAGGGTCCAAGTCAACATCACCAGCATGGACGGACTCGATTCAACACTTGTACTTGTCTCAAGCACAAACAAACTGTTCCTGCAAAACACAAAGAAAAAAGACTTCAGTCCAACGCAGGTGCTCATGGAATACCCCATCGTCTCCATGCAGGTTTTCAGGGATCAAAACAACGACAAGATAATCCTCTCGCTATCAGACCAGTCCATCCTGCTTTATTCCAGCATCGGAACTCCCCTTTGGAAATACCAAGGCAAAAAATCCATATTTTCCAAACCGTTCATTTACGACGGGAAAGCTTGGATAGACCAGGGAAACGAGCTTATCGCCCTTTCTCTCAAAGATGGAAAAATCGTAAAGACATTCAATACGCCTGGAGGAGCTGGCACGCCCTTTATTTTGAATCACACACTGTTCAGTGCGTCCCCCAAGCGGGTCCTTTACGGATTCCCGCTCTAATTTAGAGTATAGTAAACTAAAAATTATTGGTCCCTTTCGCAAAAACGCACTACTTTTTTGAATAGGTTTTGCAGGAAATAGAAAGATGATTAGCGTCCAGAAACTCGTCACCTTATGCAGTCTCTCCCTCGTGACTGCGTTTATGGCCGTGGGCTGCAAGGAAGACGTTTCTAAGGAGTCCAAAGACGAGATTTCGAAGGTGACCAAAGGCGCGCTTCCAGAATTTCCGCGAAACGAAACTCTTTATATTGGTGGATTCGACTGGGCTCCCCCCACGACGTTCAATCCGCTAGATCCCGACCCGAATTTTCCGACGGACGGGAACATCCGCGTCATGTACGAATCACTCCTCGCCTACAACCAGCTTACGGGTAAACTCGACCCCATGCTCGCCGATTCGTTCAGCAGGACCGATTCGAGCATCACGGTTCACCTGGACACATGCGCAAAGTGGAACAACGGCGAAAAAGTCACCCCCGACGACGTGATTTTCACATTCAAGCTGGACTCCATCCTCCCGACATCCCACCACAACAACTGGAAATTCATCAAGACGGTAACAAACAACGGGAACAACAACATCTCATTCCATCTGACGCCAGACAGGAACCCGCTCATCGTCCTGAACGCCATCGCCGAAGCGTCCATCATCCCCAAATCGGTGTTCGAGCCGTTGCTCAAGTCAGCCAAAAACGGCAAGGGCTACAACATGGACAAGATTCTCGAGTTCAAAAACGATTCGCATCCAGTCGCTTCGGGACCATACATCCTAAAGACATACTCACCCGACCAGATTGTACTGGAACGCTCAGAAAACTACTGGCGCCAAAGCAAGTTCAACGGGAAGATGCCCGCCCCCAAGTACATCATCCATTCCATCTACAACGGAAACGACAACTTCAACAGCGCCATGGTCCGTGGGAACCTCGATGTTTCGTCCATCTACTTACCGAGAATTTGGGAAAAATCAAAAGACAGAATCCGCGCCTGGAGCCGCGATGAGCCCTACCAGTTGCCGACAACCATTACGGCTTTAGTCATCGCCACTCAAAAGGAACCATTCAACAAAATCGCGTTCAGACGTGCCCTAGCACACGCAATAGACCTCGATAAAATCAAGGCCCGCGCATTTTCGAACTATACGCCGACCGTACAGCCCGGATTCATCCTTCCCTTCGGCCCCGAAGGAAAATATTTCAACAAGGAAGACGCCGAGCTCTACGGCTATGGCTATAACACAGACAAGGCCCGCGAAATCCTCGCAAGTGCGGGCTATTCTTGGAACGCCGAAGGAAAGCTTCTCGACAAGAAGAAAAAGCCAATTCGAACCATATCCATTGAATGTCCGCAAGGTTGGACCGACTGGGAAGACGCCATCCACATCATCGTCGAATCATTCGCCCAAATCGGGATTTCGGCCATTCCTAAATTTGTGGATTACAGCACCTGGGACCTGGACCTCCGCCGAGGCACTTTCGACCTCGCTATGAAGACTCCACCTTCGGAACACTCCATTGCAAATCCCTGGAACCGATTCTATCAATTCATGAGCAGCAATGCCTACAAACCTGTTGGCGAAGAAGCGTTCGCAAACCACGGACGTTTCCAAGATGCCAAAATAAACGCCCTTTTGAACAGAATTCCGACAATTACCGACGAAACGGAACTCAAACAGGCCTATCGAGAACTCAACAAGCGGTTCATGCAAACAATTCCCGTCCTTCCCATCATGTATAGGCCATCAACCTATTATCAGTTTTCGACGAAGCATTGGACGAACTTCCCGACAGCAGAAAACCCTTATGCACCGCCCAACAATCTCGTTGTTGCCGCAGGAGTTACCGCCCTTTGGGAAATAAAATCCGTCGATAAACAGAGTAATCAATAAAAAAGTTCTCTTTGTCTCCAAAAAAAATTATCTTTAGCTCGTTATTTAAAGGAGTACATGGTGCAAAAGCTACGTTATATTCTGCCAAACACATTCACAAGCCTGAACTTTTTGCTGGGTGTTTTTTCCATTTGCTGGACAACTGGAGCATTCAGTTCTTTCAGTACGGCAGACCAAATCCGCATGGGTGCCTACTTTGTCATGTTGTGTGCCCTTTTTGACAAGCTTGACGGTTTCGCAGCCCGCCTTGTGAACGCCAGTTCCGAATTCGGCGCCCAGTTCGACAGTCTCGCCGACTTGATTGCTTTCGGCCTCGCCCCGGCATTCTGCTTTTTCTTCTCCTATAAGATTTACGCTCCGGAATGGTTCCAGAACCACGGTCTCCTGATGACAATAGCTCTTGCCATCTACGTGCTCTGTGCCGCCATGCGCCTTGCCAAGTACAACGCCTGCGACTCGGACACATACCATCACCATTTCTCCGGGTTACCCTCTACGTTCGCGGGTATGGTCAACGCAACGCTTATCGTATTCCTCATGACCAAGAATGCTTTTGCCGATTCTAGCTCGTTCATCTTCTGGCTCCCGATGATTGTGTTTGTAGCCACCGGATTCCTGATGGTAAGCCCGCTGTTCCTCCCGAAGCTCCAGCCGCGCAAGAACAAGGCCTTCAACATTTTCCAGATTGTGCTGATTTTGCTCACCTACGTTGCCGGAATCCTCTTCTACAACCCGAAGGTGCCGTACATCCTTGAATACCTGCTCCTCCTCGGCGCAAGCTACATGCTGATTGGTTTCGGTGTGGGTCTCGCCTACCGCAAGCAGATTATTGAAGAAGCGAAAGCGGGTAAAAAGTAATCGGTAGATTTTAGAACTTAAAGCCTAGAATCGTCATCCTGAGTGCAACGAAGGATCCAGTAGAATTTAAAGAGAAATGCCCGCCGTGAGCGGGCATTTCTTTTTTATAGCCACCAGAAGTGTATTAGCGCGACTCTGCGACTTCCAGCCATTCCGCAAAAGCACGACCATAGCGGTCGAACAGGAGTTCCAACGACATCCGCGGGAGTTCCAATGTCACACATTCGATTCCACGCTCACCGCACCACGTTCCAAGGCTCCCTGGAGTCTTGTAGCCGATATCCGGCACCCAGGGCAAGTTGAACACCCCCATCAAGTCTTCGACAAGAGCTGTCTTTTGCGGAGCATCAATGCAGCCCATCGGCGCATGCATCGAAAGAATCGACTTCGGTTTCAGTTTTTCAATTAAGGCGACAAGCGCTTGCGTCTCCGGTTCGCTCTCCGCAGCAACCCCTGACGACAACATCGTGTCGCGAGGCGCTTCGAGAATAGAACGGGAACCAACTTTAGCCGTCGAGAAGTTTTCCGTTTTAAAATTGCGGTTCAAATCGACACCGTTTGGATTTCCGCGCATTCCAAGCGCCATGCCATCTGGATTTGCGCACAAGATAAAGGCCATAGAATCAAAATTTTCGTCGAACGCACGGAGAGCACGGCTCAAGAGGAATGTCGTTTCCGGTTCTTCACCGTGAATTCCGGCAATCACGAGCATTCGGCATTCGCGCTTGCTAGGGAAATACAAAAGCGGAGAGCCGAGCATCGTACGGCCGTAAATGGAAGATTTCAAACGAATTATACCGCTAGATTCAGGAGAGTACATAGGGAGTATGGGTGTGGGGTGTGGAGGGTGGGCACGGACCTGCGGTCCTTTGAGGTATGAGCAATTGGGGTATGGGGATACTGCAATTAGAAATGCTCAAAGGCTTGTGAAACAAGCCGTCCTCAAAGCGAAGCGACTTCATAGCCCACAACCTCAAACAAAGTAAGGATAAATGTATTCCTCTGCGAGTTTCGGAAGGTTTGCAAGCACAGTTTGTTTACATTCCATGTCAGAGCGTTCGTAAATGTTTCGCAGAACATCCAGGGAAAAATGTTCCAACCGTTTACGCGATGTCGGCAAGTGCGCGATATGCCAGCCCTCCGGCTTGATTTTACCGCGGCCGGGAACAAACACACGGCTAAACCCAAACGATGTTCCCGCCTCCATGTGCGCAGTCAAAAAAGTGTGGAATTTCGCGAACATGCCTTCGCATTCCGCGGGCGTGAGCTGCACTTCGTACCCTTCCGGGCACGCAGCGCCATCGACCACGTCGATGTCCGTCCCCAAATGGTGACGGCTCGCCCCCGGCAGCGCCGACCACGTGAGAATCGCATACATCAATTCCTCTTCGTCCGTCGGGCGTTCCATCGGTTCGCCAGTCGCGGACAACAGCTTAAGTTCGCCTCGCGCCTTGCGATTCCAAATCGAAAGCTGTTTTTCAAACGAACGATAAGCCGATTCCACGCGGAGTTCAAATCCGTTCGCCTTGGCAGCATCCGCCAAAGCCTGCAAATCACCGACAATTTCCCTATCCACAAAGTATCCCGGCTGGAACTCAACTAAATCGGGAGTTCCAAGACCATAGGGCAACAAATCCGTCATTGCACCGTCCCTCCCATCTTTTCAATTAGGTCTTTCCACTGCTTTACCGAAGCTTTTTTCTTCCTGGCGGGCGACCTTTTTTTCACAAGCGCCTGCGCGAGGGGCGCCGGGTTTGCATGAGTCCACGCAATGGCAAGGGCATCGGTCGCATCCAGTGCGACATCCGCTGCCGCAATTCCAAGACGAGCAAAAACCATGTTTGCCACCTGTTCCTTTGACGCAGCCCCGTCTCCCGTAACCGCCTGCTTCACAACTCGCGGCGGGTATTCCTCGTACGTCATCCCGCGACGGCGACACGCCACAAGAACCGCCCCGCGAATATGCCCCAGCACAAGGGCGCTCTTCACGTTTTTCGCAAAAAAGACGCCTTCCATCGCCAAAGCATCCGGATGGTAATGGTCTAGGCGCTCTTCCAGTTCCGAAACAATATGCACAAGCCTGTCTTCAAGATTCTTAGTGGCTTTTGCATGGAACGTGCCATATTCGAGCACCTGAACTTGATTGCCCGTCTTTTTCAAAAATGCGTAGCCGGTCGTTATGGACCCCGGATCGATACCTAGAATAACCATGACTCAAAAAATAGATAAAGAATTACAATTTTTTTTGAAAAAAAACACTATTTACGGGAGCGTTCTTTATTAGATTTCTTAATATGGAGGCTACCATGCTGATTGACCAGGAACATGCAGATTATATGAGAACTAAAGCTCACCCAAGACAGCTGGGGATTCCTCTCAGCCGTTGGGGGCGTAATCTTATAGCCTGCTGCCCATTCCACGCTCCAGAAGAGACTTCGCTGTTCTTCTACGATGCCTTGGGCTACTGGCGTTACCGCTGTCTCCAGTGCGGAAGCGAGGGCGACCTTGTCGATTTTCTCATGAAAAGCCGCTTTAACGGTCTAGACGAACAAGCCGCCCGTTCCGAAGCGTTTGAATTTCTTGGAGCGCTCGACAAAGAACTTGTAAACGCCCAGGATAGTGAACATCCCTGGATCAAAGAAGTTGGTGGCGAGAAATCCAAAGTATTGGAATGCTTTGTGCGTTACTGTCACTGGGCCGCCTGCAAGAGCCCATCCTTGGCTAAGTTCCTCGAAGGCCGCGGCTGGAACATTGGTCAGGCTCAGCTATACGGCCTCGGTTACTACAGCGGCGACCCAGAACCATTCATCAGCTATTGCATGCTTTCGGGCATCGAACGCCACCAAATCAGTTTTTACCTCGACAATCTCGAAGCCTACCACGAACCAAGGCTTACCATTCCGGCCCGTAACTCCAAGGGATTTATCCATTCAGTCTATGGAAGGCTCATCGAAGACGACGAAAGCAGCCACACCTATATCACCTACGCTTCGGGCCCGACGGTCATCCCGTTCAATATCCAAGCCGATAGTGAGCAGCCCCTCATCGTCCAAGGGTTCTTCGACGCCCTCACCGCAGACCTCGCCGGCATTCCAGGCGTTGTCTCCACGATGTACCAAGAACTGAACATCAATCATCTGTACAAGCTCAAGGCTTGCGGAGCGGAATCGTTCACGGTCATATTGCGTCGCCAACAAGACCGTAGAAAACAGGAACTGAGAATTCAGAAATATCTCAAGATGGCCGAACAGTTGCACATGAACATCAAGTCCATCGTGCTACCGAAGGGCGAAACAGTCGATACGCTAGTCCGCAAACAAGGCGCAGACCAGCTCATTGAACTCATCGCGAACACCGAAGTCGATACCATCCATTCCCACCGCAGGTCCATGCTCTTGCAAGACATAAAGGACAACTTTGATAACGCGATGGCATGTCCGCCGGACCAGAGCGTCGGCTACACGCTGAAATCATTCCCCAAACTTACCAAGGAAATCGATGGCGTTCAATCCGGCTGTTTCTTCGTATCGTCCAAACCCTTCGGACTCAAGACGATTTTGCTTTCAAGCCTGGCACTAGACCTTATCGAAAGCAACCCCAAACTCAAAGTCATTTATGTAGCCTACGAAACACCGCGCCGCCAGATTTTCGACAGGTTCGTCTCCATGATCATCGGACAGTCGCTTTTCGCCGTCCGTAAGCAGAATGCCGATAACGAAATAAACAAGAAGATTCTGGACGCGACTCGTGAACTGATGGGGTACGTGCGCAGCAACCGCCTTGAAGTCTGGGAAGACATGCCGCTTGACTACGGCGAACTCCACAAGACACTAAAGCAGGAACTCAAAGAACATCCTGATCTGGTTCTTGTGATAGACGGTATTGACCACTTGAAAATTGCCGACCGTCCAGAACTCCCGGACATCCACGAGAAACGTTCCTCCGTGATGTTAGACTTGTACAAGGCTCTCGATATCCCCATATTCCTCGGCGGCGAGCTTATCGACTCCCCCAACATGGGACTCCTCGGCCCGAGAGCATATCTCCGCGACTCCGACGCAATCTACTGGCTCACGGCAAACGACGATGACAACTTGACTCTCACCATCGATTCCAAACGTCTAGGAACAAGCCACGTCTATGAAGGCCACATCTTGACGGACCCACAATCTAGTCGCATGCAAGAAGCTTAATGTTTACCATTGTCGATTTCAACAATTTCTGGAGTCCGTCCGGTGGCGGAGTCCGACGCTACCATTTGCAAAAGATGGCGTTCTACGAGCGCCAAAGCGAAGTCCTTTCGGTCTTTGTGATGCCCTCTGCAGAAACTTACACGGAACGAAAAAGTGACGGACTAATCATTGAACATGTGAAGGCGTTCCGCTTCCCGGGGAACTGGGAATACCGCTTTATGTGGAAGCCCAAGCAAATCCGCCCCATACTCGAAAAATACAAGCCCGACGTGATTGAAGTGGGCTCACCGTACATTTTGCCCTCGGCCGTGCGACGCATCGCCAAGAAGGTTGTCCCGAACGCAGCACTGTTCAGCTTTTGGCATGCCGACTTCCCGGTCACCTACGTAGGCCGCCCTGTCGCCAAAAAACTCGGGGCAGGAGCAGGAACGTTTTTCCGCAAGCTCGCCTTCAAGTACGCCAAGAAGGAATTTAAAGGTTTTGACTGCGTACAAGCTTCATCCAAAGAAGCCATGGCACGACTCAAGAAGAACGGGCTGCCCGACCCGCGCTGGATTCCGCTCGGCTGCGACATCGAGACGTTCTCGCCCAGCCGCCGCGACGAAGCGCTCGTCAAGGAACTCAAGGACGGCGAACCGGACCGCCTGACGATATTCTTCCCGCACAGGCACTGCAACGAAAAAGGCATCGACCTCGTACTCGGAGCCTACGACATCCTGACGCAAAAACTTGGACACGAACCCGCAATCGTCTTTGCAGGTACAGGCCCAAGCCTCCCGCTCGTGAAGGCCGCCGCCGAGAAATACAAGCACGTGAGCTACATCGGATTCGTAAATTCCATCGACGAGATGGCCCGCTATTACGCCAGCGTCGATATAGGGCTTGCCCTCTCCGGCTGGGAAACGTTCGGGCTTTCAATCTTGGAAAGTATGGCCAGCGGAAACGCTCTCGTCGGAGCCGCTGCTGGAGCCGCCTACGAACACGTCACGGAATCGGGTGCAGGCACAATCCTCAAGGAACGCACGCCCGAAGCTTTGGCAGACGCCATTGTCGAACTATACCATTCCGACCTTACAGACAAGAAAACCAAGGCTCGGCAATACGCCGAAAAGTTCAGCTGGAACGACTGCTTCAAGCGACAACTCGCTTTGTACAAAGAAATTGCAGCTCAGAAAAATCCAACAACTCTGCAACAGTAACGTCGCGAAGATCAACTTTGCAAAAAAGACTCGTCAATGACGAGTCTTTTTAGTCGGGATGACTGAATTCGAATCAGCGACCTCTTGAACCCCATTCAAGCGCTCTACCAGGCTGAGCTACATCCCGAGGTCTCTTACAAGAGTATGCCAAAGTTAGTTAAACCACGGTGTTTTTTCAAGGCAATTGCGCGAAAAAAGCGAAATTTACCCCACTCCGGCAACGCCAGTCCTTCCTAGTCCTTCCAGTAACCGACAATCAGCACTTCGGGAGTCGCCTTCGGAAACTTTTTGCTCTTGAAGCCCACAATCTTGCGAAGGCTCTTCTGCTTGAGTTCCCAACCCGTGCGAGAAAGCCCCTTCGTCGAAAGCGTTACCTTGAGGCCAGGAACCTTGCCGCCTTCCTTGATCTGGTCCATTTTATCGACATTGAGCATCACGTTTTTCGTCTTGATGGAAAACTCCTTTTGAGCTTCTTCGTCAAGAGCCAAATCCGGGCGTTCTTTCTTGTCGGTTCCCCACACGTAGAATGTCCATTCACGTTTCTCGTTCGGCGTATAATAGCCGGCATCGAACATCTTTTCGCCAAAGAAAATCGGATTCTTCACATAGCCATCGAGCTGCGCCGGATACGGATTTCCCTGATTGTCGATTATCACCACGACTGGATTGATTTGACCGTCCATGCCCGCAAAATCCATGTCAAATTCAATCGTCACCGGAGCGTTCGGAGCGATCTTCGCCGGAAACTTGAAGTTCGACATGCCAACGCCCTGGCCAATCACGTTTTCAACCGTAATTTCTTTATTCGTAACATTGGCGCCCTTGATGACGATATGCTTGACATCCCCCTGGTCGGCATAACCTATCGGGTACGGATCCGGAACGAAACGGATAACATCATCGGCCATGGCTGTCGCTGAAAATGCGAGAGCCGCCACAAAAAGAGATTTGAAAATTTTAGACATCATAGTATGAATATAGTAAATAGTTATTAGATATCAGATATCAGTTACTAGTTATTAGTTATTAGTTATTAGTTATCAGTTATTAGTTACTAGTTATTGGTCATTGCATGTTTGTTAACGTTTCGCCGTCATCCTCACCTCGCACTGTCATTCCCCACTTGATGGGGAATCCCCTTACTTTATGGAATCTACAAAAAAAAAACGGCAAGCAATTTTTACATTTGGCGCCATGACTCCTCGCGACGAACTCAAAGCATTGCTTGCACAAAAGGAACTGTTCATTTTCGATTTGGACGGAACGCTGTTCAATACGCTTGGCGATTTGGCTCCGGCCGTCAATTACGCAATGACGCAGTTCGGGCTAAAGACGCACTCCAACGAAACCGTGAAAATTTTCATCGGGAACGGTTCCATGAACTTGATCCGCAGGGCAGTCACTGCAAATTACATTGATGCAAGAGACGTCCGCAATTTTGATAAGGTCGCTACAGAGCTAGAACGCGAAGGTTTCAGCGACGAAAAGATCAAGGAAATTCATAAAATTTATTCGGAATACTATTGGGAACATTGCACCGAGAATACAGAACCGTACGAAGGCGTCGTGGAACTACTGCAACGAATCGCAGCAAGTGCAAATATTTCAAAATCGAGATGCGCGACGGAAAACAAAGGGAACTGCGCGCAGTCCACAAAATGCGCAGCCATGCTCACGAACAAGCCAATCGCCCCCGCACAAAAAATTCTTGAAAAATTTGGACTCGAAAATTCATTCGCAACATACCTCTGCGGCGACACCACGCCCGAACGCAAGCCCAGCCCAGCCGGCATTTACGAGATACTCCGCCAGACCGGAATCGCCCCCGAAAAAGCAATTATGATTGGCGACGACACGCCCGACATTCTAGCCGCCAAAAACGCAAACATCGATTGTATCACGCTTTTCGAGGGCTTCGGCAAAGCAGAAAACTTGCTCCCGCTAGAGCCCCGCTACACCGCTGGGCACATCAAGGACTTTGCGGAATTGATTTAGAAGTAGTTAGTCCTTAGTCAATGGTCATTGGCCGACGACAAGGGCTGTTCAGAACCGCTCGATGAGGCCTCAGGGAATTTTTCGTATAAAGAAATAGGAATCGTAACAGTTCCGCCGTTCTGGGTTTTCGGGAATTTCCAACGGCCTACGGAGTTCCTGACATCCTCATTAATTGTTCTAAAGTTGCTTTTTTCTCCAATTGTCGTCGATTTAATTTCGACATTTTCAACAGAACCGTTCGGAGCGATTTTCAACGTCAAGACAATTTTCGCTTTAAATTCTTTTGTTCGTTTAGAACGATACTTTACATTTGTATAAAGATTCTTATTGCAGATATGGCGGAACGACGGCAAACGTTGACGAGCAATCTTTAATACTGTTTCAAGATCGACATCTGAACCATCCTCAATCACAATATCTTCAGGCTTTAAATCCTCGACAAGACATCTCGCAACAGCCTTTTTCTCTGGGCCTTTGATAAATCCGTCATCCACAGGACGCACGCCATACAGAGTAACCGCATTACCAAAATCCCGTTCAACAACGCCATAAAGTGCCCGGACACGAACAAATTCTTCCTTTACGGAACTCAAGGAATCAGCAAACAAAGCCTTGCGAGCCCTAGGCTTTTCGGCGACAGCTTCCATAATTTTCGTAAGTTCGACGGTTTTATCCACATCAGACGGCGCCGAGCCATGCTCATAAAAATAAACGGGGAACGTAATAAAAGATTTTCCCTTTTCACTTTTGGGGAAAACCCAATTTCCAATCGCACTCTTTATTTCTTCATCAAAATCATTAACACCCGTCGTCGAAGAATCAATCACGGATTTTACAACAGAACCATCCGAACCAATTTCCAACGAAAAGACAATTTTTCCACTAAAAAATGCATCCGCCTTTTTCCTCAGATACCGGTTGTAAAGATGGCGAATTCCGGGAGTGCGCATACGCACAGTCTTGACAAAGGAATCTTTTCCAAGAACAGATTCCTTTGCAAAAACTATTTCTTCATACGGAATATTGACAGAGCCATTGGACTTTATGACAACAACTCTATCACACCCGTTGCAACCATAAAGCGTTCCCGTAAGGTTATCGTTAATATTCCCTTCATCTTTTTCAATATGTTTCTTATCGTAAAACTTAGTCACATCCCACGGATGAACGATTTTAGAACCGTCCGCCATCTCATCGGCCTTTTTGTCGGAATCGTTACAACCGGCCCACAACGCAGCCGCGGTCATGAGCGCTACTTTGCCAAGAAACTTGCTGAAATTTTTTGCCATAGCCTAGTAGAAATTTAGAAGTAAACAGTTGAAAGTTTTCAAAAAATGGAAATAAATTATAAGCCGTCAATTCTCATAGAACCTTAACGGGACCTTGTATGTTCCGCGAGTTTTTTTCTTTTCAAATTTCCATCGGCTTACGGCTCGTCTAACATCTTCGTCAAATTCATCATAGCCCGTCGTTGAAGATTCGATCACAATATTTTCCACCGCCCCCAATTCATCAACTTTCAATTTCAGAAGAACAGTTCCGCTAAACTCGGGCCTTTTCATCAGATACTTGTTGCAAATATGACGCAAGCCCGGACTCCTGCGACGAAACTCTTTCCAAGCATAATGCACATCTAAATCGGATCCTTCAACAACAACAATATCCGTTTCTTTGGGAACCTGCACAGGACATTTCGTTTTGACCATGACTCCGCCCCCACTCCCATAAAGGAGCCCAGCGACAATACCATCCCCCATACGTCGATCTTCATCTAGCTGCGGATCGAGCATGCTACGTGTTCCATAAAGAGCAGTCACACCAGAAATAGTTTCACTCGTTATAGAACTATCGCGGACAGGGAGATATTTGGATTCAACTTTCTTTGCAGAATCAACAAACGATTTTGCAGGTAGCTCCTGAACTTGTTGCTGTTCCGCCTTAATATTTTTTTGCGTGACCGGATCATCCGCCTTCTTATCGGAATCGCCGCACCCCGCCCACAGCACAGCTGCGGTCATCAACGCAATTTTGCCAAGATATTTGCTAAAGAACTTTGCCATGATTAAAAGTGGTTAGTAGTGTTAAGAGTTTTGGGACTGCCGCAACGAATACAAACGAATAATAACAGCAACGGTCGCCCCGATCAAACACATGAACATATCCGTCTGCGTATCCCAAATGTAGCCTTGCGTACCCAAGAACGCTTCCGTATCCGTCGGGTTACTGAGCGATGCAAGCCATTCGATAATTTCGTACAAAGCAGAAATCGCCTCGGCTACGCACACCGACAAGAACCCCGTCCAGCCCGATGTCTTGAGCGGAGTCGTACGGCGTAAAAGTTCTATCATCAAAAGCGCCGGCGTAACGCCCTGCATCAAATGCCCGATTTTATCGTAGTTGTTGCGCGTCCAGCCGAACCAGTCCTGCATCCAGAATCCAAGTGGAACATTCGCATACGAATAATGCGCCCCCAGCAAAAGCACCGCCATATGGAACGCAAGCACCACATAAAGGAACGTAGGCAACCGAAATTTCCGGTATGTAAAAACAAGAACAAACAGCCCGACAATCGCAGGCGCCGCCTCAAGAATCCAGGTGAGATAAGTATCCTCGACCCCGACAACAGACCAAAGCGTCGTCAGGAGAACAAAGGCTAGCAAAAGCAGATGTGACTTAGCGATATTATTCATACTCAGAAAATACAAAAAAATCACTCCACGCCGTAATGCGTTTTCATCATTGCCGCTACTTCGGGAAAGACGCGTTCATCCACAACAAAAGACCCTCGGTCTTTCTTGAAAAAAAACATCAAAGCGCCCTTTTCATCGCGCTTGGTCTTTTGCAGTTCCGACTTGTCGAACGAGAACGCCTTTTCTCCGAAACGGGTGCAAAGCACAAACTTGTCCTTGTACCACCGGATCTCGAAAACATCGCTCAAATGATAAAATGCATAGATAAGGACTATGGCGGCAAATAAAAAAGCGAACGCAGCCTTGCCCGAGTCCGAAAGCAAAATATCACCAAGACCTATAAGAATATTGAAAAGAAAGGCGGCGATATACCAGCCCATGGCGACGGGGCGCTTCAGCGGTTTGAATTCCGCGTAAACCAAACCATTTTCGCCCAACACAAGGTCTTTCGGATTTAACTCGTCGTAAATTCTGCACAACATCTTTGTAACTTCTGGAAACGCCTTTTCATGAAGTACAAAACTCCATTTTCCCTTTTTCAGGCAAACGCTAAAGCCTTTGTCGTCTTCGTGTCCAAACTCCGCAAACACCGATTTATCAAACGAGAGTTCCGTTTCTCCATAGAGTGTCTTTAAAACGAATTTATCCTTATACCATTTTACGGCAAGAACCGTTCTTGACAAAACGAAAATACAAATAGCAAAACACACACTCACAAGCAACCATAACGGCCACAAAGACTTCAGCTCTTCGACAAAGAACATCGCCGCAACAGAAAACAAAAATGGACCAAGACAGAAGAGCATTCCCACAACGGTTTTAACAAATTCAAACTTGGCAATTTTAAACACAACAAAACCACTGGTTCTTAGGGCAAAGTCCACCTCATCGGAATGCTCAAGATAATCAAAGCCGTTTATTTCACCCTGATTCCGTTTCTGGACAGAACCTACTTTACATTCGGCTTCCACAACACGGCCATAATTCGGATTCGGCGCATCGCACCAGAGGCAACGAGGCATGTCATCTTCGTATTTATCACCGCATTTCGGACAAATCATGAAATTCTCCTACAACGAAAAATATCCATAAAAAACTATTTATGCAGCAGTAATTTATTGTTCCCTTGAAGGCCGTCGTTGTCAAAACGGACGGTGGGATTCTTGTCGCTCTTGTAGGCTTCTTCGCTCTCGAAAAGGGAGAGCGCCACCGTTACGCCCGACTGGGTTGCAAGATTTGCCTCGCCCACCGGAACATCGCCGCTAAACGAGAATTCCTGCGAAGCGCCGTCCTTGAAAGTTCCCTTGGGAATGCGAACACTCTCGCCAATCTGCGCAAGAGACACTCCCGTGCTATCGACGAATTCCGCCACCAAATAGACATCGAAGAAACAGGGCGCCACGCCGGTGTTCGTGACGGTAATGTTCAGCGTGTTCGTCGCAGCATTGCCAGCAGTGGTGTCGGCAGATTTTCCTGCAGTTGATGCCGCATTATCAGCCCCCGTAACCGCCAGCAACTCCGCACGCGTCACGGTAAAATTGTACCCGATGACTTTGCTCATGGAATCGGCCAGCGCCTTGTTGTCCTTGTAGAAATAGTAGCCGCAGTCGTTGTCCTGGTCCAGAACGTAGTAGGTCAGGTGCGCCGTGGTAATCGCATCCACCCAGCGTTCCGCAGTCCACTTCTGGGTGCCTCCGGGAATCAGGTCGTCATTGGCCAGCATCGTCTTGTAACCGGCGATGTTCTCAGCAATAGTCGGTAGATTTGCATTGTACGCCCGCAGCAAGGTATCCGGCCTGCCGGGAATGCCAATGAACCCATCATCTCGCTTGGTAATGCCGAGTTCAAGCGCATGCGTATAAACATCGCCAAAACCGTTAGATGGCAGAACCAGCTGGGTCTTCTTGAACAAAGACGCATAATAGTCCAGCATGTCAATCAGCACCGAGTCGGCGGGCATCTCGCTCCCCAATATGTGAGACGTGTGCCATTCGCCCCATTCGCCAAAGGGACGGATATCGATGTATTCGATGCGCGGGTCACCATCGTATTTTTTGGCCAGAGCCTTTGCAAACTCCTTTGCTGCCCAAATATAGATGGAATCATCCCAGACCGGAGCGTATGCACGGTAGTCTGTCCCACGCAAGTCAATCTGTATCTTCTTCGCGCCCATCTCATAGACAAAGGGCGGAGTCCAATCGTACTCCTCTTGGGGCGGAAAATCGCTCTTGATAAAGGACGGCGTGTATGGCAACACGCGCAGGGCGTAACCCATATTATGCTCGGCGAGTGCGTTCAAAAGTTTTTCCAGTTCCGTCCAGTCGTAAACGCCCTTTGCGGGGTTCAGCTTGTTCCATTGCTGGTAACCGGAACCGTAAGATACCAGGTCCCACGCCCTGTTGTTCAGGGAACCGTAAGGGCCGTATTCGAATTCCGGGACAAAAGTCCACGCCCCACCGGTCGGCACCGTGAATCCCTTGTGCGGGTTGGAAAGCGGCCCATCGAAACGCTTGAGCGTGTAAGTGATTTTGGTGGTGTCTGCAGAAGGAACCGAGGATGTGTCTTTCTCGTCATTGCGAGAACTCGAAGAGGAAGCCTGCCACGAGCTCGACGAAGTGGTCGCAAACCATGACGAACTACTTGAAAAAATGTCTGCCGACGAACTCGGCTTTGCGAAATCCAAGGAACTCGATTCTTCGACCGCACTGCTTTCGCCGCCCTCCGGGCCAGAACTGCTCGAGTCATCGCCACAAGCGACAAACATCGCAGCAAATGTGAAAGTGAAAAATGCGTGCAAAAGGCTTCTGAAAATCATATTAATCCTTTTTTGCGCTCAGCCATTTTTTCCCACAATCATCAATTTTCATAAGCATATAATCATCACATCCAAAATCGCCACAAATAGAAGAAATCAAATAGCCCTCATCTTTTAGAGTAATACTAATCCCGTTAATAAAAACAGGAAGTTTACCCAGCTTACAATCTTCATTCGGTTTTTCACGAGTTGTTTGCACACACACTAATTCACCTGACTCGCATTTTTCACCTGTCAAAAAAAAAGAGAATTCATTTCCTTCTTCTGTACAAAAAACTTTTCCTCCGCTCATTTTAAACGATTGTCCAAAAACACAAAGCAGCAAGGAATCCAACCTTTCGTCAAGTCCCAGTTTATCCAAATGACACGAAATCAAATCCTCAGGCGTTAGAGAATTCAGCCAAGTCAGGCACTCCGCCTTGCGTTCTTCTTCAGACACCGCATTACGGTTTTTCGAAGCCTTTTCCGATGGTGAACACGCAACAAGCAAGCCTACAAGCGCCGCTGCAATCATCAGAACAAACTTCCCAAGAAATTTGCTAAAGGGTTCCGTCATATTTTAAGTATAACAAAAAAATTTTCGTGAGCATCAGGGGTGTTGCAGAAACCCCTGCGGCTCAGCCATGACAATTCGCGCAAGCACGATTGTCACGGCATTCGCCTTTGGGGGTGTTAGGGGGCGGAGCCACCTAGGAGAGGGTGACGGAAGACTAGCCCTAGATCCTTCGACTTCGCCCTACGGGCTTCGCTCAGGATGACACGCTCGTGGCTCAGGGTGACAGAAGGGCAAGGCTGCAGGCAGGGGGACACTTCCCCCTTTCATAATAAAAAGATTCTATCGCTGCGCTCCAGAATGACTTTTCTAAGTTCTGCCAACTAAAAATGCTATCTTTGCACCCATGAAAAAATACCACTTGGCCACGTACGGCTGCCAGATGAACGAATACGACTCTGCGATGATTGCGCAGGAGTTCGACATGTGCGGTTGCGTCGAAACGAACAACCAGGAAGACGCCGACATCATCATCGTGAATACCTGCAGCGTGCGCGAAAAGGCCGAGGAAACCGCCATCGTGAACATCAGCAAGCTCAAGTACTTGCGAAAAAAGAATCCCGATGTGAAAGTCGTCGTGTGCGGTTGCATGGCAAAAAACCGCGGGCCGGAACTTTTGAAGCGACTCAAGAACGTGAACTACATCGTAGGCCCGGACCAGTACCGAAAAATTCCAGAGCTTTTGCTCGGTGACGCGAACAGTCCGTTGCACAAGACGCACCACAAGATGTTCATCGACGAAGACCGCGACGAGAACTACCTCGGCGAATACGCCAAGCTGAGCAACAACGTCAGCACATTCGTCTCCATCCAGCGCGGTTGCAACAAGCGTTGTAGCTACTGCATCGTGCCGTACCTCCGCGGTCCCGAAAAGTACCGCGACATGGACGACGTGCTGACAGAAGTCAAGAGGGCCGCCGACAAGGGCATCACCGAAGTAATGTTGCTCGGCCAGACGGTGAATGCATACAAAACGCCAAATGCGGACTTCACGACATTACTAACAAAGGTTTCCGAGATTGGAGGCATCAAGCGTATCCGCTTTACAAGTCCGCATCCGCGTCACTATACGAACGAACTCATCGATGTTCTTTTGAACAACCCGAAAGTTTGCCATTATGCGCACATCCCGCTCCAGAGCGGCTCCGACGCGATTCTCAAGAAGATGCGCCGCCAGCACAACATGGAACAGTACATGACGGTCATTGAGCAGCTGCGTAGCCACGATCCGTATTACGCGATTTCGACAGATGTCATTTGCGGATTTGTCGGCGAAACTGCGGACGATTTCGAACAGACTATCAAGGCTTTTGAAGCTTGCCAGTTCGATACAGCCTACATGTTCATCTACAGCCCGCGCAAAGGAACGGAATCTTTCAAAGAGGTCGAAACGCTTACTGCCGAAGAAAAGCTCGCCCGCCACACGCGCCTAGTGGAACTGCAGAACGCGATTACTCTCAAGCGCAACCAGATGATGATGGGCCGCACCGAAGAAATTCTCGTCGAAGCAAGTTCCACCCGCGATGCAACTGAATTTGTCGGAAAAACGGACAATTTCAAGAAGGTCATCTTCAAGCCAGAAGTTGGCCGCATCATCAAGCCGGGCGATTACGTCAAGGTGAAAATCGACGATATCCGTGGCTGGACGCTCCGGGGCACTCTCGTGTAGAACACTTTCGTATAGAAAAAGCGCCAACCCCGCCCCCAGGTCTATTTACGTAACTTACGAAAATTCAACGACTTACACGTCTTTTCCCAGTCGTATTGTAAAAAATTTTGTATTATTGCACTAGAGGGTAATTAGAGGGCAATATGGCTAAATACTTTATTCAAAATTTGGTTATTACAGGCGCATTGTGCGCGTTTGCCACTACGGCATCCTTTGCAGAGGCAACCCCGACTCTTGCCACCGCCCAAAAGGCTTACGTGAGTGGTAAATGGAAAGAAGCGGCCGCCGCCTACGAACAGGTCTGCCCGACACAGGCCGATTCCACGCGTACCGAATGCTACCTTTGGAATATCCTCGCCCTCTCGCAAACAGGTGTCGCCGCCGATTTCAGCAAGGCCGGCAAGCGCCTCGACAGCCTTATCGACAAAACGAGCACGCAAAAGCCCATTTATGCCGACCTCATGATGACGAAGGCGCAATTCCAGATGTACCTCGGCCGCTACAACAAGGCCGCCGAATCGCTCATTCACGCAATTGAAACGTCCCAACCGCACCAGGTTACCGTACTGCAAAAAGTCTGTTCCGCCGTGCGTGAACGCACCCGCAACGAAGAACTGAACGAAGCCTGCAACAATCTCGGCAAGCCGAAAGTGGCTAAACCCGCAAACGCCAGCACAACCGAGCAGGCTAAAGCGACAAACGCACCAGCAAAAGCATCGACGACCTCCGCGACGGCCACATCAACAGCAGCAACAACAAACGCACCGGCAGCCTCTGCTGCAGCTACGCCGACAGCAGCGACGACAACAGCCACAACAGCCGCCCCCAAAGTGACTGTCCCAGCCGAAACAAAGTCAGAACAAAGCGCGGGGACATCTTCCGCATGGCAACTGCAACTGGGGGCGTTCGGAGTCAAGTCCAATGCCGATTTGCTCGTCAACAATCTCAAAAAGAGAAACATCGCCTGCACAATTACAGAAAATACCCTCGAAAGCGGGAAAACACTCTATATTGTACGTACAGGTCCGTTTGATACAAAAGAAAACGCTGTAGATTATGGAGCCAAGAAACTCGCACCGATCAATGTCGAGTTCCAGCCCATGCTCGTAAAGCAAGCTCTGTAAGCAAATAAAATTAAACTCAAAAATTTTTTTTACAGTTTTTCGCATAGAAAACGGCGTTTTTTACTCAAAACACCTACAAAAAAAGCGAAAAATGTTCTATATTTGTGTTACTCCCCCGCCGGGGTGGTGAAATTGGTAGACGCGCTGGACTCAAAATCCAGTACTCGCGAGAGTGTGAGGGTTCGATTCCCTCCCCCGGCACTAAACGTTTAAGAAAGAGATCAAAAAATGAGTAACATGTTCAAAATGCTTTCTGCTGTTTTATTCGCGGGTTCATTAGCGTTTGCTCAGACTGATGACCTCTTCTCGGACGATTTCCAGGATGCCGCGACCGCGGACTCTATTGCACATGCCAATGCCGAAGCGACCACGCAAGCCAACGAAGCTGCAGCACAAGCCGCCGGTATCGGAACAGCCAAAGCGACAAGCGGACAATGGGACGGTTTCAATTACGAAGACTTGGGCCTTACCCAGTGGGAATACCAACAAGCTAAAGAGCAGGGTGTCACTCGCGAAAAGTTGACAAAGCTCGTCGAAATCGGTATCCGCCCGACAGAATATCTCCAGAAACCTTGGAACAGACTCGGCGTGAGCGAAGAAGATTGGCTCAGCCAGCGTGCCGAAGGCATGGAAGACGCCGACATCGACCGTTCTTACCGTTATCACAGTGGTGACCAGAAGAGCGCTTACCTTTCTCTCTTGATTCCTTCTTACTATCAGTGGAAAACGCACGCCGTTGCCAAGGCAACATTCATGGATGTCCTTGAAGTCGGCAGTATCGCGGTCACGATTGTTCTTAAGGTTCAGGACAAGAGCTACTGGTGGTACGGATTCCTCGGAATTGCAGCAGCACACCTTTGGTCTTTTGCAGACGCTTTCATCAGCACCCAATGGGATAGCAATCCGGATGCAAACCGCTTCAGCTTCGGCGTTATTCCTACACCGGATAAGGGCGTTACAAGTTTCTTCAATGTCAAGTTCTAAGCAGCACAATGCAGCTAGAATTACTTAAAAGCAAAATTCATCGCGCAACAGTCACCGACGCAAACCTCAATTATGAGGGTTCTATTACTATAGCGCGCGATTTAATGGATGCAGCAAACATCCTCCCCTACGAGAAAGTCGGCGTTTTGGACGTCAATAACGGCTCCCGCCTTGACACTTACGTTATCGAAGGCAAGGCCGGTTCAGGTGTAATCTGCTTGAACGGAGCTGCGGCTCGCTTGGTGCAACCTGGCGACTTGGTAATTATCGTGACTTACGCATCGATGTCTCCAGAAGAAGCCAAGAACTGGAAACCGACCGTTATCCGCGTCAACGGGAAAAACGAAATCATCGAAAAAATTTAGGTTTGCCGTTTATCGGAGCCGAAACACGATATTTTTCCAAAAAAAATGCTCTCAAAGCATTTTGAGACCCTATAAATGTTGTATATTAAGTGAAAACAAAAATAGAGGTCATCAATGCCAGAAAACTTCATTATGCCAGCCATTATCGCTGTAGCCGTATTTTTTCTCATCATCATCTTTGTTATGTCCTACATCAAGGCTGCTCCGGACGAAGCCATCATCGTTTCCGGTATTCGCAAGGAACCGAGAGTCATCATCGGTCGTGCCGGTCTCAGGATTCCGTTCTTCGAACGAGCCGACCACCTTTCTTTGCAATTGATTCAGATAGACGTCAAGACGGGCAGCCCCGTCCCCACCAAGGACTACATCAACGTATCGGTCGATGCCGTCGTAACCGCCAAGATTTCGGATAATCAAGACCGTCTCAAGTCTTCGGCACAGAACTTCTTGAACAAGAAGCCCGAAGATATCCGCGCCATGATTGTCGATATTCTCGAAGGTAACATGCGTGAAATCGTCGGTCGCATGCAGTTGGTCGATCTCGTGGGCGACCGCAAGCAAGTGTCCGAACTCGTGCTCGAAAACGCCATCCCGGACCTTGAAAAGCTCGGTATCGTAGTGCAGACGTTCAACATCCAGAATTTTGAAGACGCAAACGGAGTGATTGAAAACCTCGGTGTCGATAAGACTTCCGCCATCCGCAAGGCTGCCGCCATTTCCAAGGCAAACGCCGAACGCGACATCAGCGTGGCGCAGTCACAGGCCAAGAAAGAAGCGAACGATGCCGCCGTGGCCGCCGAACTCGAAATTGCCCAGAAGCAGAACGACCTCGCCGTGAAAAAGGCGAACCTGCAAAAGATTTCCGATACCGAAAAGGCTATTGCAGACGCCGCTTACGAAATTCAGAAGCAGACGCAGCAAAAGGAAATCAACGTGGCCCAGGCCGAAGCCGAAGTCGCGAAGCAAGAAAAGGAAATTGAAATTCGCGAACGCATGGTCATGGTGACCGAAAAGGAACTTAAAGCCCAAATCGAAAAGAAAGCCGAAGCCGACCGCCAAGCCCAAATCCAGCGCTCCGAAGCAGAACTCTTCCAACAGCAGAAAGACGCCGAAGCCATCCGCTACAAGGAAGAACAGCGCGCCAAGGCAATCAAACAGATTGCAGAAGCAGAAAAGGAAAAAGCGTTCGCCGAAGCCGAAGCTACAAAGGCCAAAGCCTTAGCAGAAGCCGAAGCTACAAAGGCTAAAGGTCTTGCCGAAGCTGAAGCCATCAAGGCTCAGGGTCTCGCTGAAGCTGAAGCGCTCAACAAGAAGGCCGAAGCCATGAAGCTTTACGGTGACGCCGCCCGCCAAGAAATGCAGCTCAAGACCATCGAAAAGTATTTCGAGCAGATGCCGCAAATCGCAGCAGCCATCGCAAAGCCGATGGAAAAGATTGGCAACATCACCATGTACGGCGAAGGCAACACGGCAAAACTCACGGGCGATATTACCAAGACGCTTACGCAAGTGACGAATGGTCTCACGGATTCGCTCGGCATTGACCTGCGCACGGTTCTCGGCTCCATGTTCGGCGCAAAACTCGCCGGTGTCACAGGAGACAAGCCAAAGGAAAGTGACAAGAAATAGTTCCTTTGGCATAGTTGGTAAAACCTAATCATGCGATTCCTATTATTGACACTTGCTCTTGCTATGTTCGCTTTCGCGGAAACGCCCGCGAAGGCGGATTCCACGGCGTTTTCGGAAACCCTAGTCGCAGCGCAAGACACCATTGTCGATACGATTTACGTTATCCAAGATGACGGAATTCCCTGGAATCGTGAGCACTTTGACCCCGAACGTCTCGTACGTCACGACACATTCGACCCAGCCCTAAAAGTAGCCTATACTTATTCCGTGAGCTTCATTGGCGGGTCTTTCGGCTCGTTCGCTCAGCAAAGTTTCATGGCACATTTCGCCTACGAGTTCACGCCATCTCTTCACTTGTATGCAAATGTAGGTCTCTGGATGCCGCTCTATTCAAGCCTCCATTTTGGAAACCGCATTGCAAAAGAAGACGTAAAACAAGGAAACGTGGGCATATTGATTCCGGACATCGCGCTTGAATACAAGCCCAACGACAAAGTGACGTTCAGAGTCATGTACGTCAACGAAAGGGACGCCTTCAGGGCTTACGGCCCCCATGATTATTTCTACGGGTCTTGTTCCCCGTGGAGAAATTCTATCTTTTGCAGGTGATGAATGTTCGGTCAAACCCAGCTTGCAAAAAGCTTCACCAAGCCTTGACTGTATTGACGCTGTTGCTTGTCGCCTCAGCGTTTTCGAGTTGCAAAGAAGAGAAACAGGCGCCCATCACTAAACGCGAGGTTCGCCGCATCAAAGGCGAGGTGGAAGTACTGAACAGTTGCAGCATGAAGGGAGCCGCCGTCAAAATGCGGACATTCCTGCGCGACAATGGATTTGACGTTGTCCACATCGACAACGAAAGACTCCAGAATTACGACGAGACCATCATCGTGCTGAGAAATCCGGAATGGGAAGGCGCACAAGCGCTTGCAGCCACGTTAAAGACAAAGAACGTCCTTGTACTCTTGAACAAGAACGCCACTGTCGATGCCATCGTACATACTGGAAGAGATTTTCAACAAATAGTAGAACCCGATCAGGGAGAAAAAAATGACAGCAAATAACAACCAAGATATGACTGAAACCGTAAAGCTTGGTGCAGGAATCCTTTTCGAGCTTCGCGCGCAAAACGTGCAGCTCATCGACCTCCGTGGAGTCAAGAACGAAGCGGACTACTTCCTCATCGCCACTTGCGAAAGTGAAGCCCAGATGCAGGCCATTCTGAACGAATTTACCAAAGAATTCAAGGCCCGCAAGCTCCACTATGTCGGTGTCGAATACAAGGAAGGCGTTCGCTGGGCTATCTTCGATGCAGGTCTTGACCTGATGGTTCACCTTTTCGAAGAAGAAAAGAGAAACGAAATTTCCTTTGAACGTTTGTACGCAGACGGCAAGATCATGAACCTCGACGAACAAGACTTCGTAGGTGACGCCGTCAAGAAGTCTGGAGACGACAATGAACTCATTTAATGCAGAAATCGCAAAGGCACTCGCCGCAACCGGAGCTTTTGCCGAAGATGCCGCATTGAAACTTATTTCCGTGCCGCCTGATACAAGCCACGGAAACTTCACCATCCCGTGTTTTTCGCTTGCAAAGACACTCCGCAAGGCGCCAAAGCTTATTGCCGAAGACCTCGCCGCTCAGGTGAAACTCCCTGCAGGTCTTTCGAAGGTCGAAGCGGTCAACGGTTACTTGAACTTTTTCATCGACCGCAACTACCTCGCCAAGAAAACGTTGGACGAAATTGCCGCCAAGGGCTTGGAATACGGACATGCCGCTCCGAACGGAAAAGTTGTCTGCATCGACTACAGTTCCCCGAACATCGGTAAGGAACTCGCTTTCCATCACTTGCGTTCGACGATGATCGGCAACTCTCTCGCCCGCATTTACAAGGCCGCGGGATACAAGGTCGAACGCATCAACCACTTGGGCGACTGGGGCACCGCTTTCGGCAAGCTCATCGTGATGTACCTCCGCGAAAAACTCCCGACTGACGAAGCCACGTTGAATGCGCTCACCGTGAAGGAACTCAACATTCTTTACGCTAGCTTCTCCAAAGCCTCCAAAGAAGAACCCGGTCTCGAAGATGAAGCACGCGCTGCATTCACGAAACTCGAACAGGGTGACGAATTCTACCGCAAGCTTTGGACCGCATTCCGCGCCGCAACGCTCAAGGAACTCATGCGCATTTACGACATGATGGGCGTTGGTTTTGACCACTACACAGGCGAATCATTCTTCGAGGATAAGATTCCAGCGGTGCTCGACGAACTCCGTGAAAAGAATTTGTTGGTTCGAAGCCAAGAACGCGACGTGGTGCTGCTCGACGAATTCGATTTGAATCCGTGCCTTATCCGCAAGAGCGACGGTTCAACGTTGTACGCAACACGCGACCTTGCCGCAGCCATCTACCGCAAGAAGGAATACAATTTTGACAAGTGCCTTTACGTGGTCGATTTAGGGCAAGCCCTCCACTTCAAGCAAGTTTTCCATGTGCTCAAGAAGATGGGCCGCGAATGGTACAAGGACATGTACCACATTCCGTTCGGCGTGATTTTACAGATGGTCGATGGCAAGTGGGAAAAGGGCAAGACCCGTACTGGTACCGCAAGCCTCTTGCGCGACGTGATTGAAGCCGCCCAGAAGAAGATTCTCGAATTCATCGACGAAAAGAATCCGGGACTCGAAAACAAGGAACTCATCGCCCGCCAGATCGGTATTTCTGCACTCACCTTCAACGACCTCAAGAACAGCCGCTTGAAGGATGTGCGCTTTGACTGGGATGCCGTGATGAGCTTCGAAGGCGATACGGGTCCGTATGTGCAGAACGCCCACGTCCGCCTCTGTAGCATCATGCGCAAGGCTGGCTACACCGTGAACGTTGCTGACGTTGATTACTCTCAACTCACCGATGATGCCGCATACAACCTCATCAACTTGCTAGCGAAGAAGGGCGAAAAGATTCTCGCTGCCGTCAAGGACGATGAACCGAGCGTGCTCGCGCAATACGCACTCGAAATTGCCGAAGCCGCACACAAGTTCATCCACGAAGACCGCGTACTCGGAGCCACCGAAGAAAAGTCCAGACTCTTCCTTGTGCAATCCACGCAGATTGTGCTCGAAAATGTGTTGGATTTGCTCGGCCTCTTCCCCATCAGGCAGATGTAATTTAGACGAGAGAACGCCCGCCACGGCGGGCTACAGACGAAAGACGAAAGTAAAAAAGCAAGAACATGAATGTTCTTGCTTTTTTCGTAAATGCTAGACTAAAAAATCTCTCGTCTCTAGTCTCTCGTCTTTCGTCTAAACTAGTTTCCGTTAATGCAGCGGACGGAGTAGCCGTTATTCCTAGCTGTTGCGGGAACGAGCTGGCGAACCATCTGATCGCTCATGCGGCCCATGGCCCAGAGCCAAATCGTTTCGTTGCGGCCATTCTGAGCACTCCAGAAGCCAGCGTATTCACCCATGTCTTCATAGCGAATTGTTGATTTGCCAAGCACCTTGCGATAGCCCGAAGAGAAAATGGTAAAACCATATTCGTCGGTACCGCCACCGCCCTGCCAACCCGTCGTGGCTTTCATCTTGGTGGCAAAGTTACCGCACTTGTCAACTCCATCATAGCAACCCGTAAGTCCCTTCAGCATATCGGACCATTCGCGGTCACGCGGCAAGTGCCAGCCTTCCGGGCAAGCCTTGCGGGCGCCTTCCAGGTCATACAAACGACCGCTACGGACGCAGTAGGAATCCTTGTCTTCGTAGCACCAGGAGTGTCCCGGAACATCATAGTTCACGTTCTGAGCAAACCATTCACGGCCTTCCACCTTGATGATTCGATAAACTTGCCCGTCACGCGGATCCGTAAAGGATGTTGACTTGTCGCGGATTTCAGCGCGGTGTTCCTGCTCGGCCTTGCGAAATTCCGAGAGCTGTTCGCGCTTGTATTTCTGCCGACCTTCAAAATCGGCAACCCAAAGTTTCTGGGCCTGCGGATTTGTAAACTTTATACGTAAATCATGGACGTTGAACAAGTCATTACCGCAAGCCAAGTCAACGCCTGCGATATTGAGGATAAGGGTTTCGTCACCAAATTGACGCGGCTTATCAAAATACGAAATCCATGCTTCCATGGTATTGCGGCAATTATCATAAAAGCCCTTGCTTTCGACCATCTTTGCAGGAACAGTCATATTACCAGCAACAGAAAAATCGAACTTGTCGTCAAGCACGCGGAAGGATACTGGCAAAACACTTTTGTAATGGGTGTATTCGCCAAAGCGAATGTTTCCATCAATCTTGGCGGCAGAATATTCGCCCTGTCCTTCGGCGTTAAAAATGGCATCCCACGTTTTGGGAGGAACAGCGAATACCTGTGCTACAGACATCACAAGCACAGAGGTAATCCCCAATTTGAATAATTTCATTCGCTCCATAGAATCATCCTTTTTTTATTACTTTCTAAGAATGTTGTAATGTTAGTTATTATTTATCTATAATAATACAAAATATTTGATAAGAATATTTGGTGGAATGTCCCAATTTTTTTAATATTGTAGTATGTCTATGACTCGTTACATTCTTCAAATACACTGTCCCGACCAAAAAGGGCTTATTGCAGGCACAACGCAAGTTCTTGCCAAAGCCGGAGCGAACATTATCGACCTCCAGCAGCACACCGCTAAAGATATTGAAACGTTTTTTCTACGCGCCGTGTTCGACATCGAACAAGATGGCATTCCCGAAGTCAAAAGACACCTCGAAACCATCGCACCGCACTTGCAGTTAAACTGGAAACTGTTCGACACCACCAAGACGGAACGCGTTGCCATATTCGTCTCCAAAACAGACCACTGCCTTTACGACCTCTTGCTCAAACACCGCGACGGAGACCTTCCTTGTGAATTCAGCTGCATCGTCGGTAACCACCCCGATCTTGGTCCCGTGGGCGGAACCTTCGGCGTGCCGTTCTACTATGTGCCGTCCAACCCCGACAAGAGCATTCCCGAGAACCGCTTCCGCGAAATCATCGCCGAAACAAAAACCGATACCGTGGTTCTCGCCCGCTACATGCAGATTTTGAGCGAATCCTTCACCGAAGAATTCAAGTACCGCATTATCAATATCCACCACGGGTTCCTGCCGGCATTCAAAGGCGCAAAACCCTACCACCAGGCGTGGCACAAGGGCGTAAAGATTATCGGAGCCACAGCGCACTTTGCCACAGAAGACCTCGATCAGGGTCCGATTATTTGCCAGGACATCCAACGCGTGCCCGAAACAGCAAGCATCGACGAACTCGTGGAACTCGGAAAAGATATCGAAAAACGCACCCTGTCCGCTGCGCTCAAGTTGTGGCTGGAACACCGCGTTTTCGTCTATGCAGGCAGAACATTCATCCTCTAGGAGTAGAACATGTCCGAAGAAATCCAGAACAATGCTACCACTCAGGAACCAGCAGTCTCGGCCAACAACGAAACTACGACTGAAGTCACTCAGACCAACACCGAAACAATTCCGTCCGACAAGGAACTCATCAACCCGATGACCGGCGAAGTCATTTCGGCTGGGAAACCCAAAGAAGAAAAATCGAACTCGCCATACAAGAAGTTCAAGCCCGAGACATTCGTCAACCCGATGACCGGCGAAGAAGAACAGACCACCATCGGTTCCCAAGTCATTGTCAAAAAAGACCGCGGACTGGCCTACTACGTCGGATTTGCGCTGCTTGTCGTATTGAGCTTTGCATTCTTCTTTATGCCGGGAATCACGATTACATTCGCAGTAAGCCGCATTGCCCCATTGACCACGTCTGCCGCATGGGTCTTTAGCGCGATTTTGAGCTTTATCGTTTGGCTTCTCTTCAAGATGAAGATCAAGGGTTTCGAAAAATCCTTCCACTGGTATTTGGTGCTTTGCGTCATCTGCCTGGTCGCTATGTTCGCCATCCAGTTCATCACCGAATACAATATCATCTCTGAAGTTATCACCCTCCTCATCGGAGCCAAAGCTTAGGACTTTTCAATGAATAATACAGATATTTTCGTACACTTTCTCGTAGAATCCGGTGCACTCAAATTTGGCAACTTCGTCACCAAGAGCGGTCGCGAAACACCTTACTTTATCAACACCGGAGAGTTCCGCACAGGCGCGTCCCTTTCGAAGCTCGCTGAATTTTACGCAGCGGCTTTCATGCAGCACTTTGCAGACAAGGCCCAGAATCTCTACGGACCAGCCTACAAAGGCATTCCCCTCTGTGCGGCTACAGCAATGAAACTTTCGGACCTCTACGCCAAGAACCTTACGTTTACATACAACAGAAAAGAAGTCAAGGATCACGGCGAAGGCGGTTCCCTTGTCGGTTACAAGTATTCCGAAAAGACGAATGTCGTCATCATCGAAGACGTGATTACTGCAGGCACTTCCGTGAACGAGACGATGCAGGCGCTTTCGAAAATCGAAAATGCAAACGTCATCGGTCTCCTTATTTCTGTTGACCGCAAGGAAAAACTTGAAAACGGCAAGTCCGCGTTGCAGACAGTTCAGGACGAATACGGCATCGAAGCCCATTCCATCGTGAACATCAACGACATCATCGCATTCCTCGAAAGCGAAGAAAACCGCAAGGCAATCAATGCCCCCGAAGGAATCCTTGACCGAGTCTACGCCTACCGCGAAAAATGGGGTGCGGTCTAATTTCCGCCATAAAACAAGCCATAGCAAATGATGTTCAAGAAGTCGATACTTTCCATCGGATTTGCAATCTGCATGCTCGCCGGGTGTGCAGATTCTTATCATTGGACAGCGAGCCATCCGGCCTATAACAAGGCGCCCCATGGCAGCATTGCCGTTACCGGTATCGAAAACGCATTTGTCATCACTCGTTCATCCTGGTTCGCCAAGCGACTAGAAATCGAGAAGGATAGCATCCAAATTAAAGCGACCGGTCATTGCAAAAAAATCTTTGAAAACGAAATGCGCAAGACTTATGGGAGTCTCCTGATCCTTCCAGATTCGGTGAACGCAAATTCCCCCGAAGAAAGTCTAAAGCTCGACGAGCGTATATTCATCAAGGGCCGCATTCCCGAACAAGGGGTGTCCCTCAAGGATTCAGCTGGGAACGTTCCCCCCGTCATACTCATCTTGCACGAATTTATCATCGGCACGGACTTGAAGCGCGAAAACTTTTTTGACTACGCCCTTATCCACAACGAAAGCGGCGGCATCCGCAAACCGGACAATGTCAGCGCCATCTTTTCTTATACGCTTTGGGACAACTTAAAGCAGCGTCCGCTTTTCAGCGCCGTTGAAGAGATCCAGCAGCCGATTACCACATACAAGCTAAACAACTTGACAAATCTTATACAGATGGCGGTCCAGAAAATTCACAAGAACCTTTATGCAGGAGTTTCAAAATGAAAAAGCTCCTCGCAATTTTAATGGTTCTCGTTGTCTGGGCTAGTGCGTCCGAAGTTTATTTCGACTCGCGCTTTACGCTTTGGAAAGACGCCACCATCCTAATATGGGCACTAGACGGAAACGCCCCCGTCAACGCAAACGAGTTCTGCCTTTCGCTCCGCCGCAACAACACCGGCATCGGGGAACCCAAGTGCAGGCAACTCGGCGAATGGGAACGCGACTCCATTGCCACACGTTATGGGACTTGGCTCTCGAACAACCTTGAAAAAGGCTTGCCGTCCAGCTACTTGCGCGTGAGACACCCCGGCATGGCGGCCAAACTCCAAACACTCGAAGACAACATCGTCCTATTCCTCGCCCCCCAAGGGAAAAACATCCAAGTTGCCATTTTTGATGAAACGGCACAGGAACCCAAAGCCGCAGGCATCGTCAGGGCAAACAACGACAAAATCGCCCTCAGCGACGACATCGCCGCCACGTTCTTCGACAAGCGCACCAAACGCCGGCTCACCAAAGAAGAACGACTTAAGCAGCAAACGGAACCCGACGACCTCTACAAAGAAGTGCCCCACTTAAAGTTTTGGGCAGGCATGGGCATCGGTTACTCGCAGGCGCATTTCCCGCTCACACCGGACAACTGGACAAGCAGCCACACCAGGAGCCGCGTGAAAAACTACCGCATCACCAAGGACTCCGTGAGCCTATGGAACTTCATCGAAGATGACGATGCCTTCCTAAGTTTTTACGCAGGTCTCACCTGGCACGGATTTATCGGCATCGAATTCATGTACCGCTATTCCAACCGCGACATGAAAACGGACAAATCCGATACAGTCTATAAGGAACTGGACCATTGGAACTTTGGACAGCACGACATCGGGCTCAACGTGCTGTTCTCCATAACGTACCCTATCAACCCTTGGTTATCCATCACACCACTAGCTTTTATTGGTTTCCAATACACGTTCTACAACGAAGATATCGAACACAAAAGCGATGTGAAGACGCCTTCCAGAGCATACCAGTACCGTGTCAAGTTCGAGGACGTTTATAAGGGCGCCCTGCTTGGAATCGGCGGGCAGTTCGTCTTCAAGAAGCATTACGGTGTCGATCTCCGCATGGGACTTTCAAGCCGCGGCAGAGACCTTTACGAAGCCCCCTCCCCTGATGCAGGCGCCGCCGCCACGACCATCGGAAGATTCACCCTCGATTGCTTTATCAGCCTCGGGTTTGAATACCACTGGACGCTGTAATTAGTAACTAGTTACTAGTTATTAGTTACTAGTTATTAGGAAAAAAGTCATTCTTGACGAAGTGTTGCAAAGCATCCTCAGTAACTAGTAACTTGGAACTCTTAACTAAAAACTTCCTACTAGCATTTTTCTATCTTTGCCACCACTATGAGTGAAGACATTAAAGAAGAAACGAAAGAAAGAGTCAATCCGTTTTTAACGCCTGTCAAAATAATCGAGCCAAAGAACAAGCTCCCCGACTATACATTCGACATGCTTCCCGAAGAGCAGAAGGTAATTCTCCGGGAACACGGCTGGACCGAGCTCATGCCCGTTCAGCGCAAATCCATTCCTTACATGCTTGCCGCCCGCGATATGCTCGTGCAATCGAAGACCGGTTCGGGAAAGACCGGCGCATACGCCCTCCCGCTTCTGCAGGTCATCGTCCGCGACCATCCGTATCCGCAGGCGCTAATCCTTGTGCCGACGCGAGAACTCTGCATCCAGGTGCAAGAAGAATTTGAAAAACTTTCAAAGGGCACCGGCATCAAGTCCGTCGCCATTTTTGGCGGCGTGAACTACGAACCGCAAATCAAGGCGCTCCGCGCAGGTGTCCACGTCATCGTCGCTACTCCGGGCCGTCTCATGGACCACATCCAGCGCGGTAATGTCGACTTGCTCTCCATCCGCGACCTCGTGCTTGACGAAGCCGACGAAATGCTCTCGATGGGTTTCTACCCCGACATGCAGAAAATCCGCAAGTACTTGCCGAAGGCCATCTCTTGCACGATGTACAGCGCGACAATTCCGCAGACGGTCAAGAGCCTCGCCCGCGAATTCCAGCGCCCGAGCGCCGAATTCCTTTCACTCAGCTACGACAAGGTCATCGCGAACAACCTCGAACACCGCTACTACCTCTGCGATGTGATGGAAAAGGATTCCATGACCATCAAGGTTCTGGAATACTACAATCCCGAAAGCTGCATGATTTTCTGTAACTACAAACGCGATGTGAGTTACTTGGAACAAGTGCTTTCCGGCTACGGCTTTGAAGTCGGCGCCCTCAGCGGTGATGTGGCACAGAGCCTCCGCGAAAAGACGCTCAACGCCTTCCGCGACAAGAAACTCAAAATTCTCATCTGCACGGACGTTGCCGCACGCGGTATCGATGTCGATCACGTGACGCACGTTCTCGTCTATGACCACCCTGCCGACCACGAAGTCTATGTGCACCGCAGCGGACGTACCGCTCGTGCAGGCCGCAGCGGCCTTTGTGTCTCGCTCATCACGCCCGTCGAAGAAATCGAACTCCGCCAGACCGCAGTCGATTTCGGCATCAACTTCATCAAGATGGATCCGCTGACAAACGAAGACATTGCGAAGAAGGTAAGCGAACGCACCAAGGTCCGCCTCGAAGAAGTCCGCAAGCACTTCGGCGGCCAGAAAGCAACCGAACGCATCAGCCGCATGCTCCCACTCGTAAAGGACCTTGCGAACGGCACCACCGATGACCAGATGCTACTTGCGTACCTGTTAGATAAATTTGCATGGAGGAAGTGATTTAGACGAAAGAACGCCTGCTGCGGCAGGCTATAGACGAAAGACGAGAGATATAATTTGGCGGCGCAGCCGCGATTATAAAACTTCCTACCGCCTACTTCCTACTTCTAACTTTTAAACCTCAAAGCGAGCAACGCGAGCGACCTCAGACCCCAAAGCGCGAAGCGCGAGCTCAAAACCTCAAATGGCTAAGATCAAAGTAAAATCCGCAAAAGAAATCGAATTGATTCGCGACGCAGGCGCTCTCGCCGCCGAAACGCTGATCCGTGCGGGCGAAATGTGCAAGCCCGGCGTCTCCACCCTCGAAATCGACGAATTCATCGGCGACTACACTCGCCAGCACAAGGGCATCTCTGCCTGCATGGGCTACCACGGTTATCCACGCTACGCTTGCATCAGTCTCAACGAAGTTGTCTGCCACGGCATCCCGAACGCGAACACCATCCTCAAGGATGGCGACATCGTGAACATCGACATCACGACAATCCTCTCCGGCTACCACGGCGATACCTCCGCCATGTTCTGCGTAGGCAAAGTTTCGGACATTGCCCGCGAACTCGTCGATACCGCCAAGTTCTGCATGGAAGAAGGCATCCGCGCTGCCGGCGAACAAGGCGCTCACTGGAACGACATCGGCTGCGCCATCCAGGACATCGCCGACGAACACGGCTTCAGCGTCGTCGAAGACTACTGCGGACACGGCATCGGCCGCGGCTTCCACGAAGAACCGACCGTCTATCACTTCCGCAACTACGAACGCTGCCCGTTCATCGAAGTCGGCAACGTGTTCACCGTCGAACCGATGATCAATGTCGGACGCCCGGGCACCAAGACTCTCAGGGACGGCTGGACCGCCGTGACCCGTGACGGAAGCCTCAGTGCCCAGTGGGAACATACCGTCGTAAAAACTAAGGACGGCATCGACATTTTGACACTCCCGCGCTAACAAAACTACAAGTTCGAAAACATTGATTATTAGAGCACCTCAGATACTGCCCCTGGGGTGTTTCTTTTTTTTGATGTAGGGCTTTACAATATTTTTTTTAGGAAGACATAACTCCCCCTCAAAAAAGCCGATATTTTTGCTGACATGAACACAACAAAACTATCTGCATTCTCTCTCGCTTTGTTGCTGAGTGCGTCTGCAGCCACAGCAGCCGACTCCAAAATATACACAGGAACCTTCTTTGACGAGAAGAATTCCTACTACGGTCCGGATTGCGAAAAAGACGGTTCCCAATCGACTGGTGCCTACTACACTGGCGATTACACCAGCCCGTTCAAGACCATCCTGGGTAAGACAGATAAGGATATCCAGGACAAGCTTGACGAACTCTGGAACCACTATTTTGGCGGCCAGAATGATAAGACTGTGTATTACGAAGACCGCGATGGTGGCTACATTGTCGATATCAACAACAACGATATCCGTTCCGAAGGCATGAGTTATGGCATGATGATTGCCGTGCAGACCAACCACAAAGATGAATTTAAAAAGCTCTGGAATTGGGCCAAAAGCCATTTGTGGCATGACCCCGCTAGAGGTGGCAACGGCTACTTTTCTTGGCAGGCGAACCGCAACGGTTCTACCCGCGACCAAGGAAACGCCCCCGACGGCGAAATCTACTTCATGATGTCGCTCTTGTTCGCGGCTCACCGCTGGAACGACGAAGGCTACATGAAAGACGCGCAAACAATTCTGAAAGCATGCTGGAAAGGCAATGGCGGCTCCCTGTACAGCGAAAGAGATTTCATCGCTACATTCCAACCGACAGACGGCAACAACACTTGGGGCGATGCCTCCTACAGCCTGCCTGCATTCGTCGATTTGTTCAGTCGCTGGTCCGATACCAACAAGGATAAATGGCAGAAGGCGACAAAAGCCACCCGCGACCACATTTACAACTCCGCTAACCCAAAATCGGGTCTGTGCAGCGACTACAGCAACTTTGATGGAACGCCGCACTACGCATTTAGCGACAATTCCACGAAGTATGCGTTCGACGCCATCCGTTGTCCCATGAACTACGGCATGGACAGCTACCTGTTCGGCGTGGATATGGAGCGCCAGACGAAAATTGCCAAAGTTATCACCGACTTCTTCGAAAAAGACAACTACCAGCATGGCCACTTCAACTGGGACGGTACTAACGGATACGGCTCATTCACCATCGGGCAAGCCGGTGCAAACGCCGTGGCGACCTACGCGTTGCTCGAAGAAAATGACTACAAGGATTTAGTCAAGAAAGTCTTGCAGAAGGCCTGGGACTCCAAACCCATTGTGGGTAGCCAGCGCTACTATGACGGCCTAGTCCATTACCTTGCCATGCTCCACCTCACCGGCAACTTTAAGATCTGGAAGCCTAAGCCGCAAGTCGAGAAAAAGACTATAACAGCAAACGAATACAACGGTGTGAAATACGAAAAGGACACCACATTTCACGCATTCGAATCTTGCAAACTCTACGAATTGACAGTCAAACCCGAACTGAAACAGGACACAACAGTCAAGGACACCTCTGATGCCATTCGCACATTGACAAGAATAAGCAACCTTGTAAAAGTGAGAGCGACCAGCAATTCCATCGTCATCGAAAACGCTCCGGTGGGCAGCAAGTTTGCAATCACGGACCTCAACGGACGCGTACTCGCAAAATCTTTGACAAATTCACAGTCTCAAGAAATACGCATTCGCAACAAAGGTGTCATGCTCGTAGTCATCGGCGACAGAGCGTATAAAGTAATAATGTAATGTTCAGTAACCATCAAAGAGCCTCCCGTCTCAACAGTCGGGAGGCATTTTTTTTCCATTAGCACATGTTTTTGATGTAATACTTTACAATGGTATTTTTACAAAAACCTTACCAAAACACAAAAAAAAAGCAATATTGGTAGCATGAACAAGACAAAACTAACCGCATTCTCTCTCGCGTTGCTGTTCGGAGCCTCCATGGCTTCCGCAGCAGACGCAAAAACATTCGCAGGCAATTTCTTTGACAAAAACGGCGCCTATTACGGCCCGGACTGCGAAAAAGATGGTTCTCAGTTAAATGGTGCATACTACACCGGTAACTACGAAAGTCCATTCAAAACCTTCTTAGGCAAGACCGATGAAGAAATCCAGACCAAGATGGATGACATGTGGAACCACTATTTTAAGGGTGACAACAATTCCAAAGTCTATTTCGACAAGGGCAACGAAGCCTACATCAAGGACATCAACAACAACGACGTGCGCTCCGAAGGTATGTCTTACGGCATGATGATTGCTGTGCAGACCGACCACAAAGAAGAATTCGACAAGCTCTGGAACTGGGCCAAGAATCATATGTGGCACAAGGGTGGCGACTGGGACGGTTACTTTGCATGGCAACGTAACGACAGCGGTACCGGCGGCGACGACAACTGCGCACCAGACGGTGAAATGTACTTCATGATGTCTCTCCTGTTTGCTGCAAACCGCTGGGACAACGAACAGTACAGAAAAGACGCCTTGTACATCATGGACAAGATGTGGAACAACCCAGGTCACAAGCTCTTCAACCAAGGCAACTACATTATCGTATTCCAGCCTCTCGGTAGCGGAAACGATTTCTCTGACCCGTCCTATGACTTGCCCGCCTACTTGGAACTTTTCTCCCGCTGGGCAGAAAAGGATACCGACAAGTGGAAGAAGGCTGTGACCGCCGCACGCGATCACCTCTACAAGTCCTCCAACACTAAGTCCGGCTTGTTCGCTGACTACAGCGCCTTCAATGGTCAGCCGCAGTCCTATTCTTACAACCAGAATTCGACAAAGTACATGTACGACGCCATGCGTAGCGCTATGAACTTCGGCATGGACTACTACCTTTTCGGCGCAGACTCCACTAGAGAAATCGAAATGGCAAAAAGAATTATCGATTTCTTCGAAAAGGACGGCTACAAGCACGCACGTTTCAACTGGGACGGCTCTAATCCGCAGGAACAGTACACTCAGGGCGAAGCCGGCGCAAACGCCGTTGCTGCCATCGCTCTGAGAAGCACCGCAGGTTCCGAAGAAAAAATCAAGAAGAACCTCCAGAACGCTTGGGACACAGAGTTCATGACCGGTCAGTACCGCTACTACGACGGCTTGGTACATTACCTCGCCATGCTCCACCTCAGCGGCACCTTCAAGATTTGGAAGCCGAAGCCAACCATCGAAAAGAAGACTGTTGACGGCAACGAATACAACGGCGTCACCTACGACAAGGAAACAACCATTCACTCCTTTGAATCTTGCAAACTTTACGAAGTCAAGATTTCTGGTGCCGCAGCCAAGAACGACACTTTGAAAAACGATACCTTGAAAAACGATACTCTGAAAAACGACTCTTTGAAGGATTCTACGTATGTCATCAGAACGTCCTTAAGATTCAACAGCAACGTTAGAGTTTGGTCCACCAACAGCTCTATCGTTATCGAGAACGCCCCGGTCGGCAGCAAGTTCGCCGTCACCGACCTCAACGGTCGCGTGTTGGCAAGTTCCAGGACAAGCTCCGCAATGCAGGAAGTCCGCATCAACAGCAGAGGCAACTTCCTCGTCATCATTGGCAACAGAGCATATAAAGTAACAAAATAAAGAACTTAGACTTCATTAAAATTCATGGCGTGCAGCGATGCACGCCTTTTTGTATTTGGATAGAATCAACGGAATTCTTACAAGGCGTAATCGAAAAATTGTATATTAAAGGAAAAACTTAACAACTAGCCCCCGACCAATGTCCTTCCTCAGCAACGCACGAGACAAAGCAATAAAGTTATTTTTCCAGCGGAACGATTTCATCAACAGGTTCGGTGAAATCGAGAACGTTGACATCGACTCGCAAGAAAACGTAGCGACCATCGACATACTGTTACATGGCGAGACGGAGCCGACCACGCTCTACGCCCACTACATCTTCGAAGATTCCGAACAGGGGACAGAGATTGTTATAAACAAAGTAGATTGCAAAAGAGAAATGATAAGCGTCATCGCCGCATGGTGGTTCAAGGGCAACTCCATCAGAAAGACACTCCCCAGAGGCGCCGGGCTATTCGCGAAAATCCTGTTCTAGCAGTTCACGGAAGGTATCTTATATGGACGAACAACTTCAGAAGATTTTAAACAACGTGAATTTCAACGTCAATGCGAAAAAGCAGACAATGGACTTGACGGTTCTCCCCCACGGCGAGAGCTCCCCCATTTCGTTCCATGCGAACTACAGGCTTGTCGAAAGAGGAGACGATACCGAAATTGTCATATTGAATGTAGCATCCGACCGTCTCTGGGTTGACGAACTCGTCAAAATGTGGCTAGAAAAAAGCAATTTTCAGTACAGGGTTCCCCAAAGCGTCGCTGGATTTATTAAAATGTTTTTGAAATAGGAGATAAAGGAGGCGCGTCCATGTTGAATTTTAAAGAATACAAAGACAAGAAAGATGATTCCATCCAGGAGATGGTCTATTCCATCATATTCAACCTGATTACGGATATTCCGGACTCCCTTCTTTGCCCCAACGGGAATCCCGACAAAAGGGCTGAAACATTGATCAAGCAGGCGGCCCTCAAGGCGGCCACGGTAAGCACTTCGCTTTCCATTCCGGCAGGTTTCACCGGTGTCCTGACGTCCATTCCGGATATTGCCGCAGTTTGGCGCATCCAGGCACAGCTCGTCTCCGATGTCGCATGCACTTACGGCAAGTTCGCCATGCTCTCGCGGGAGGCGATGGTCTGGTGTTTGTTCCGCCACAGCGCGGCTTCGCTCCTTCGCGATGTCGCAGTCCGCACGGGTAGCCGCATTGTCGTGCAGAAGCTTTCGCTTTCGGCACTCCAGAAATTGCTCCAGAAAATAGGTGTCAAGGTCTCCACGAACTTCCTCGGTCGCATTGCGCTCCGCGCCATCCCCGCCATTGGCGCTATCGGCAACGGGGCCTACACGTACTTTGATACGATGGAGGTTGGCAAGACAGCCATGTCGTACTTCAAGGCACTGGAAGGCATGGAAAAGCCTGAACTCGTCGAGAATTCCATCGACAAGGAACCGGAATCCGACGATGAAGATACCGATTTCAAAAAAGACGAAACGATATAGTGACCACCGCCCCTAAAATCAAGGAGTTTTTCAAGCGACACGGAGTTTTCGGGCTCCTCACGCTGACGCTCCTTTTTTTGTTTACGTTGTCCTTCATCGGTGAACGGACTCCGCTAAACGATGGCGCAGGCTACGACGGCGCATTCTACTACAGCGTTGCGCAGAATTTTTCTACGGACTTCTGGACTACGGGGTACGACAGTTTCCGTATTTTCCGCATTTTCCCGTTCTTCCTGATAAACTTGTTCTTTTCGCTTTTTAACATCGAGGCGACACATTCAAACTTAATGCTCTCGATGAACGTGCTCCATTTTACAAATTTCACCATCCAGTTGGTGTTCTTTTTCAAGCTTATAAAGCTTTGCGCCTGGAAAAAGGCGACTTCGGCCATCATTTTCGCGTGTTTCTTTTTCAATTACTTCGTCCTCAAGAACTGCGGTTATGAACCGTTCCAAACGGACGCTTTCGCAGTCACGATTTTCCTCATTTCTTTTTACTATTTGCAGTGCGGCAAGTTTACACGCTCACTCCTAGTTTCGTTCTTGGGAATTCCCACGTGGCCGACGATTACATACATGATTTGGCTCCTGTACTTTTTCAAGGACCCGTTCCCACAAACGGCCAGGCGTCTAAACGTCCACACGGGCAAAGCCATTGCCATCGCGTTCCCGCTGATGTCTGTCGGGGCGGTCGCGACGCTCTACCTGCTTCACAAGCAGCCGCTCCTCGAAAGCATGCTTTTCTGCAAAGCCTCGCCCCCGCTAATCCTCGCAAGCGCCATCACCTGGGGAGCGTTCCTCTATTTCGCCTTACGGAGCTGCGACTTCCATTTTTACAGTCCGCTCACCTACATCCGCGAATTTTTCCGCCAGTCCATCTGGAAAAAGGCAATCATCGTGGCCCTCCCCTTTGCCGCGATTTCGATTTTCCTGAAAGCCCACACCAACGACGAATTCTACTTCAACGAAGTCGCGTTCCTCCTCCAGACGCTTCTTCGCCCACTCAAGTACCCGCTCATTACCCCAGCCGCGCATGTCTGCTACTTCGGGATTTTGCCGTTACTCGCCCTCTTTTATTTCCGTGATTTTGCAAGAGACATTTTCAACCGCAGCGCCGGTTACGCGCTTGCCTTCCTCGCGTTCCTCTTCTTTGCTTCAGACAGCGAAGCAAGGCATGTCATCCCGCTTCTCCCAATGATTCTCGTGCCGCTCGGATGCGTTCTCGACAAGGCAAATCTGGATGCAAAAGCGGCTACATCGTTAATAGCCCTGCAACTCGTGCTCAGCCATTTTTATATACCGATTAACGTCGAAGGGACTGCCGAAGCATTGGCCACAAATGATTATTATGGTGTCGCCCAGCGGTATTTCATGAATTTTGGCCCTTGGATGTCGCCCTTATTCTATACTGTTTGGCTCTCGATTGCCGTTATATCAGGCTTTTTAGTCTATTCAATTGTGAAAAAGCGCAAAAACTAGTCTTTTTCGACCCGTTTTGTTCAATCAAAAGAAAAACCGCCCTTGAGCCAGCCCCGATTTTTTTCTATTTTTGGGCGCAACATTCAATAACATCAACTCCATCAGTGGAATAAAATATGAAAAACATTGAAAAGCACAGAAATATTGGTATTTCTGCACACATCGACTCCGGTAAGACAACCCTTACCGAACGTATTCTCTACTTCACAAAGCGCATTCACGCTATTCACGAAGTCCGTGGCAAGGACGGCGTCGGTGCCACGATGGACTCCATGGAACTTGAACGCGAACGCGGCATCACGATTCAGTCTGCCGCTACGTTCGCAAACTGGACCCACACCAAGAGCGGTGAACAGGACTCCATCAACATCATCGATACCCCGGGGCACGTGGACTTCACTATCGAAGTGGAACGTTCTCTCCGCGTGTTGGACGGTGCTATCCTCGTTCTCACGGGCGTTGAAGGCGTCCAGTCCCAGTCTATCACCGTTGACCGCCAGATGAAGCGCTACCATGTGCCGCGCGTCGTGTTCGTGAACAAGTGCGACCGCTCCGGTGCAAACCCGCTCCGCGTTGCCGTCATGCTCAAGGAAAAGCTCAACCACAAGCCCTGCGTCATGCAGATTCCTATCGGTCTCGAAGACCAACTGAAGGGCGTGGTCGACCTCGTCGAAATGAAGGCCTACTACTTCGAAGGCGCCAACGGCGACGACATGATCGAAAAGGATATCCCTGCCGAACTCGTTGACCAGGCCAACGAATACCGCGAAAAGCTCGTTGACTGCTGCGCTGACTACAGCGACGAAATCATGGAAAAGGCTATGGAAGGCCAGTATGGCGTCGATCAGATCGACAAGGCCCTCCTCAAGAAGGTCATCCGCGAAGCCACCATCCGCCTCGACATCACTCCGGTGTTCATGGGTTCTGCTCACAAGAACATTGGTGTCCAGAAGCTCCTCGACGGTGTTATCGACTACCTCCCGTGCCCGACCGACGTTGAAAACAAGGCTCTCGACCTCGACAACAACGAAGCTGAAGTTATCCTCAAGTCCGAAGACAACGCGCCGCTCGTCTGCTACGCATTCAAGCTCGTGAACGACCGCTATGGCCAGCTCACCTACATCCGTGTTTACCAGGGTACCCTCAAGAAGGGCGACATGATCACCAACATGGCCACCGGCAAGAAGGTGTCCGTGGGCCGTCTCGTGCGTATGCACGCTGACGAAATGGTGGATATCACCGAAGCCGGTGCAGGCGACATCGTTGCTCTGTTCGGTATCGACTGCGCATCCGGTACGACATTCACGGATGGCAAGAACCACTACAACATGACTTCCATGCACGTTCCTAACCCGGTTATCGAACTTGTTATCGAAGCCAAGAACCGTGACGACCTGGACAACATGTCCAAGGCCCTCAACCGCTTCACGAAGGAAGACCCGACGTTCCAGGTCGAAGTCGATAAGGAATCCGGCCAGACCATCATCAAGGGTATGGGCGAACTCCACCTCGACGTTTATATCGAACGTATGCGCCGCGAATACAAGTGCGACGTCCAGACTGGTGCTCCGCAGGTGGCTTACCGCGAAACCATCACCCGTCCGGCCAAGTTCGACTACACCCACAAGAAGCAGACTGGTGGTTCCGGTCAGTACGCTAAGGTTGTCGGCGAAATGCGTCCGATGGTTGTCGAAGGCGACCAGGAAAAAGTCTATAACTTCGTCAACTCCGTCGTCGGCGGCCGTATTCCGAAGGAATACATCCCGTCTTGCGACAAGGGTTTCCAGAGCTGCA
>CAMKLO010000001.1 GCA_946413655.1 uncultured Fibrobacter sp. | reverse complement strand
TTTTGAAGAAATAAAATCACATGGCTCTGATATCGAAACAAGGCTTGATGATTCTAATTGTTCAGCTGAGCAACTGAAACAAGATAACCACCAAATCATAGAGGGGTACCAATCTAACGGAGAACAGATCACTCTAATCACAGAAAGCTTCGATGATTCGATAAGGGGAGTATTGGATTAGCAAATTTGAAATAAACCATTTATCTACCACTTATGACATATTTTACTGTAAAAACAAACAAAACTATTACAATATTGTATAGGTGTATATTACTGTTTTGTAGATTTTATTTAAAATGAACAAAACCTTACAGAGCCAGTAATAGCAGGGGGTTATGGGTCAAAATAATTTTCTTTAAAAATTTTTGGTTTTACCAAATAAAATTTTTTGACGAAAAATCCAAAAAATGAACAAAACCCTATCTTGTTCAAATAACATTGCAATATGGGAAAAGGTCTCTAATCAATCGAAATGATTAGGGACCTGTCGTTTTTATGTGGTTATGTCAAACAAACGGTTTGCTGTTGTATAATGGAAGTAAAGGAAACAAATAGCCATAAATCTTAACCGAACGTAAATCAACATGGCTTTTACTTTACTTGAAGGACAATGGTGTACTTGTGCTGACCTTGGTCGATACGGGAACGCACAGCGATATTTTCAAGAAATAATCACCGAAGATTTTTCCGACAGCAAACCATAAAAGCATTTGTTTTCACTATGCGTCACACGCATACTGAGCATGAAAATTAAGCATTTTGCGCATGCTCCGAAAATATTTATATTATATGCGAAACATTTCGGAGTGGCAAAATGAAACTCAAGTTTTTAACACTATTTTCAATCCTTGCGCTCGCTGCGAGCGTGTTTGCGGAGAGTGCCATGAGCAACATTACGGTAAACCTGCGCTATACGGGTAAGAACGGGGCGGCAAAGAAGTTCGCCGAAGAGATGGTTTCTAGCGGGACGGTGGCGAAAATCCGTGCCGAGAAGGGAAACATCCGCTACGAATATTTCCAGTCGCTGGACGATCCCGAGACCATCTTGCTGATTGACGCGTGGGAAAGCCAGGCGGCCATCGACGTGCACCACGCTTCGCCCATGATGAAGACGATTGCGAAACTCCGCGACAAGTACGACTTGAAAATGACTGTCGAACGCTACACGCCCGACAACACCATGCCCAAGACCGACGAAAAGTTCATCAGGAAATAAGTCGCGAAAATGCAATGCCCGCGCGCTATTTCATTAACTTCACTTTGAAAAATTCCACGTTCATTTCGCGGTCGGCGAGCGGCACAATCTTGCGGTCCTTGGGAATGTCGTAATCGAACTTCTGGTCCGAAACGAACGTCAACAGCGAAGACTGCTCGATGAGCTTTGAAATGCCCTTCGTGCTGTCGTGCTTGATGAAGGTCGCGTCCGGAATCTTCTTGCGCTTGACCTGCTCCCAGAAGCCCACGTTGCTGCGCTGGATAATGGTCTCGCCCTTGAGTTCCCGGAGCCGAATGGACTTGCGCTTCGCAAGCGGATGCTTTTTCGGGAGCGCAATCGAGAGCCGCTCCTGCATGTATTTTTCGGCGCGGTATTTCTTTGCACGTGGGGCCTTAAGCGTGATGCCGATATCCGCCGTGCCCTCGTTCAAGGCCTTCAGCACGCCCGCCTCGTTGTCGATAATCTCGTAAGTGACCTGCGCACCGGGGTATTTCTCCTGCAGTTCCTGCACCATCCGCATGGCGGGGAGAATGGCCACCGACGCGATAGAGAACGTGCGCGTACCCGCTCCCTGTGGGCTCACCTTTTCCATCATCTCGCTCTGCAAATCCATGATGCGCTTCGCGTATTCGGCGACCGTGCGTCCCTTCTCGTTCAGCTCGATGCGGTTCTTTTTGCGCTCAAAAAGCGGAGTACCGATTTCGTCTTCCAGCTTCTTGAACGCGCGGCTCACCGCCGGCTGCGAAGTGTAGAGCTTGTCCGCAACGGCAGAAAGCGTCCCGTATTCCAGGAATCCGGCCAGCAATCGCAAAATGTAGGTCTCGACAAACATGAAAATCCCCTTTTGGGGGAGAATATAATAAATCCGCTATGCGTCAAGTGAATAGTGGGGGCGATTTTCACCAGTTTTCGTAGCGGTGTCCCGTATCGAGGGCGGCGAATTGCTTCATTTCGTCGTCTGTCAACTTGAAGTCGAAAATCGATATGTTTTCTGCGATGTGGTCAGGGTTCTTGGAGCCTGGAATGGCAATGTAACCTGATTGCACATGCCAGCGCAACACCACCTGTGCGGCCGATTTCCCGTGAGCCTTCGCTATCTTTGTGACAACCTTGTTCCCCAAGACATCTTCGGTGTGGCCGCGCCCGCCCAGCGGGTAATAAGATTCAACCACAGCACCATAGCGTTTTGCGTATTCCTTGAATTCCGTGTTCTGGTAAAACACATGGTTCTCGTTTTGCACCACGGCAGGCTTGATTTCGAAATCGGCAAAAAAACGCTTCGCCGTCTTTTCGGTGTAGTAATTCGATATGCCGATGGAACGGATCTTCTTCGCTTTCACCGCGCGTTCCATAGCCTTGTAAACCGCCTTGTCCTCGGCGTCGCTCCCGTGCTGGTGCAACAGCATCAAATCAATATATTCGAGCCCCAGCTTTTCGAGTGAGTCGTCGATGTCTTCGTCTAAGGAGTTGCTCCACGGCACCAGTTTCGATGTCACGAACAAATCTTTGCGCTTCACAAGTCCATCGTCAATCGCCCGGCGGATTCCCCTACCCACGGCTTCTTCGTTGTCGTAATATTTTGCCGTATCAATCAGTCGATACCCGTTCTTGATGGCGACATAGACAGCGTCTTCAGCCACCATGCCGCGCAAAGTCCAAGTGCCAAGCCCGAGAACCGGCATGTCGAAACCCGAATTCAACTTGACCGTTGGGGCCGCCCCTTTGCTATTCTGCACGATTGAATTTCCTTTGTTCGAAACCTTCGGCACTGCCTGCGACGCAGCATCGCTCGAACACGCCACGAACAGGAAAACGAACAAGAAACTGAACCACCTCATGCCCTAAAAATAACCAAATCCCGCCATAAATCAAAATACTTATTTCGCATAAAAAATATGCTTTGAAGGCATAGGCGGGGGAAGCCTCCCCCTCGCTCACCTTCGTTGGCTCCGTGACAAAGGTCCCTGAGCATGCCGAAGGGCCGCTACCCCCTCTCCTAAGGGGCTCTGCCCCCTAAAACCCCTAAATGCCTCAAAAACCGAACAAAAAAAAGACTCAAATTACAAAAAAATAGTAAGAGACATATTTTGACATAACCTTGAATATATATTTATGGTGAAACGGCCCTTTTAAAAAAAGTGAAAGGTACAAAATGTCCATAGTGACCATATACCATAGGAACGGACAAATCCGTGAAACTCGCCCCATTGAAAACGGAACAATCAATGGCGTTGTCTTACGTTATTCGGAAGACGGATTTCTTGCTAGTGAAATTCCCTATGTGAACGGTGTTATACATGGGTTAAAAAAACGTTTTTATCCAGATGGAACAATCAAAGCCGAAATTCCTTATGACAAAGGCTTAATTCATGGAATAAAATGCAGATTCAACAAACACGGAATTTTGTTTGAAAAAATTCGCTACAATCGTGGAGAATATGAAAAACAAATATTTTTTGACTCGTATTTAGCATCAGGACTTACTGAAGAAGAAAAAAATAGGAAAATACGCCAGGAAGAGATTTTCGATAAGGCTTCGTCAATTTTTAAAAATATATATGATTATGGTCTGCCAAACAATGCTTATAACCCCTCAAAAGTTATTACTGATGACGATGAAACGGAAACTATCGGCGAAGTTCTGGAAAGACCTAAAGAAAAACGGATTATTGATCCGCTAGTAGAATCGTTTACGCATCCTGAAGAAAATGGGCGATTCATAAAAGAGCGAATAGACCGTGGTGTTATTGTTGGCAACTCTGATTTCACGAGCGAAACGGTAACATCCTTTGAAATTACGTATTTCAAAGGGGAAAATCAGAAATCAACCGCAATTTCATCCAAACGTCCTGTTAAAGAATATCCAATTACGGTCTGGATAGAAAAGGGTAATGGTATAGAGTTCAAAACGCGAGTTTGGATTAGGAATGGAAAGTGGTTTGGCCGATTCATAACATCTCAAAACATCACCTGGGAATACTATATGTGGATTTTGTTCCAGAAATTCAATATTCTGGAATGGAAAACTGATAGAGGAACAGACGCAAATCCCGGCGAATACGGCTCTATTCGCATTTATTCTAAAGAATATGAGAAAAAAATTTCTTGGATTTGCCAAAAGCCTGAAAGTTGGGACGAATTTCTGACATTCTTCAATCGTTTCTTCGGTAAAAACACTAGAACATCTTATGAAGAAGGACTTTTCTTGTCTAAAGAACAAGAGATTTACTTTGATAATGGCGGCTCAATAAAATACTTTTGTCAAGCCAAAGCCATCATGCAGAATCTCCAAAAGCCTGATGATATATTCTATCCCAAGGATACGATGCCGTCTAGGTGTCCCTGCTGTGGTTGTGCGACGAATTACAAAGATTATCGAAATCATTCGAAAAGATTTTGCCACAAGTGCTACACTAATGTTTGTACAGAAATCCCTTTGCCCCAAAATGTTGAATTAACAGATCTTGTCTCTTCGGTTAGGATTGAGTTTGCAACGGATCAGTATTTTACGGAATCAACAGTTGGATTTGTTTTTGAAACGTCTAAAGAAGGTGGCGTATATGCCAGCTATGATCACCTTGATAAAGGTGACTGGGAGAGTTTTTCTTATAAAAGAATAAGTGATAACGATTGGCGAGAATTTCTTGACATTTTGTTCAACAAGGCATTTTGCCATGAATGGGCGCAAACATATCTAAAGTACGGTTCGCATATGTATGACGGGGCTTGCGATAGCTGGGGCTATATCAAAATCCGTTTTAAAAATTTTTCTGGATATAAGAAGATTGTATCTCATTGGACGGGAAAAGAACCGCCTTATTGGGATGTCGTTGTTGAGAGTGTCCAGCAACTTATTTATAAGCTGAAATGAGAAACTCGTTTAATAAGCCTTTCGCTTATACACCGCAATCATCCGAATTAATTCATCGCCAACAGAAAGCACTTCATCCCTTATGTGAGTATCCTTAAAGGAATGCTCTAGAAGTAGGTTTATGTCATTAGGGGAAAGGGGTATAAAATTTGGCGAACTCGGGTAAAACCTTAAAAAATAAATTCATTTGGTGATAAATGCAAATAAAATGCCGTTTTTCCTGTTATAATTGAAGAAAACCTATTAAAAATAAGGTATTTTAATAGATGGAACCCTTTTTTGAGGATGAATATGGGGAAAATAGCAAGAAAACTGGAAATTGATTTCTTAAGTGAAAATCCTAATGGAATTCGTGTTGTAAAAAACGTGTCCTTTCCTTTTACAGCTTATATCATTCCTCGTAACTGCATGTCAGAGGTATCCGATGTCAATCTTGACGGTATAGGCATTTACTTTCTGTTTAACGAAAATAGGAATCAGGTGTATATAGGGCAAACGGGCAACGGGAAAGGCCGAATTCAAACACATCATCAGAAAAAAGATTTTTGGTCTATCGCGATGTTGTTCTTGGCTAACAAGGATGAATGGATTTCGCTGATAGACGAACTCGAAACTTATGCTATAATTCGTCTTGAAAAAGCAATCGAAAAGGGGTCTCGCTATGAACTTCAAAATACAAACAAAAAGGGACGGAAGGAAGAGTCTTTAACAAGACTTAATGAAATAAAAGGTATTTTCTCTGAGATAAATTTTTGCTTGTCGGCATTTGAATACAACATAGAATCGTCCCAAAACAACGAGGCCGCTGGAACTTTGCTTGGTACTCCAGTTGAAGCTACCCGGGGTGGTATAAAAGCTGTGGGGGCTTATAATCCAAAAAATGGTTTGATTGTTGTTTTAAAAGGGTCTGAAATCCGTTTGGAAAATCCGGCAATTGGCGATAATATGGAAAAGAAACGCCAAGATTATTTTATGAAAGGCAAAATCAAAAAAGTAAAAGGAAAATACATCCTACAAGAAGATGTTCGTTTCGATAAATTATCCCCGGCCGCTGAATTTGTTATTGGGGGAAGCTGTAACGGCAAAACGGAATGGAAATCAAATGGCAAGACTTTGAAAGAATTATTCGGGTTATAAGTTGAGTTTATTGATGCCGCCTTACATGAGGGTTGCGGTCTTGTTCCCACTGATGGTATAGCGCGAGCAGCACTCGCCACGGCCCGCGGCCGGGGAACGCCCAAAATTTCTCATTTTTCCTTTAAAATGTCATAATATGACATTGCAAGAATGTATATCTGCACGGAACAAAAAGACCCGCAATTTCAAGCATATCAACAACTCCCTAAATGAAGAATTTAAGGGCTTTCCAACGATCGCAAATTTTGCGCCAGTTCAAATGGAATTTTAGCCCGAAAATGGATTATTTGTTTTTTTCAAGAGCAGATGGTTACTTCCGCTATGCGCCACACGCATACTGGGCATAAAAATTACGCATTACGCGGCCGTCCTGAAATTATTTATATTAAAGGCAACCGGTTCAAGGAAATTTTTTACGAAAAAGGCGGATCTCATGAAAAAAATCACCTTGATTCTTTTATCACTTCTTCTAGGAGTCTCTATGGCAGCAGAAAAGAAAATCCTCGTCGTTTACTATTCCCGTGCTGACGAAAACTACTCCGTCGGGAACATTTCCAAGGGCAATACCGAAATCATTGCCGAGATGATTGCGAAAAAGACGGGCGGCACGCTTTTGCATGTGGAACCCGCGAAGGAATACCCCAAGGGCTACGACGACTGCATCAACGTGGCCAAGAAGGAACTTGCGCAGGACGCGCGCCCGGCCATCAAGCCGGTGAACGTGAACCCCGAAGAATTCGACGAGATTTACGTCGGTTACCCGGTGTGGTGGGGTGAAATGCCCATGCCCATGTTCACCTTCTTCGAGAAGTATAACCTGAAAGGCAAGACGATTCACCCGTTCGTGACCCACGAAGGCAGCGGCCTTTCGGGTGTTGCCCGCCTCAAGAAGGTGACCGGCGCGAATGTGACCCCCGGCCTTGCCATCTACGGACACGTGGCCCAGAACGAACGCGACAAGGCCCAGAAAGAAGTCGATAAGTGGGTGAAGTAGGCTGATTGCGCCTTAGTTAGAATCGCCAGTCTGCTTTCTTTTCAGTTCAATTAAATCGAAATACATCAGACGGCTGTTCAATGGCCTGTCAGGACCGAGGCAACGAAATTCGCGTTCTTGTTCTTCGGTGCTGAACAGGAATTTGAACTCGTTGTTCTGGTAAAACTTGAGATTTCGTTCCTTGTTGTAGGAATCTACCAGCAAAAAACGACAACCGGTCTTGTTAAGCGGGTCAACGAACCAAGCCTTTATAAAACTGAGAACGTCGCTTCCCAAATGCTTGCTTTGGAAATTTTGGCTAATTCCGAGACGACCGATCATGACTGCCGGATAACTGCTGTATATCTTTTCGCGGGGAATGTTCTTCTCAATCTTTCTTTTGCGAGATCCGGGAATTTTCTTGATGCTGTCATTGGAAAGCGTAAAAACCGCTACCAGTTGAGCCGGGTCATCGACAAGAGAAAAACAATAATTCTTGCAAAGTAACTCTTCGCTCTGCAAAAAGGCGTCCTTTGTGAAGAAATCATCTAAGTCGTTGTCCCCGCACTTGAATGATTTGCATAGGGCGGCCTTGCCTTGAGTGTAGAACCCAAAGCGGCAATTCTGTTGGAGAAAATTCATTACTTAAATTCTCTAAAATCGGCCTTGGAGAGAATGTCTCTGGCCTGTTCAATTTGCTTGGAGAAATCGATGGAACCACGACGCTTTTCGCTTTCTTCCATCATGAGGTCAAACCTGTCCGACGCTTCGCCGGTCAGTATCGGTACCGATGCGATTGCTAGTGCCATGATGACCTCCATTGTTGAATTGAACTATGACTAATATACATTTTTCCTCGTGCTGGTGCAAGTGGTGAAACTTGAGTCAAATGGCTTATTTGAGGAAAATGAAGCCTTTTGACCGTGCTAGAGCAAAAATATATTTTTAGAGTGTCATAAAATGACAAAATGGAAAAGAAACGGAATTTTGTCGTTTTCACTATGCGTTTCGCGCATACTGAGCATGAAAAAATGGTATTTTGCGGGATTTGCGCATTTATTTATATTAAAGGCGTAGATAAAAAAGGAACAAACCATGAAACTAGGGACGATTATGACGATGCTTGGTATGGGTGCGGTGCTTGCCGCGTGTGATTGCTGCCCGCAGGGCGAGGCGAAGGCGCTTTCGCAGGACAAGGAACTGCGTGCCGTGATGGATAACTTCACGCAGAACGAGGTTCCGGCGGCGACTCCGCTTGTGGAAAAGCGCGAGGTGGAATTGATTCGCCTGGTGTCGCTTGTGACGCAGCAGTCGGGTGCACTTTTGCAAGAAGAAGTGGCGACGGCGCTTGCGCAGGGGCTTGCTCCCGAAGAAATTCTCGAGGCGATTTACCAGTGTGCCCCCTACACCGGGTTCCCGCGGACGGTGGATGCGGTGGAAATTGCCCGCAGCGTGTTCAAGGCGAAGAACGTGAAGGTGGACGAAAACCGTGCGACGGTGACGGCGCAGTCCCGCCTGGAGGCGGGTGCCGACGCGCAGGGAACGCTGTTCGGCCAGACTTTCCGCGACATGGCGAAGAACGGCAAGAGCGGTATGCCGACTATCAATTACTTCCTTGCGAGCAACTGCTTTGGCGATTACTACACCCGCAAGGGGCTCGACCTGAATACCCGCGAACTCTTGACGATGGCGATTCTCGTGAACCTGGGAACGGAGCCGCAGCTCAAGGCGCATATCGGCGCGAACCTCAAGATTCGCACGGCCGAATACGTGGAACAGGCGATTTACAACTGCCTGCCGTATTGCGGTTACCCGCGCACGCTGAATGCTCTGCGACTGCTCAAGGAAGCGGTGGCTGAGGCTGAGGCAGCAAACGCGACGGCTGGTGCGGGGGTAGCTGCCGCAAAAAATATGCCAGATAAGGACTGGAGTGTGTTCCCGGTGGGCAAGCCGAACGACGCCTACGCCAAGTATTTCGTGGGCAAGAGCTATCTCGACATGATCAGCAAGGAACAGGTGGGCGTCGGGAACGTGACTTTTGAACCGGCGTGCCGCAACAACTGGCATATCCATCATGCAAAGAAGGGCGGTGGCCAGATTCTCATCGCGACGGCGGGTCGCGGCTACTATCAGGAATGGGGCAAGCCGGCGGTGGAACTGAAGCCCGGCGACGTGGTGAACATTCCGGCTGGCGTCAAGCATTGGCACGGGGCGGCTCCGGATTCCTGGTTCCAGCATTTGGCAATCGAAGTTCCCGGCGAAGGCGGTAGCAACGAATGGCTTGAGCCCGTGAGCGACGAAGACTACGGGAAGTTGAAATAAAATCGGGACTGGATTCCGCGACTTTTTTATCCGCAATGGAAATGGTGTATAATGGAGAAAATTTATGAAGTTCGCTAAACTTTTATCTTGTGCAATTTTGTGGTTCTCGGCGGTGTCGCTTGCGGCGGCACCTGCGCCCGACGGCTTCGTGCTTATCAAGGGCGGGACTTTCAACATGGGAAGCCCCGCAAACGAGGACTGGCGCGTCAACGACGAGACGCTCCACAAGGTGAAGGTCTCCGATTTTTACCTAGGCAAATACGAGGTGACGCAAAAGCTTTACCGCGAGGTAATGGGCGAAAATCCCTCCAGTTTCAGGGGTGACGACTTGCCCGTCGAAAACATCACGTGGCTCGAAGCGGCTCGTTTTTGCAACAAGTTAAGCGAACGCGACGGACGCACTCCCGTTTACGCTATCGAAGGCGATGCGGTCAGCTGGAATCGCGAGGCGAACGGCTACAGGCTCCCCACCGAAGCGGAATGGGAATACGCGGCCCGAGGCGGCACGACCACGCCATTCTACACAAAGAAGGCTCCCGGTGCCGACGACGTGAATTTTTACGGGCATTATCCGTATCAAATTGAGCAGAACTATTTCAACGACGAGGTTCTGGAAACACGCCCCGGCGTTTACCGCGGGAACACGCTTCCCGTGGGTAAGTTCAAGCCCAATCCCTTCGGGCTTTACGACATTTACGGGAATGTGGGCGAATGGTGCTTTGATTTTTACGGCGATTACGGAGTTTCTGCAGGCACGACAAGCGTGACGGTCGATCCGGTGGGCAAACCTTCGGGCACGAGGCGCGTGCATCGCGGTGGCGGTTGGAACGACTTCGGCAAGAACCTCCGCAGTGCCTATCGCGGGGCCATGCAGCAATCCAGCAAGAGTTACAATGTGGGGCTCCGGCTCGCCATGAATGCGGGTGCAGGCGTCAAGGGAACTTTTGTGACCCAGGAAGCGGCGGGCTTTAAGGGCGAAAAGACGCAAGCGGCGTCGAACACGAAAGGCGGTTCCCGTGCGCTGATTGTTTTCTATTCCTGGAGCGGGAATACCCGCGGTGTCGCACGCGAAATCAAGAAGCAGACCGGTTTCAACATGGTGGAACTTGAACTCGTGAAGCCCTATTCCGACGACTACAATACCGTCTTGAAGCAGGCGCAGAACGACCAGCACAAACAAGCGCGCCCTGCCCTCAAGAAAAAGCCCGACGCAAAGAAGTGGGCCGACTACGAAACGATTATCATCGGTTACCCCAACTGGTGGGCGAGTATCCCGATGCCTATTGCGACTTTGCTCGAAAGTTACGACTTTACGGGCAAGCGGATTCTGCCGTTCTGCTCCCACGGTGGTGGGCGTTTTGGCCAGAGCATCACCGCGATTGCGAAACTCGTGCCCAACGCAAAAATCGGCGAAGGCCTTTCGGTGCATTACTCCGGCGGTTCGAGCCTCTCGAAAGATGTGGCCAAGTGGCTCGAGAAAAACGGCGTGAAGACGAAATAATGTATATTCCTTGATATGCCTATTTCCGCCAAAATCCGTATGTCGCTTGATATCGCGATGACGGTCGCGACGCTCGTGCTGATGGGCGGCAATTACTTCTTTGAATCGACTGCCGTTCACGAGATTCTGGGCGTGGTGCTGCTTGTTCTGTGGGCGGTGCACATCACGCTGAACCGGCGATTTTTCCTTTCGCTGTTCAAGGGCCGCTACAACGCATTCCGCATTTTGCAGGCGGTCGTGAATTGCGGGATTCTTTTGTGCGCGATTTTCTTGATGGTGAGCGGAATCATGCTTTCGAACCACGTGTTCGCCTGGCTCGGGATTGAATCGGGCGCAAACTTCGCCCGCACGGCGCACCTGCTCGCAAGCCACTGGTATTACGTGTTCATGTCGCTCCACATCGGGCTGCATGTGAGCCTGATTGCAAACCGCTTGGGACTTGCGGGCGCTTTCAAGTCAAAGGCGTCACTTGTCGCAACCCGCGTGGTTGCCGCTCTCGTGGCGGGCTACGGAATTTACGCCTTCGTAATTCGTGGGCTTTGGAAATACATGTTCCTGCAGCAGCCTTTTTTCTTCTTTGATGCGGAACGCGGCTACGCCCTCTTTTTCGCGGACTATATCGCCATCATGGCACTGTTTGCCGTTGCGGTGCATCTCTTTAATGCAATAATTTCAACCCGACAATCCCCGACAAAATAAGCAAAATACAAACTGCTTTCGGAATAGAGAAATGCTCTTGAAATAAATAAACGCCCAAGACACATGTTCCCACAGTGCCGAATCCAGTCCATATCGCATACGCAGTCCCGAGCGGCAGTTTCTTTACGGCTAGCGACAAGAAAAAAGCACTCAAAAGAAAACCTATCACAGTGATGACTGAAGGGACTATTTTAGAAAAGCCCTCCGAATATTTCATGGCGCAGGCCCAAACCACTTCGAGAACGCCCGCCACGGCAAGCATAAACCATTCCATTTCTTTACCTCTAGGAATCTTTATCTTCAAAGACCTAACGATAAAGAAAGCGTATTTCCCTAATACCCGGTGGCAATAGGGCGCAGTTCAAATTATGGAATAAAGATAGCTATTCTCTTTTAAAAATTCTATCTTACTCACCGATGAAGCCCGTTAAACAAAATATTCTGTCGATGATTGCAGTCGCGTTATTCGCGATTCTTTCTGCTATTGTCGAGGGTTCTTTTGTTTACGATTACGGCGCTGAACTTGGTCAGGTTGCAGAAAGTGAGAAAGTTTTCACTGCTCACGATTTTGCCGATAATCCGTTATACCTGTCTCGAGAATCAACAGCTGATGCTATACTGCTTACGCGCAGGGCGGGCCAACAGGTTTCTTTGCGAACATCGCGAAGCGGTAGCCTTCAAGGCTATGGCGGACGCAGTTCGGCAACGTTCAAACAGGCTACACCGTTGGCGACTAAAATCGCGCGGTCAACTATTTGCATCCATTGCGGCTTCCCTTTACCGCTAGTTTATCAAAAACCTAAAGAATATTACGTTTACACGCTAGAGCGAATGCTCTGTTAGCAAGTTCTTTCTCCAAGCCTTAAACACTAGTAAATGGCCGCGGCCCTTACCGGGTGCGCGACATCATTCATTTTAAAAAAGAGAAAGAACATGGAAAACATTTCCAAGATGGAGATGGCTAACGCCCTCTTCAATAAGCCCTATATCAAGACCGAAAAGAAGTTTTTCGGTTTCAAAACCAATGTCACCTACACTAAGACGAATTCACCCGTTGTGGGAATATGCCTGGAGTTTAGCCCCACGGAAGGGCAAAAAGTCCAGGCGATTGTCGAAGCGTCTTTGGAATCTCTGGATGCAACAATTCAAAGAGAGGGGCGGCCTAAAACAAGCGACAATGGAAACCTCCGGCTGAATCTTTGCTATTCGCAGGACCGCGAATTTGCGGCACTGCAATTGCAGCAGTTCTCGGGATTCGAGTACCATAACGTAGGTGGAATCCGTTTTGTCGAAGGCGACGAGGCGCATAAACTTCTCGCCGTTTTCGTGAAATAAACGGACATATCGTCAAAAAGGCACCCTCGGAAACGGGGGGCCTTGATGCCGATGCCGAGCCCTGCGCCAATATAGAGCAGTCCCGCCATGAATACAGGCGAAATGTGGGCCAGCAGCATTTTGGAGCAGGGAACATTCAGTGCATAAAATGCGACCGCCGCTATCGCATAACCAATCGCAATGACATTCTTGTCCATGATTTAAATGTAGATTTTTGCATTATAGTTTCCAGCTGACGGCTTCCCAGCGGGCGTCACTGAACTTGTGTAGATAAAGCTTTACGTGGCGAAACTTACCAAATAGTGGACTTAAAACTTACCCACAGGCACAACCTTGATGGCGACCACATACACCTTGCGAAGCGCTTTTTTATTCATTAAATGCACTGTATTGGATAAAAATTGCACTTTTTTATCCAGTTTGTTGGATTTATTGGGTGCTTTCTTCCAGCATTTGGCGATTGAAGTTCCCGGCGAAGGAACGAGCAACGAATGGCTCGAGCCCGTGAGCGACGAAGACTACGGAAAGTTGAAGTAATGTTTGCGCACGACTCCTATAAATGAAATAAGCAAGAATATCGCAAAGCCCCAAGACTTCCTGCCATATTCGGGGCTCAAATTCACTTTATAGCCAAGATGACGGAGAACTTCTGATGCGTATAGACGCACTGGACATCGCCAAACCCGGCCTGTCGAAGCCATGCGATTTCGTCGCTTACGGAACATTCTCTGTCAAAAGCCTTTCTTTGTTGCCATTTGGCAATATCCTGTTCGGAGAGGCCGCTGTGTTCCAGCCCGTCCACCCAATAACGGTCTAGCATGGCGCTCATCGCTTCTGTGCCGGCACAAAACTGGTCGTAGTTGACGAATATTCCCCCTGGCGGCAATTTGCCGTAGATGCGGCGGAACAATTCTCGCTTTTCCTGATGCTCAAGATGGTGAATGGAGAGTGCGGAGATGACGGCGTCAAACTCCGTATCGGGCAGCGAAGTCCTGTAGTCGAGCGCTTCGAAGGTCACGTTTGGCACTCCCCTGAATCGCTCCTTGGCCATTTCTAGCATTTGTTCGGCGACATCGACGAGCACGTAGTTGCTTCCGGGACATTTCGCATACCAGAACGAAGTCAAAAGCCCTGTACCTGCACCCAGGTCGATCACCCGCCTTGGGGAATCTATTGACTTGACGATGAAATCCGTTGTGCCCTGGTAAAATTCGTCGAAGCACGGAATGAACAGCCTTCGGTTTTCGTCATATTCTCTCGCTACCAGATTGAATTGCTCATCTATTTTCATTGCTTGACCTCGGCCACCTAAGTGCCTTTATGTGACCCGCCCCTAGAATATACCTTTTTTGAGGGCCATCGGCCAGAGCATCACCGCGATAGCGAAACTCGCGCCCAATGCAAAAATCGGCGAAGGCCTTTCGGTGCATTACTCCGGCGGTTCGAGCCTCTCGAAAGATGTGGCCAAGTGGCTCAAGAAAAACGGCGTGGAGACGAAATAATGTATATTCTCTGATATGCCAATTTCCGCCAAAATCAGAATGCCGCTTGATATCGCGATGGCCGAGCTCCCCCTCGTGTTGATGGGTGGGAACGGTCTTTTTTATAATGTTTGCGATGGTGATGCACATTGTGATGACGGCAATGGTCAAACACTCGCGTTTAAAAGATCAGCCTTACAGCATCATTAATCGTTTATTTGAAATCAATTCCTTCAAACACGATTTTGTCAACATCCAGATAAGTTCCGCTTCTCATAAAAATGCTGAACAAACCGATTTCGTGAGAAATCTCTTTCCATTCCACTTGATAGGAGCTTTCTTCGAGAACTTCCCTACCGGGATGCAAAATGATTTCATTCCAATTTTCGGTCGCTTTGACCGTCCATAACGATTTTTTGAAGGAGTTCTCTCCAACTTCGCGGTAATGCTCCAAAGCGATGTTCAATTCACAGTTGCCTCGCACCGTAAGGCGAATCGCCGTGAGATTGCTCAAGTCGAAGAACCCTGTATCAAGTCCGAGATGCGTTCCGAGCAAAACGAAGCCCGAATCTATCGCAAACTTAAGAGCTAGATATTTTCCGTAATTTTTATCTTCTTTTAATGCGGATGTGAAACCTCCAGCACTATCGGGTACTGTGAAATTCGCTTTGCCAACGGCGTTAAAATACCAGCCGTAATTAGGATAAGTCTTAGCGAGGTTGTTCAAGTTATCACCATCGTCAAAGTCTTCGAAAACATATTCGACAGACTTTCCCGGAACCGGAACAAGCATGTCCGCAGATTCCTCTGGTTTGAGCGACACTTCTGCTATGGACGAGTCCCCAGCAACAATGGTAAAGAGCCCTGCCGGCACATGTGCAAACACGTACTCGCTACCGGAGCGTTTTGCAAAATAGGGAGTCGATTCCAGTTGGACATTTTCTGACAAGCTGCTATTTTCTTGGGCGGAAACACCAGTACGTACGATGAGCGATGCCGAGGGCAACAACGCAATTTCTTGAACCGAGGAGTCAGCAAAATTGACTGACGACCAGCTCATGAATGCGGAATCTTCGCCCGCAAGGGCTTCTACAAAGCAATCTCCGCCGGCACAGACTCCGAGACTATCGTTAAAAGAAACTCGTCCGCTTGTATCCGAAAGGGCGCTGTCAACAACTGAGAAGGCATCTTTCGAATAAACCTTCATTTGTGCGCGAGCGAAAGGCCTGTTCGAACCGTCAACGACCACGATTGCAATTCCGTTTGTTGTTTCACTTGTGGCTCCCGCAGTGGTGCTTTCTGAACATCCTAAAAACAGCGACAAGCACAGCAAGGCGCAAAACGAAATGCAAACCGATGTTTCCATACCATTTTTCATCATTCTTCCTTTTTCATCATCGGGAATAACTGAAAATTTAATTGATATACGCTGTCACAAATTTGCGAAGGCATCGCATTGACTACGTTTACGATGGCTTTTCGCGTTCTTGCGAGGATTTCGCGTATTTTTTCTATTTGTCGCGAATCAAGCGCCATCGTAAGCGTGCTGATATCGCGTTTTTCTTTGGGAGTATTCTGGATGGATTGGCCAGCCAGTTCCGCAATACTACTCTGATAATCGCTAATACTCGCACTCAACCAGTGTTCCTTCGTCTTAAGATGGGCTTCGGTCGGAACTACGCGACCGTCCTTGCGGGCATGTGCAAGCCCGAGTTGTAATAAAGCATCGACAGCGGTTTCCACTTGCGAGGCAGACAGCTTTGGAATGCAGCATTCTCCGAGGGCGGCGGCATCATGTGCGTCTCGGTAATCAAACACGTCAAGCGCCGAGCGGATCATCGGGTAATACCATTGTTGGAAATAGCGATAGCAAGCCTCATCTAGTTCGCGGCAGGCTGCCGGTCGCATTTTTTGTAGAGCTTCAAAATGGCTACGTACATCCTCGTCGTTTTTCGCCTTGCCGTAAGCAATCATTTCACGGAAATATTCCGCCTTGGCATCCTTGAAATGGAAAAATTTAACGAAAACATCTATGCATTTCGGAGAAATGTGGCGTTTTCCCTGCAATATTTTCAAAAGCAGGCTTGCATCCATGCCAACCGCCGCAGCAAACACTCGATAACTGAATGACGGATCCAGCGATTTTTCGAGTTCGTAGAACTCCTGCAGGAACTTGCGGTAGTCCGAATAGTCATAGATGTTGATTTTGTTTCTTGCAAACATAAAGCGTCTCGCCGGATATAAAATGACCCTATCTAAAAAATCGTTTTATTTTCTGGCGTCTCGTAAAAAAAATATACAATTCGTGGACATTTTTGTCCACACCATTCGGAAAAAATAATTGATAAATATACTTGAGGAATATAATTTCGTAAAAAAAGGAACCCCTATGATTAACAGTAAAAACATCTTTGCTTTGGTCCTTGCTCTTTCGAGTATGGTGTTTGCCACTAAGTACGAAGCTGAATCAGCAACTCTTTCCGGAGGAGCAAAAAATGTCAACGCATCCGGAGTTTCGGGAACGGGATACGTCGATACACAGGAAGGTTCCATTTCTTTCGGAAACGTCTCTGTACAAACAGCCGGTAAATACCAAGTGACCATCCACTACAAGGCGGGTGAATTCAAAGCGAACTACTTGAAAGTAAACGGCGCAACTGCAGGGACCATAGATTTTAACGCTACAACTTCGTGGGCAGATGTTTCTACCGTCGCAACACTCAAGGCTGGGTCGAATACAATTTCTATTGACAAGTATTGGGGATGGATTAGCGTTGACTATATTGATGTCGAGCCTTATCAGTCTTCGCCTTTCAAGATTTCTGCAATGCCGGTTACCCCGAACGCTACCGAAAGTGCCGTCAAACTCTACAGTTTTTTGCGAGAAAACTTTGGCAAAAAAACGATTAGCGGTATGATGACCGGCGACATGAGCGGTTACACCATGGGAGCCGACTTCAAGACGCACGACGACGTGAAATACACCTACACGCGCACAGGAAAGTACCCGGCTCTTGTCGGTTTAGATTTCTTGTTTGCAAGCGGTCCGAAAGCAAACGAAAGTTGGAACAAGGAATACACGGACAAGGCAATTTCCATTGCGAAAGCACTTTGGAAAGCGGGCGGCATCCCAGCATTCACTTGGCACTGGAAAGATCCTCTGGACAAGAAAGACGCCTTCTATATTCAAAGCGCTGCGAATGGTGGCGAATACACCGATTTTGATTTTTCTACAGGTTTCAAGCCAGGCACTACCGAATGGAACACCGAAAGCGCAGCTTACAAAGGAATCGTAGCCGACATTGACCACATCGCTGATTATTTCCTTGAATTGCAGAAAGAAGGTGTAGCGGGAATCTTCCGTCCTTTGCATGAAGCGGGTGGAAAGTGGTTCTGGTGGAGCATCAATTCCGGTGAACAGTTTGCAGCCCTTTATCGACTCGTCTATGATCGCATGGTCAAAGTCAAGGGGGTAAAAAACATGATTTGGGTCTATAACCCTGAAGGAAGTACCGTAACCTCTTGGGATCCAGGCAGTGAATACTATGACGTCCTCTCCATCGACATCTACAACAGCGCAAACGACCATTCCAGCAACGCGAGCGCTTTCGATAAATTCAAGAACGCCTCGAAAAGCACGAAAATTCTCGCGCTCAGCGAAAACGGCCCCATTCCCGACGTAAAAAACATGCATGCTGACGAAGCCGTGTGGAGTTGGTGGATGCCGTGGTACAGCACTTGGAGCGGAACTTGGCCCGGCCAAACAAAAGATGGTGTATGGAAGAGCAACATGAATGACGACCGCATCATTACTCTCGAAGACATGCCTGGTTGGAACAAGTACACAGCGAATACCAACCCCGATACTTCGGTGACGAAACCCGACACTTCGATTACTAAACCTGACACAAGTACAATCAGTATCGTAACCTTGCCACGCACATTCGGAACCGCAACCACCATCGGAATTTTTGACATGAATGGCCATTACTTGGGCGTCACCACGCAAGGACTTCCGCAAGGGCGCTATGTTGTGCGTAAAAAGATTCAAGGCCACACCGTGAACATGGTGTATTTCAAGAAATAAGTTTACTGGGCGGCGCGACAAGAGAGAGTTCTTTGTTGGTTAGGAGTCCATTTTTTTTGGAGCGCCGCCCTTTCAATTTGAAGATCGCATGGAATACAACTCAATGAAATGCATGACTTTTGCAGCATCTGTCACAATCTGGGCAATTATCGGGCTTGGGCTTGCAAACGCCATAACCCCGAACAAGTTGGTTTCGGGCGGACTTCCTGCACATACTGGGACAAAGACAACAGATTACCTCACTGACGGATTCCTTACCAATTGGAAAAGCAGCAGCGAGAAAGTAATCGCTTTGAACGTGGGTTCTGGCCCCTCAAAGTTGTTCGTAACCTGGGAATCTTACGGCGATTGCGCATGGGCAACGAATTTTACCAGCGGATGCAGCCACAGTGGCGTTGCGTTGTCGAATTTCAAGGTATTGACTTCGGCGAATTCAACAAATGGCAACGATGGCGATTGGGAGGTTGCCGCCACCATCAAGAACAATCCTGTAATGGCTCGCGGTGTGACAATCGATTTTACAGGCAAATCATGGTTCAAGTTCGTGAGTGACAAGGATGTCGGTCAAATCCTCGAAATAGAGGCGTTTGACATGAGCCAAGGCGGCACTGATACTTGGTTCTTTATGGGAACAAGCATTAGCCAAATGGGAATCAAACAGCAAGATACAGATTCAACCACAGCTCAGCTGATACACGCAAGATTTCCTGAATACACCCCAGCAATGTTGCGTGGAGGTATCGGTTGCATCAACAGCACAGAAGTCGTTGCTCATTTACCTGAATATCTTGAATACGCAGGAAATGTGAAGTATTGGGCAATTGAGATGGGAACAAACGATGCATGGGGCGGCGGCGATTGGAACTTGAGCACATTTGTAAAAAACATGCAGACAATCATTGATTCAGCAAAAGCTCACGACATCACACCCATTATCGCACGGATTATCGCCACAGATTCTGGCAAAGCGGGCTGGCAAGTCAATCCAGCATTTTTGAAAGCTACAGATAAATTAACAAAAGATAACAAGCTCCCTGAAGGTCCGGATTTTTACAGTTATTTTTTGAAACACCGGGAGCTCATTGGCAGTGACGGCGTACATCCGAATGCAAATGGCGGAGGGCAAGCAATGCACCACTTGTGGGCACAAGCGCTTTCACCGCTATATGCCGCAAAAGACACAGTTTGCAAAGATTGCAAAACAGTGAACGACAGTACAACCACAATAAAAAAATACCACAAAGTAAATTTTACGGCACCTGTAGTCTATACGCAAGGGAAAAACCTTTTTATCGAAAAAATCTCTTCAAATTCCGCTACGGTAATCTTAATCTCTGCAACAGGACAGATTATCGCACAAAAGACTTCAGTCGCAAATCGAGTTGTATTTGAAAATATATCTGCCGGCAAATATATCACTGTCATTCGCAGCAATGACTTTAACTTCACCTACCCTATCATGGTGAAATCAATTAAATAAGTTTCAGTCTATCCCCCTAAAATATCAGACAAAATAAGATTCGCATTTAAAAATGTCGAATCTTATTTTGTTAGTAACACATCTAGATTTGTGGACAATGTTGTCCACGAAATAAAAATTACATGTGAAAGAAACTTCATTTCGAGAATATTTTTTTTTGAGGGACAAAAAAATAAAAAGGAGCAGCTTATATGAAAAAAGTCCTATGGAATAGATTACCATTTAGTGTAATTCTGATGATTTCTGCTATGACTGCAAACGCATTCACCCTGACAGGAACAGTGAATAACGACAGCGGCAAGGCCATTCAGGGTGCAGACATTTCACTTATTCAAAAAGGACTCAAAACCAAAACCGACGCATCTGGCGCATTCACAATCCACCAAGACGAAGAATCGCAAGCGATGACAAGCAGGATTGATGTCGGATATATTTCCGTAAACAACGGAATCCTTTCTTTTTCACAGGGGGCTAATACTCCAGTACAGGTGCAAATTTTTGACATGGTCGGAAATCGCTTGCTGAACGAAAAAATGTACGGCTCGGGAACGGTTGACATGAAAGCGACCGTGAAAGCGAAGGGCGTGTATGTCGCCCGCGTCCACGTTGGTTCAGCACAGCAAAATTTCAAGTTCACAGCCGACGGAAGCTTTAATACAACATTTGGCGAGCAATCTAGCGCCAAGGCTCTTCTAAAAGCAGGGGACTCGGATAACCTACGCGTCGTTGCTGACGGATTCGACACTCTCAATGTAAAACTCGACAATCTCGACACGAATCTTGCGCTTACACTCAAGAAAACGGTTCCACCGCAACCGCAGTATGAATATGGATGGGGCCTAAAGAACGATCCGGTGCCGACTCGTGGCTGCGGCAAAGACACTAAACTCGATTACAAGTACCGTGGCAATAAGCCCTACATTGATTTCAGATGGAGTAAAGGCATGCGAACCGTGCGCATTGACATGCCGAAAAGTTATGACAAGAATAAACCGTACAAACTCATTTTCGGAATGCAGTGCATGGGCGGTTCTGCAAGCGCCGTGCAGGACGAAGGCTATCACGGCCTCAAGTGGATCGACAAGAACGAAACTGCAATCTTTGTCGCGCCCGAAGGCAATGGCAATCAGCTGCCCTGGGGACAAGATGATTACCTTCTGTTTGACGAACTCCTCGCATATCTCGAAGGCAACTTCTGCATTGATTCTAGCCGTGTATTCTCTATAGGATTCAGCTATGGAGCGATGTTCAGCAACGGTCTCTCATGGAATCACCAAGACGTACTCCGCGCAGTAGCGGTTTATGAAACTGCAGAACGCAACATTTGGCTCCCGCAGCGCAAAAAAATGGGAATCGGTTGGATGGGCGTACTCGGTCTCGATGACGGCATGTGCACCCCCGAAATGGGTCGAAACGCACGCGACATCATCTTGTCGCTCAACTCCGAAGGCGGCAAGGCGAAAAACGAACGCGCCGAAGAAGCCCCGCGCAACGCCCCGCACAAGTGCTACGACTACACGACTGTCGAGGAACGATTCCCTGTTCGCTGGTGCACTCAAAGCGGAGGCCACATTTGGGACCACAAGGACCCTGGCCAGCAGCAATCCTGGGTTCCGCAAGCCACATGGGATTTCTTCAACAAATTCTAACGGGTAAAACCATTCAGAATCGGATGTCGAAAGCTCGGCATCCGTTTTATATTTCCATTCACCCGTTCCGTTCACCTGCCCGTCGCTGTCAAGTACGCACAGACAGCCGTGTAATACCCTGTGACGGCTTCGGTGTAGGAGTCCGCAGCCTGCTGGCGCAATGTTTCAGCTTCGAGCAGATTACTGAGCGTCGCGGTACCCGCATTGTAATATTCACGTTGAATGCGGAGATTTTCTTCGGCTTGGGCAATGGCATCACGACTGATTTCAATTTGCTTGAAGGATTCGTTCAGCGCGTTCCATTTGGCGTCAATATCCACCTTAATCAAGTTCTTGTTTTCTACTTCATCAATCGCCGCCTTTTTCGCCTTCAAATCAAGTTTGGCAGTAGAATAACTATTGCTCCACCAATCCGAAATCGGCACGGTAAGCGATGCAAAAAGTACACCATTTACTGCATCGTCATCAAGCAAGTTCTGATACAAAAGGCTCGCACCCACAGCAACCGTAGGCAACACCTTGCCGCGTTCCATCGAGCGTTCCTTTTCGGCAGCTTCGCGACTGATGGCAAGCAACTTACTTTCAGCACGGCGTTCAACGGCATCGTCTGCAGAAATTGCATAAGATTCAGGCGGCGTAACTTGTGAAAGATCAGCATCGGCAAGGTCAAAGTCAGCATTGTCGCGATTCATTTGCCGAGCCAACATCAACTTTGCAACCGAGATTCCATTTTCAAGTTTCAGACGATTGCTTTGCAATTTTTTCTTTTCAAGTTCCACACGGAGCAAATCATTTTTCACAGCGACACCGGCATCCACAGCAACCTGGACATCGCTATAAATTCCATCCACCTGTTTTTCGGCTTCAGCAAGCGTTTTCAACTTTTCCTTAAGCGAAACAATGAGCCAATAATAAGTCTCCGTATTCTTGCGGATTTCCGTTTCAGCAAGAGTCTCCTGCAATTTTGCTGCACGAGTTCCAATTTTTGCAAGCTGGTTGCCGTTGTAAATTTGCCCGCCCACAAAAATCGGCTGAATCAAAGTCAAATGTCCAATAATTCCTTTATCGACCATTCCCATATTAAACGTTGTCGGAAGCCCCGCCAACATGGACGGGTCAATTCCCGCCTGCATCATGGCTGGTGCAACTTGTTGTCCGAAGCCTTCCATTTCTTTGGACAGATCCATTTTCTGTTTTACCAAGAAATCGTTCGAGATAAACGCAAAGCCACCTGCAAACACTTTCGGGAAATACGCCGGAAAGGCGCTTTCTTCGGTCTCTTCGGCCATCTGGCGATTTACTTTCGCGCTTTTCAAAGTCGCATTATTTTCGCGAGCAATACGCAAACAATCATCAAGCGTAAAAACATCCGCCGCAAATGAAGCGGAAATGCTAAAAATAAGAGCAACCATTATGTTATTCAATTTATTCATTTTATAAACTCCCTGGATTCTTCGTCCCTTCGGTCCTCAGAATGACGCAAAGAGAACGTTTACTTCTTACCATCCACTGCCTATCGCCTACTTTTTCCTAATCAATAATCACCAACCACTAACCACTAATCACTTTCCTGCGTCTGAACTTCATACAACTTACACCCCAATAAGCAACAGGCAACACGGTCAAAATCAAGCACATGGTAACAAGCGTTCCCCAGAAAATAATGATCGCCATAGGCACCCAAAGACCATCCCCACTCACCATCATAGGCAAGACTCCCGCAGAAGCCGCCGCCGAAGTCAAGAATATCGGACGCATACGCCTAAGTGCCGAATTGTATATGGCATTTCTAGGACTCAAATGTTCCTTGCGTTTCAATTCTTCCGCATAGTCGATCATGATAATTCCATTACGTACCATAATCCCAAACAAGCTCACCATACCAAGGACACCCGTAATCGTGAAATCCATATCTGTAATCCACATGGCAACACCTGTCCCGAAAATAGAAAGCGAAAGTAACGAAAACAGCATGAACGCTATACGAATTTTTCGGAAGTGCCATACCATGATAAAGAACATCATAGCAACCGCAACGACGAGACCTTTAAGGAGTCCAGGGAGTGTTTCGATAACAGAGGCCGCTTCGCCACCCAGTTCCAATTTAACCCCTTCGCTAGCGGTCAGCTTTTTCAGCGTTTCAAAATGCTTTAAAGCAAGGTCATTCGCACTAACATTCTGCGAAACTTCGGCAGAAATTGTCACTGTCGGAAGGCCATTCCTTCTATCGCGAGCGCCCTCGTTAAACACAGGCGAGAACTTTGCAATCTGGCGGAGCGGTGCATTGGAAAGTCCACCATAAGTTGCAATTTTTTCATTTTCAAGATCCGAGAAACTAGCAGAATCGGCATGCGTTCCTTTAAGCACTACCGGCACATTTTTATTGCCTTCCCAAAGAGTGGCAATCGGGAATCCTGCATTGTAACGATTGGCAAGCATCGCTTCAAGAGAGAACTGGTTTACCCCCAGCTTTGAAGCGTTCTCATCAAGCGAGACCTTAATCCCGCTCAAGGGTTCTCCACAAGAACTGCGAACAAGATAAACTCCGGGGAGACTCCGCAAATAATTTTTCACCTTATCACTTGCCACTTTGCGGCTTTCATCCGTTCCATCGTAGATTCTTATTTCTATTGGGGATGCGGCATCACTAAAGCTGAGCTGTTTAAAGCGCACAAATACATTTGCAAAATGGTCCACATACTTTTCCGAATACTCCTTGATAATTTCATCAGTAGCTTGCTCACTTTCGGTATTTACAATGAACTGCGCAAAATTCTCACCCGCAAATTGCGGCGCATAAGTCATGTGGAAACGCGGCGAAGACATTCCCTTGAATGTCGTAATGTAGGTGACTCTCGGATCTTTTTCCAAGATACGCTTCATACTATCCGCCACGGCGGAAGTCTGATTGATCGAAGTCCCGTTCGGCAAATAAAATTCCACAGAGAACTGGTTTCGTTCCGCAATCGGCATGAGTTTTATGGGGCGAGAAATAATCATGACTGCGCCCAAGGCAACACAAATAACCGCCATGAGAATGGTCAATTTTGGGAACCTGAAACAAGTTCTCAGAACACGTTCATAGATAAAGTTCGAGATACTCTCAAAAGAGAATTTGCTCTTCTTTTTCGTTTTCGGTTTTACAAAAGCAAATTGTAAATAAGGAACAATAAATATTGCCACGAGCAAAGAAATCGAAAGAACGATAGTCACCGCCCACGGGAATGTTGTCACAAAATCGCTAAACATTCCATTCATCGTCACCAAGAACGGGAAGAAGGTAATGCTTATGGCGAGCGTAGCCGAAAAAATCGATTTCAAGAAATGAACGGCGCTATGTTCCGCCGCTCTCCAGCGTGTACCAGAACCATAAATTCGTTCTTGATAATCATCCAATATCACGATGGAATTATCCACAATCATTCCCAACGACACCATCAAAGCAGCAAGCGTTACACCATTGATTTCATAGCCAAAGCCAAAGAAAAGCCCCAGCGAAATGAAAACAGATATGGGAATAGTCAAAGCCGCGATCAACGCAACCTTAAAAGGTTGCAACAGAACGACCACAATAATAACCGCCAATACGGCAACCAGGATTTCTCGCAAGAAATCATCGATGCTTTTGCCGACAACTTCCGTTTGGTCCGTAATGCGGAACATCTTGACTTCTTCGGGCAAATTGCTTTCAAATTCAGAAAGCACTCGTTTAATTTCTTTGCCCATTTTCACGATATCGTGGCCCTTTTTCATTTCGACGCTAAGCATCACGCACTTGTTGCCATTCACCTCGATGTAGGCTGTACGATCAGGATATTCGCGTTCCACACGGGCAACATCTTTCAGCCGCACCACACTTCCATCAGGTGCGCTAAAGACAATTGTTTCGCGGACACTTTCTAAGGTATTCACGCCACTTTCCACATAAATCGGGTGATTGTATTCGCCATCCCTCAAAGTTCCCGCAATATTCACAAGGCCTTGCCCCGAAAGGAATGCCGCCACCGACTTGTAGCCCAGCCCATACTGGGAAAGTTTATCGTTGTCCAGATAAATTGAAATTTGGTCTTTCTGTTCGCCAAAACGCGTAATGCGGCCGACACTTTCAAGCGGTCTTAAGTTATCCGCAAGTCCGTCAAGATATTCACCCAATTCACGATAAGTTTTATTCTTACTTTCTATCGCCAAAAGCATCGACGAAGCATCGCCAAAATCATCCATCACGATTATCGCAAGGACTCCAGCAGGCAAACTCGACTTGAACTGCGAAACACCATGCTTAAAGCGACTCCAAAACCCATCTTTGTCATACACGTAATCTTCAAGCGCCACCTGAACAATCACCATGCCATCGCGAGTCATAGAAGTCGTTTTGCTTTTTTTGACATCGCCATAAGTGAAGATGTAGTCTTCAAGCGGTTTTGTAACGCGGTCTTCCACTTCTTTCACAGTTGCACCGGGATAAACCGCAATCACAACACCCTGACGCACCGTAAATTCAGGGAACTCATTTTTTCGGTTAGCAGAAAGGCCATAAACGCCAAACAGCACCAAAATGCAGCAAAGCATAAACACAATGCCGCGATAACGCATGGCGGTTTCAACAAAGGAACGTTTCTTTTTCATAGAATTCCCCTATCGAGCAACAGCCTGATTTTCCGTTTGAACTCGGTCACCCTCGCCCACCTTGGACATTCCCTTTACCACAACGGAATCGCCATCATCAATCCCCTGCACTAAAAGCTGAGAGCCGTTTCCTAGAGATGTTTCAACATTTTTTCTTGTCGTTTTTCCGTCACGGACAACCCAAACAAAAGAGCGATTGTATTCATCCAAAAGCACGGCAGAAGCAGGGAGTTCAACACCCGTCACAGAATTTTTGCCATCAATGGACATTTCCAAAAGCATTCCCGGCAATAGTTCGCCGCTCTTATTTTTCAGTTCAGCTTCGATTTGGTAAGAACGCGAAAGCGGGTTTGCAGAAATCCCCTTATTTGTAATCTTCCCTTCAAAAGCTTTATCACCAAGCGCACCGACGCGAACTTCAACCTTATCGCCCACATTAAGCGAAGCCACATCTTTTTCAGGAACGGCAACAACCGCCTTAACCGTCGCGATATTCACGATGCGAAACACAGGAGCGCTCGGCACCACATTCTGCCCGACTTCAAGCGATTTGCCCGCCACAATTCCCGTTGCAGGGGCGTAAAGTTTGCAATCATCCAGCGCCTTTTGCGCAAGCTTTTCAGCCACAATCGCCTGCCTATACTTACTTTCGACATCCATCCACTGGATTTCAGAGATGGTCTTGTTCTCGTGCAACTTTTCCATACGGGCGCGCGCATCTTCCGCCTGATTTTTCAAAGCAGAGGCAATCTCCAAGGCACTCTTTGCAGATGTATCATCCAAGGTCGCCACAAGCGCACCCTTGTTCACCTTTTTGCCTTCGGTCACACGCACCGACTTCACCGTCCCCGGCGAAGAAAAGCTTACCATCGTTGTCGCGACTTCGGCTATAGAACCCGCGTAACGCAACGAACTGCCGACATTTGAATTCTTAGCGACAATAGTCTCGACTTTAACTATCGGCGTTTGTTTCTGAGCGATTTTCTTGTCATTGCGAGAATTGAAGTCACTTTCGCAAGCAACAAGAGACAATATCAAAAGAGGAAGTATGTACAATTTCGTATTCATACTTTAAAAAATATGATTTAGGTTCGTCAATTATAAGGTTAAAATTTCGCCAAAAACAGAAATTTTTACCATAATTCAAACTTTTTAGTGACTTTTTAGGCAAAATTGAGGTAATTTTTACTAGGAGCAATTTTAAACATTTATTATTCGATTTTATGAAAAGAAAGCCTACAAACGCAAATAACATAAAGAAAGCCGACCTTTCCCTATTAGATTTTTTGAAGCAGTCAAACACTGTTCCTGGGAAAATTGTCTTTTTTGAAAACATTGAAGGGCTAGACACATCTGGCTATTTTTACATACAAGGTATCGCATTATTTTTGATTGAAAAAGGCTACAGCACAATCGAAGTGAACACAAAAACATATGAGCTGAAAAAAGGATGTATTTTTGTCGCATTTCCAGGTCAAATCATTCATGTTATTAGTATAAGCGACGATATTAAACCATTATGTATCGCATGTTCAATGGACATGATGAACGACTTAATGTCTCAAGTCAAAGATAGCATACAACTTTTTCAGCAGGCAAAACAATCACCATTCCAGCAAAGAGATGGCGAAGATTTTGAACAAATAAAAAAATCGTTCAGACACATACAAGAAAAAATAAAAGTCACCAAAGACAACCGCTACCACTATCAAATTATCAAAAATCTTGTAATATCCACCGCATTCGAATGCCTCAATATTCTAACCGAAAAATGTATTGAACCACAAGGATCCAACCGCAAGAAAGCTTTGTTCAACGCATTCCTGCAAAAAGTCGAAGAAAATCACCGCGAGAATCATAGTGTCAAGTATTATGCCGACGAACTCTTCATCACCCCAAAATATCTTTCTACAGTCATTGAAGAAATGAGCGGCAAAGGCGCAAAACAATGGATTAATGAATACATCGCCCTAGACGCAAAAGTCCTTTTGCAGTCATCGCAAAAAGACATTCAAGAAATTTCAAACGAGCTAAACTTTATTGATGTCAATTTCTTCGGAAAATTTTTCAAACGCATGACAGGGATGACGCCCAAAGCCTTCCGCGAGAAAAAAGAATAAGCATTAAAAAAATTAAGGTTTCAGCTCCAATAATCATCTTGATAAGTCGTTCTTCATTTTCTGCCAATGGATATTAACGAATTATTTTTGGAGAATAACTTTTTTCAACATCAATCTTTCAAGATTCATATTTAATAACGCTCATAAGTTTTCCCCTTACCACATTCAAAGCTTCGGTACCAACTATCATCACCTTTTTCATACCGCCACCGACAGTTACTACCATTACATTCTAACATTTCATATTCACCATAATTTCCATAATGTTCTTTCAACTTCTTAGATGGACACCTATTTTTTTAGTACGATATACGTCCTTATCTATCTTTTTCAAATCATTCTGTCCATTAAGAACATCTTTATTTTCAAAGCACAAATCTAACTTTGCCATTTTTTTTATTTTTTCGCTGGGTGGATACGCAAAGAACTCAATCTTGGGATCCATAAAACGGAACAAAGCATCTGCACGAGCTTTTGTTGTCTCAATCATTCCAGAGAGTTCGCAACGATTCGAATCAATCTTTTTAAACTTGCATTCATCACACAAATCTAATATAGGAATATAGTCACTTTTCCATTTATCGACAATTTTAACATTTTCTATACCATACGAGGGACCTGTCGTCGTTACAGAAAAATACACAATTCCTTCTCCCAAATACTGCAACTCAGTTTGAACAGAATTTCCAAATTCACAAGTAGAATCCAATTCTACAGTTTTCAAAAATACTTTTTCACTGCGTTTTTCATCTCTGCGAAAAGACAAAACAATACGGCCATCATATGAACGATCTCTTATAAACATCAAATGCCGAGATAAAGCATCAACAACACTTTTAGATTCTCCACCTTCCAAAACAATGGAATCCTTTTTGATACAATTCTCAAAAATTTTCATCTGTAATTCTTCTGATGATATTTTATGCAATTCTGCCACAGAAATAGAATTTCCCCCAAAAATATAAGGAGAATAAGTTTTGCCATCTTTATCAAAAAATTTGAGAATTACCTTCCCAAAAAACAAGGGTGTTGAGTCATTTTGAAAATATTTTATTTTAAAATAATCATCATATTCCTTTTTTTACAAGGAACAAATTCTGGAATAGCAGTTTCAATAACCAATGTTTTAACATCAGGAATATAAGTATTCTCTTTCTTTAAAAAAAAGCTTCTTATATTATTTTTTTCGCTATCAGAAGCACTAAAAAAAGCAATTCCCACTGAGCAAATAAAAATTTCTATTGCAATGAAGATAAGCATTAATTCTTTCATAATATTTTTCCTACAACCGATCATCCCTTGTTATTTACAATTTAAAGGTCCTTTTGTAAAATCCAAAGCCCTTTTTCCATTTTTACTCATACAAAAGCCAAGATTTACACTACCAATGTATTTAAGAGTTCCATTTTGTCGATATATTTTAAATGGATAATTTCCATTTGCTTTTTCTACAAGAGAATAGAGTACAGCAATTTTCATCATAGCATTTTCTCTAGAGCCAAACATTTCTCCCACATTAGTAGCTAAATTCAAAATATCGACTTCATCAAAAGGCTTTTGCAACTTAGTTACAGTAAATATGGTATCCATCAGGTCGGTCTCTTGATATTCACACTCTGAAAAAAACACACCAAAATTTCCATAAATAGAAAAATCGACATAGCCATCATTTTCATTTCCCCAGCGAGATTCGTTTGTTCGGAATATTTGATATTTACAGCAATATTGGTCAAGCATCCAGACATCATAGTGAAATCCATTTTTCGAAAATTTTTTTGTTTTCCTATTTGCAGAAAAGCTAAACCTGTCAAAACAAGTCAAACCAGTTTCTGATTCATTCCCATCTTTCTCGTATTTCGGTTTACCATCGCTTACAAAAACAAATTCATCACCAAAAGAATAACACCCTGTTTCAGTTATATTATATTCTTCTGTATTATTACAAATAAGATTTTCCGCATGACAAATCGCAAAAAATAGCAGTACTAAAAAAAATGCACTCTTCGCCATATCCCAAAATCTCCTTTTTTACGATTTTTTAGACGAATTTAGAGTATCAAACAAATCCTTAGCATGCATTTCCTTAACAGATTTTTATTCATAGGAATAAAAGCAATACCCTAATTCAACATCTCATAAAAATATAGGTTCTTTGCATATTATTGTTTTTTTACATTCCAACAAAAACTGCAAATACACAACTAAATAAGGATTATTGTAAAAAAGTCCCAAAACTTCCAACCATCGTCTTGATAAGTCGTTCTTCATTCCCTGCCAATGGATACTGTTCGGCAATTTTTCCGCTTTCCATGTGGATTACGGATTGACAGCAATTCAAAATCAATTCGGGATCGTGCGTGATTACAAGAAGAGTTTTCTTTTGTTGCGCAAGCTTTTTGAGCGTATTTGACACAGCAAGCATTTGCCTATAGTCAAGACCGCTTGTGGGTTCATCAAAGACAACGACATCGCAACCGCTCGAAATTCCACTGCCGATAGCGACACGCTGTTTTTGCCCGCCCGAAAGAGCCATCGGATGATTGTCCGCATATTGCTTAAGATTGAGTCCATCAAGAATTTCAAGAGCGAGTTTTTCATTTTGCGGTTTCATGCCCAGCAAAACCTCGTCCAGAACGCTTTCGGTAAAAAGTTGATGGTTCACATCTTGCATAATCAAGTACATGCCGCGCTTGCGAGCCGCACGCTTTTGACGCCAAGAGCCCTGCAATCCGCACAATACTTGCGCAAGCGTCGATTTGCCAGCACCGTTATGACCAATCAGCGCCGTAATTTGCCCGCACGGGAGTTCAAGACGATCAATATCCAGAATTGGATGCTTGCGATGGTAAGAGAAAATGAGGTTGGTGAATGTTATAGATTCGGTCGAAGAAGGAGATTCCCGGTCGAGCCGGGAATGACAATTTTGAACATCCATCACAATCTTGTCATGCCCGTGAAAACGGGCATCTCCATTTTCACTCAACATCCCTAGATTCATGCATCGGAGTCCGAGGCTTGATGCATATTCAGCGCCTTTGGCTTCAAGTTCTGCCGGAGTCCATTCGTGTGCAATTTGCCCGTCCTTCACGTAACAAATTCTGTCGGCGACATCACGCAAATAGTAAAGGCGATGCTCCACGATAACGACCGTCTTCCCCGCCTTTTTCCATCGCGAAACAATTTCCTTCAAGTCCGCAATCGTCTTGAGATCCAGATTTGCAGAAGGTTCATCCAGCACAAAAATTTCAGGCCCCGTAGCAGAAACAGATGCGCACGCAATTTTCTGTTTTTCGCCGCCCGAAAGGTTAAAAATGCTACGACCCAGCAAATGCTCTAAATGAAATTCCTGGACAACATTTTCCACGCGCTGCTTGATTTCTTCGGGATTCATTCCCAAATTTTCGCAACCAAAAGCAAGTTCGCAATCCGTATCGATGTTGAAAAACTGCGAACGCGGATTCTGGAAAACGGAACCCACAACCCTTGAGATTTCGGCAAGCGTCATATCGGCAGTATTCTTGTCGCCGAGCAGCACATCGCCATCCATCGTTCCCGAATGGTAATGCGGAATCAAACCGTTAATGAGTTTTGAAATCGTCGTCTTCCCGCAGCCCGACTCCCCCGCCAGCACAACACACTCGCCCGAACGAATTTCCAGATTCAAGTTCTTGAGAATCGCATCATCCAGGGAATCGGAGTAAGAAAAGGAAATATTTTTGAGAGAAATGTTCATTTTTCCACCTTGTCATGCCCGCCAGAGCCTGTGCTGAGCAAAGCCGAAGTAAGCGGGCATCCCCTTTTCAATGCTATACAGAAGGGAGATTCCCGATTAAATCGGGAATGACATAAAACAAAACAACGGCAATACAGTACACAATTACAACAAAATCCACCCAGCGAAATCCAATCGTTGCAACACAGGTGCGTTTCGTTTCTGCCGAAAGCCCTCGCGTCACCGCTGCAATCGAAAGTTCATCACCAATTTTCGTAATAGAAACCAAAAGCGGTACTAGCCGATATTCAAGGAATGCCACTGGACTTTTTAAAGTTCGCAAGCTGAACAAGCGAATTCCGCGCATTCTCATGGCATTGCCAATCGCACGGGATTCGTCAAATACTGTCGGAAAAAATCGAATCATCACAATCAAGGGAATCGTAACCTTGTTCGAAATACGCATCCGCGACATGCACGCCAAAAACTCATTGACTTTGGTAGTTGTTACAACATAATATAGTACAACACAAGCGGGCATAATGCGGTACATCAAAAACAACGATGCAAGAATTATCGTACCCGAGGTACCAATATCCAAATTTTTCACAAAATCAAAGAAAAAGCCAGCAGTCAAATAAACAAAAAAGAAAGTGAAAACAAATTTCCACTTTCCCTCAAGCAAAAGTAAAATAGATGCAACAACAACCATTAACAAACTATAAACTAGCGGAGCGGAAAAAATCATCCCATTTGCCACCACAGCTAAAAACAGTTTTGTCCGCGGGTCTAGTTTCACTGGGCAAGTCCGATGCGTTCAAAATGCTTTTTCATCATGCGACGAGCAATAAAGCCACCCACAACAGCTCCTGCGGCCCCAAAGCCAAAAAGTCCAATCAAAGGCCAATAGCTGCTAGAAAGCTCCGCCAAATGAGCAATATAAGCCTTATCACAAATAGAACTGCAATACGCCAAATATTCTTCGGTCGAAGACCAAAGCGGAATCATCATCGAAGAAGGTACAAAACTAATCATCACATTAGCAAGCAGGCAACCCACAAAATTTTTATGGAACAGCTTTAAGCAAAGGCCCGCCAAAACGCCATATATCACACAAAGCAAACCAAAAGAAATTCCATGACCAGAGATTGTCATGACAACGCCGAAAAGCGTGCAAAGTAGCACGCAGCAAAGTAAAGGTCTTTCGACTTTCGAAAAGAAAAGGAATAGCGGGACGCTCGTCACCAAGCTCACCACACATGTGGAAACCACAATAAACGCAGGGATAAAACCGATACTCGCTCCAAGTCCAGAAAGAACAAGGTAAAGTGCACCAAAAATGCCCACGTTCACGAGGTCACGCACCAACGTATTCGAAGATTTTTTTCCAGTAATTTTCATGGTCGCCAAAACTTGAAAATTTCCGCGAAAAATTCTACTCCATTTAGACGCAATTTAGCCGCGTTTAACTTTTCACACACATACTATATCCACCCTTGCTCCTAATGCGTCCGATTGGAGTAGAAAAATACTATACGTTATGTTATTTTCGGGCAAAATTTTTGGGAGGATGTTATGCAAGTTTCTCGCATTAATAAGGTTTTCGCCCGTCTGGGGCGTTTTCAAATCAAATTCCGTTGGCTGATTTTACTCGCAACGATTCTTGTGACTCTCGCCGCATGCCTCGGGCTTCCGCAATTGCAAATGACCAGCAGCGAAGAAGAATGGTTTGACGACTGGGATAAAGTCAAAATTGACCAAGCGCATTTCAATGACGTTTTCGGTAGCGATGACGGCTATATGGTGATGGTCCGTGCAAACGATGTTTTCGCCCCCGAAGTTTTAAGCACCATCGACCGACTTTCCAAGCGTCTCGAAAATGAGGTTCCTTACGCCGACCGCGTCGTTTCACTTACACACAACTTATCCATCCCAATAGCAAACAACGAAGGCTTCGAAGTCATCGACCCGTTTGAAAGCGGCATCCCGACAGATTCAGCACAGCTCGCCGCCAAGAAATCGCTTATCATGAGCCGTGAATCGCTGGTAAACAACATCGTTTCCGACGACGCAAAAGAAACATGGGTTATCCTCTCGTTGAAATCATACGAAGGCGGCATCGATTTCGGAAAAGACAGTATTGCGCCTTTCGCTCGCAACGTCATTCTCTCCGATGAATTCAAAAGCGATAAGTTCGAGATGCTCCCAACCGGCATGAGCTACACCGAAATGGAAGAAAACGAAGTCATCTCGCGTGAATGCGCCATGCGTATCGGCTTTGGCTTTGCCGTCATGCTCGCATGCCTTATTTTATTCGTACGCTCTTTGCGAGGAGTCATCGTCCCCGCCATCGCCACCGTCGGAGGAATCGCATCTGTTCTCGGCGTAAACGCTTGGCTCGGCATCATTGGCGACGAAAGCATGGTCGCGCTCCCCGTACTTTTGGGCATGGCACTTTCGGTGGGCTACTCTATCCATTACATCAATTCATTCCGCATGCACTTTAGGCGCACGGGCAACCGCCGCGAATCCGTGATAAACGCTGTCGAAGAAACCGGCTGGCCCATTCTCTTCACCGTCATCACTACCGTGGCCTCGCTGATTTCGTTCCTGTTCGCAGGCATCCGCCCGATCCGCTGGATTGGTGGCATTTCAGCAGGCATCGTCTTCATGGTTTATTTATACGTCATCATCTTGATTCCGATTCTCATGAGTTTCGGCAAAAATGCAAAACCCGACCCGACAGAAGTGAAAGCGGCTGGCGCCACCAAGGCTGACATTCTCTTTGAATTTTTCGGTCGCAAAGTTTGCAGGCACAGCGGCATCATCGCCGCAATTTCCGCCGCCATAATGTTGTTGCAAATTCCAGGCGTGATGAACATTGACGTGAACATGGACTACACAAAAACGATGGGCGAAAAAATCCCGTTCGTCACAAGGCTTATGGACATGCTTAGCGGAAAACTCGGAAGCCTCTACGATTTCAATGTGATGGTCGAATTCAACGAAAGCGACGCGCTTAAAAATCCCGCCAACATGAAACGGATCGAAGCGCTAGAGCAAAAGCTCGGCACGCTCCAGCTCACAAAAATTTCAGGCGACAAGCCCCGCGTGCAATCCGTAACGCGACTCGTGAAAGAAATGAACCGCACGCTGAACGTCGACAGCACGGAATACTACAAGATTCCCGATGCGCAAGACATGCTCACGCAACTGCTGTTCCTCTACGAAATTTCAGATGCCGACGCGCTCTTTGAACGCATGGACGAAGACTACAAAACAACATTCATCCACATCGAACTTTCTGGATACGACGCCAAGAAAATCGTTGAAGACCTCGATTCCGCGAAATCGTACGCAGCGCAAATTTTCCCAGACGCCAAAACTTCAATCGTCGGCGAAGTCGTGAACTATGCCGAAATGAACGGCAAGCTCGTAAATGGACTGTTGCGTTCGTTCGGAGGTTCATTTGTCATTATCGCTATCATGATGATTCTCGCATTCGGGAGCATCAAGGCGGGCCTCATCGGCATGATTCCAAACGTTGCCCCCGTGCTTTTAATCGGCGGTGTCATGGGCTATTCGGGAATGCCGCTCGACATGATAACGATGATTGTGATGCCGATGATTTTGGGCATTGCCGTTGACGACACCATCCACATGAATAACCACATCAAATACGGTTACGAGCGCACGGGCAGCTACAAAAAAGCGCTATTGCTCTCTTACCGCGAAATCGGAAAGACGATGGGCATGACGACATTCATTCTCTGCGCAATGTTCTTCGTGTTCATCTTCAGCCCCATGGGTGCACTGCACAACGTCGGATTGCTTTCCATCATTGGCCTTGCAGCCGCCCTCGTTGCCGACTACACGCTCACCACCGCCCTCGTGTACGTCACCAAACCCTACGGAAAAGAAAAACGCTAATAAATATTCGCGAACACCGTTAGTCAGCAAGTCCTCCTCGACGTCATTCTCGACCGAAGGGAGGGAATCCATTATTTTTTCAGCAAAGGTGGTATAACACCAGCATTACGCCACTTTTTCTTAAAAATTTCCATAAAAAGGTAGTCTTTCGACTACCTTTTCGAAAACATTTTCGAATTTTAGAGCTATAGACTTAATAAACCCTACAAAAAAAATCACTTTCCGTGAATTTGTTCTTCCGTAAGATTGAATCTACGAACGAGAGTCTCTAAGGGAACCCCATCTTCATAAAGTCCCCTAGCCGTTTTAAGCATTTCTTCTTCAGCTTTTTTCCGTTCTTCGTCCACTTCTTTGCGAGCTTCGGCAAGTCTTTGACGAAACACATCACCGGCACTAACAAAGCCGTATTTTTGTCCAACACTTACAAATGCCATATCCAGCTCCTTGAGAACACCTTCATCAACGTACTCTTTCAAATATATGTTTATTTTTTGCAATAGACAAGACGCCTCATTACGGTGCATTTTTCGCAAGGAATCACGGAATTGAGGCAAGACCTCTAACAGCTTTTCCTTATTGAACGCATACTTCATTGCGACAACGCCCATTCCAGTTGCAACGTCTTCGCATGTCAAACAGTCGCTATCGGGTATATCCGCCATATTCACAAAAGCGCAATGGAAGGGCAATACAGAACCACGAAAATACTCCGGATAACCCTCTTCAAGTCTCTTAAGTGGATTCCAATTTTCCCGTCCATTATAAAAGATAATTGCCATCGTCGGAATTCCGCTAAATGCACGATTCTTATCATAAATCTTCATCACAGAATTCACATAACGAGCAATCTGATCAAGAACATTTGGATCCCGTCCCGATTTATGTTCCAAGAGAACCCCAACTAAAATCGGAGCTCCTGTTGATACATTCACACGAAATGCCAAATCCGCTTCACCCGTATCGTCAACCTCTGAATACGAATCTGGAATACGGACAAGAGTGTCCATATTTATAGCCGATATGAATTCGCCAACATCAAAATTTACTTTGCTAGCAAGTTCTAACAGATTTCTAAGATGCCCAACATCAGAAAACAGCCAACGAAAAAATGGATCGTGGTTTCGCCTCGTCGCATTATTTTCTTCGCTCATATAATTCCTTTCTCAAGAAGAGAATCAACACAAACACCTGAGTAAAAACTCAGACTTCATTTAGCAAAGGATATAAGAAAGGATATAAATAACGATATAATAAAAATCAGCCGCATTTAATCGGCTGAAATCAATGTATAAAACTAAACAGATAAAAACAAGAGGTCAAAGAGATTATCGTTCATTTTGCAAACAACCGTTTGCAAAAGATTCTTCAATCATGATCTTTCCAAAAATTTTTGCAGTTAATACCACAAAGACTTAAATCCTCTATATTTGACCTAATTTCAAAAGAACACGTTTCACATTTAAGCTTTTCAGGAATATAATGAGGATAGCAATCGTTTTCATCAAAAGATGTATCATCTAATTCATATTTCAAAAATGTGTTCTGCCCACAAACAGGACAATCATAAACTTTTAACAATAATTCATTACAAGCACCCTCTACTTTTGCATTCACAAACTTCATTTTTTCATAATTATAATTTACTTTGGCCCCCCTTTCTAAAATAGAACAATTATCATCTATTTGAATTATTGGATTATGATAAGCAGCACGTCCCATTTCCTTCAACAGTGCTATTTTTTCGTAATTTACGGGAGGATTATCAATTTCATTAATCAAAGAAGCAATCGGATCAACACCACATTTCAGATTCTTATAAATCCACTCTTTATTTTCCGAATACCAATCTAAGTCCGTTACCTGTTTAACAAGGGGAAGAATTTTCCCGCAAATAAAACAATCTAATTTTGGATAAAAAAGATAATACAAGCCCCTATGCCATATACGATTTCTTAAATCATTCAAAAAATCCAGAGTTTCATCATTTTCTTTAACCAAAAGAAACTCTATTTTCTTGATAACATCATCCTTCGGATTTTCTTTTTGAATAATTTTTAATCTTTTCAACGCCTCAGAAAACTCAATTGATTGACAAAAGACATCAGAACAAAGTTCTTTACTTTTTATTTTCCTGTACAAAGATGCTGTAAACTTTTCATTCCATTTCACAGCAAATAATTCATCAATTTTTCTAAGAAAATCTTTTAAAATCAATTCAAAGAAATTCTGAAAATGAGTTATTGTTGTAAAGTAGAGTGACTTGTATAGATCACTATCAAACTTTTCTAGTTTGGCCAATTTGGAAATTTTAATTGGATTTTGAGATTCTTCAAACGAAACTCTATAAGTTTCAAAATAGGCATGCAAAGCTGTTTTTAATGATAAAAAAGCAGCACTATCATTCGAAATCCAACCATCTTTGTCTTTTTCATTTGCACTAAGCATCCATTTAACCTTTTACGCAACGTACAGAATAAGCATTTTCTTGACTAAAAAAATAGTAATATAGATTCTTTACATCATTTTTTGCACATTCAAAGCATCAAACAATGCAAGAATCAACATTTTCAAACAGTTATAACCAAGAATATTCAATAAAAAAGTGAATAGAGACACTTGTCTCATTCACTTTCTTATAATCAATTTTTTAAGAACGAAGCATAACAATCATATTCAAAGCAATCCAAAGTATAACTCCCACCATAACACCTTTTTTTTCACCTTGATAGTAAGCATCTTCATCATAAGAATGACAAATCTTTTCAAATCGTTTCTGCGCGACAAATGCCATAAAAAGATTCACGGCGATACGCATCACCACATCCAAAGCCGAATACCACCAAATTAAGGGATCGATATAAGCCGCAGTTATAGAAATATTTTCACAAGCATGTTCAATATAACGACTTATAGCAGTCACTATTCTTTGAGGAATAAAGCAAACAAGATAAACAAACCAAAAAAAGGATTTTCTAGACCGTTTCAGCTCCGAACGATGCACAAAATAACTAACAAACGGACCACAAAAAAATGCAGACCACATAAATTTTGCAGAAAAAGCCACACTTTTATTTTCCATTTTTTCAGACTCAGAGACAGGCTTATTTAAATCGGGCTTTTCATTTTCACCAGAAATAGAGTCCTTCACATCTGTACGTTTAAGAATATTTTTTCGTTGTTCACGATAATTTTTTTCTTCATTTTCTAGATCAAACGACATTATCAAGCCTCCTCTCTATTATTTCTAGATGCTGAATACACAGGAATTTCTACTTCTAATTTTTTTCTCAATCTTTTCCGACTACACCAAAAGCCCCAAAGCCCCACCAACAAACTTCCCCATACTGAAGAAGTTGTCGCAACGAGAACAAGCCAAGCAAACGGATTTTGAGTAGGATAATAGCTCACTAAATCATACCGCACACCACCTATACTCGCAGAAACAAGAAGCGAATCATCTTTTCTTACATCTACAATCAAAGAATCTCCACAATTACCACCATTACATAATGGAATTTTTCGTTGAATTGTGGACCAATCAGCTTGTTGTGTTTTTTCAGCATGATTCAATGTTCGAATCAAGCGTTTCATTTCAGCCTCATCTTCAGCAGAAAGAATTGTATATGAATAATCACCATCCTTATAATGAACAACAAATTGCGACGGATAAAAAGTAAAGTTAGCACCCTCGTATTTTTGAGGAGCCATCATTTCACTCCAACGCGGAAGTTTGTTACCATTAGAATCGCCAAATCCAATAGTAATCAAACAAAGAAGAATGATTGCCACCCTATTTATAATTTTATGTGCATTATTCTTTTTCATTTTTTTCATTTCCTTCCTTTTTATGATTCCGTTCTGTTTTAGCATTTTCTTCAATCCATTTTTTATCAATAGATATTATGGTATAAGTACAATCTTTGGGTTTAGCTTTTCCTGTATTTGGAATTTTTAATACATCAAGAACAGCACCTAAAAAATTACTTTTTATAGCATAGTTTACATTTTGCGATTCCCTCAAATAAGAAACTACAACACCAACAACTTTATCACCTTTTACTAAGGGTCCTCCCGAATTTCCTGGTTGTATTGCGGCATCAATTTGATATGTTTTTACATCGTCTTTATATCCTTTTCTTGAAGATATAATTCCTTTAGTAGCCTTCAGACTTCGTCCCTGTTCTTTTATCTGCGGAAAACCATACGCAACAACCTCACTACCAATGTCATATATTTTTCTATCAATAGCGCACCCATTTAATTTTTTCTTTGACTTAAGAACAGCAAGGTCAAGATTGCGATCTTCATAAACCAATTCAAGATCTATAAAAAGAGAATCAAGATCTTCCCTTGATGCAAAAAAGTATTTATTACCATCAACAACATGTTGATTTGTTACAATAATATTTGAATTAACAGCAAAACCACTTCCCGTTCCAGAATTACTTTTGGCATATTGTCCAAAAAAATCATAAAATGTTCGACTATAGAACTCTCTAGTTATTGATGCATATTTTTTTCCAAGTTCAAGAGTTATAGTCGTACGAGTAGTATCTCCTGCATAAAATCCCCTATACACCATAATTTTGTTATTTTGCGAATCAATATCCTCAAATTTATTCGTCACTATTATTGAGAAACTTCTGGGATTTTCTTCACTATCTAGTAAAGCATCTATATCTACCCGTTTATCCGATATTGCAAAATCAATTTTCCCTGACAGATTCAAAAAATTACCATCTGAATAATCATAATCGCGAGCAGAATAATAAAAATAAGCAACATCTTCAAAACGATACGTTTTTTTCACAACATCGTTTAACGCAGACACATCAAAAGGCGCAGCCCACCCCAAATGTAAGCTAATAACACACAAAAAAACAGCTATTATACTTTTCATATTTTCTCCACTCTGCCAAAGACAGTCTTCGAGCAGCAGTCTTATTCAATAAAACCGACTTAATCCACGCTTTTTGGAAAACAAAAAAGGCATGGTGTCGTCCGGCTTATACTACGATGGCTCTGGTAAACCTGCAACTTTAAGCACAACAACTCGACTGGTTTTGCCATATGCAAAAACACAGTACAAGTCGCGGGCAAACGCCCAACGACCCACACCCGATCGGTGTGAGCGTTCGTCTTATTCCCAAGTTGCGGGCTTTCGCCCTAGAAAAATTTACCAGACTTTTCGTAGCAGGAACAAGAGTACTACTCTAATTCAATATGTCAATATTAATATAGATTCTTTATATCATCTTTGCACGTTCAAATTTTCAAGCAAGGCTAGAATAAACATTTTTCAATGGTTAAAACCGAGTAAACGCAAAAAAGTATTCCCCAAAACAAAGGGAATACTCAAAAAGGAGATTCCCGCTCGGAGGCGGGAATGACAGTTTTTTTCGGGCATGACAAAAATTTGTGACGATTACTCCACTTTCAGCTTGGTCATGCTTTTTGCACAGATGCCCATCGTTGAAACATTGTGCAAGAAGGCTGACGTTGTTGGCGAGAGGATTCCGAGAAAACCGCCTACAAGCAAGCTCGTATTGAAAACAACTATAAAGCGGTAATTTTCAGAGATGCGTTCCATAAGCTTTTGGCTCAAGAGGCGTAGTTCCACGAGGTCTTCGAGATTCTCGCGGCGGAGCGTCACATCGGCTGTTTCGCGGGCAATATCCGAAGCATCACTCATGGCGACAGAGACATTTGCCGCAGCAAGCGCAGGCGCATCGTTGATGCCGTCGCCCACCATAATTACGCGTTTACCTTCGGACTTCAATTGTTCCACATAACGGTGCTTATCTTCGGGCAGGACTTGAGCGAAGAATGTATCAATTCCCAAACGTTCCGCTACGCGTTCAGCCGCATTTTTGCTATCGCCCGTAATCATCACCCCGTTTTTGATGCCGTTTTCACGCAACCTACGGATGGCAACCGCCGCCTCTTCGCGAGGCGGGTCGCTAATGCACAAGGCCCCGGCAAGTTCGCCACCGATGCCGAGATAAATCACGGATGCAGCACCTGCTTCTTTGTCAATGATGCGCTGGTCTTCTTCGGACACCGTCACCTTTTCATCTTCGATCACGAAATGCTTGCTTCCGATGACCGCACGTTTTTCGTCAAGTGATGTTGCAATGCCATGCGCTACAATATACTTGACATCGGCATGTTCTTCTTCGTGAGCGATTCCGCGTTCAAGCGCCGCCTTCACAATTGCACGTGCCATGCTATGCGGGAAGTGTTCCTCGATGCATGCCGCAATTTTCAAGATTTCGTCTTCGTTGCGACCGCCGAACGGAATAATCTTTTCGAGACGCGGTTCCGCCTTCGTGAGCGTTCCCGTCTTGTCGAACACAATCGTATCGGCAAGCGCAAGCTCTTCCAAGTACTTGCCGCCCTTCACCGTCATGTCCATATCCGCGGCTTCGCGCAATGCAGAAATCACGGAAATCGGAGTCGAGAGTTTTATCGCACAAGAGTAATCCACCATCAAGATGGAAACCGCACGTGAGATGTTCTGCGTAAACAAAAGCGTAAGCCCAAAGCCGAGGAAACTGAACGGCACGATGCTATCGGCCAAATGTTCCGCACGGCTCTGCACGCTCGCCTTCAAGTCTTCGCTACGGTCAATCAGTTCCACAATCTTCTGGATTTTCGTATTGCTGTTCACCGCCTGAACCTCAACAACAATCGAGCCTTCTTCAAGAACGGTCCCCGCAAAAACGATTCGACCAGCAGTCTTCATCACCGCCTTGGATTCGCCCGTCATCGTCGATTCGTTTACGAACGCTTCTCCTTCAACAACGCGGCCATCCACAGGAATCATGCTCCCGGAACGCACACGCACCAAATCGCCTACCTGGACGCTCTTAAGTTCGACCAAAGTATCTACGCCATCTTTCACGACCCAGACTTTATCGACTTTTACGGCGAGGCTCCCTGTAAGCGCCGTACGCGTACGCGCCTTGGTATAATCCTCCAGCAAGCTCGAAACGCCCAAAAGGAACATGACCGTTCCGGCGGATTCGTAATTGCGGCGCAACAGTGAAGTTCCAATTGCAGCACCATCGAGTACATCGACCGTGAGTTTTCCACTAGCAAGGGTTGAAATTCCGCGTGCCACATAACGCAACCCGCGAATCGTTGTAATCACAGTACGGATAGGGAACGGAACAAACCAGCGCAGCAAATAACGCCTAGCAATCATCATCGCAAGGTTGTTTTTAAACCCGTCATCCAAAGCTTGCAACTGGTATTCCGTTTCGCCATCGCATTCCGGCAGCGCTTTGGGATTCAGCGATTTTGCAAATTCAAGAATCTGGCTACGACTTGCACCGTAATCACCGTTCAGCGGCTCATATTCAAGCAGCAGCCCGCCATTCTCGCTGTGCACCACGGCACTTTTTACGCAAGGTACGCCAACACACGCCTTGTGAACACGCGCTTCGTAAGAACGTTCAAAAGCGTACGCCCCAGCACGCAAGCGGAGACGACCAGGTCTATCATAGACAATTCGATATTGCATAGTTAACAGAAGACAGTAGGAAGTAGGCAGTTAGAAGTGGATTTCGTCATTCTGAAGGAGCTCTGCGACTGAAGAATCCAAGACTGTAAAATCACTGGATACATTCGCGCTTCGTGCTCAGTATGACGATTCTAACGAGATTATATGATCTCTCGTCTAATTAATTCCCGCTTCGGCTTTGGCGTCGTTGCAAATATCAGCGGCTTCGTCCTTCATATCCTGGAAAGCGGCCTTGGCATCAGCAGTAAACTTCATGCCATGAGCAAGTCCCTGAACGGCGAGTTCGCGAGTCTTTTTAGCTTTGAGAACCTTTTTTGCGACAGCTGAGCCCACAGCACCGGCAACAACGAGCCAGAATTTTTCGTTTTTGAACATAGACATATCATTCTCCTTAATAAAGAAAAATCAGCGGAGCACTTGCCCGCTTTAAAAAAAAAAGATACTCTCCCCTCCAATTGTAAATTGCAAACAAATTAAGTACATAACTCTTGCAACCCCGCGTCGCAGTTGAGTTTCACGCGACTGACGCTAACATTGTTAGTGAATTTCTAACATTGTTAGACTCTCTAATTTTGTTAGACTCACTAACATTTTTAGAGAGTCTAAGTTTGCACAAGGAGATTCCCGCCTTCGCGGGAATGACAAAGGTCACGGGAATGACAACATCGTAATTTTTACGACAGTGCAAGAACTTTGCCGAGTTCACGGCACTTTGCCTTGCCAGCATCATCCGGAGCACCTTCAATGGCGAGCGGATCATCAGCAAGAACGAGGCCAGCATTAACAGCATCTTCTTTCCATGCATTCATCCATTCGCCGCCGCCCCAGCCGTATGAACCGAAAAGCACGACCTTTTTGCCTGCGATTTGCGTTTTCAACTGGTCATAAAGCGGCTGAAATTCGCTATCTTCGAGTTCTTCAGCACCCATTGCCGGGCAACCCAAAGCAAACTTGTCAAATTCAGTGGCATTTTCCACCTTAAAAGCAGACGTATTGAACAGCGTCACATCAGCACCCGCTTCTTTAGCACCTGTGACAACTTCATTCGCCATAACTTCAGTATTACCAGTCCCTGTCCAAAAGACAACTGCAATTTTATTCATTTTATTTTCCTTTTGTTTTTCGGTCGCCTCTAAAAACTCATTTTCAAAAATTTGGCTGCGACACATCGTGCAGTTTCGTCACTCAAAGTGGTAAAGACCTCCAGTATTCACCACTTTTCGTTCCTGCCTGCACTCGGTCTCGCTCAAATTTTATTAACCAAAGCATTTTTTAGAGGCTCCCTTTAGATTTTTAACTAAATTAACATGCCACGGTTAAATTCGTTAAAGAATCGCCCTGTTCAAAGCGTTCATTGAATATCTTGCGGCACTTTTTATAAACTTCAAAAATATGCATGGAGTTCGGCACATCGTTATAAACCTTCCAACATCCAATCATCTTGTAATTTTTCCCGCCATACGAAATAAAATCTTTCACATCGTCAAGTGGGTACCCCAAAAACACACCCACTTCATGTGGAAAACATACCGATCGCGTCATGCGATGCTGAAAAAAATTCAGCAACGACTCTGTATCAAAACAACTATACCCAAAGCCTTTCAAAAAATTTCGCACTTCACAAGAATTTCCCAAATTCTGTAAAGCGCTATTCCGATAAACATAGATAAAATAACGTCCGCAACGTTCAGCGACAACACGAGCCACAACACCCTTAGGGTTCAAGGCCTGATTCCAACGAGCTAGAATATTGCAAATCAAGACACCTTCGGCAGAACCAACGCAAAACAAATTACCCAGCTTCACCCCAGCAAGAGTCGGGGCGCACTGCCGAACTAAACAGAAATCAAGGTTCTTATCCATGCACGACCTAAAGTCAACAATAAATAAAATCAAAAATCCCGCCTTAAGCCTTAGCCAAGGCGGGATAACCTATCTAGCATATATGAGGTAACGAAATCTATATGCCAGCAGAGATTCTATGGCAATTCTCTCTGAAATTTATTTTAGAAATTTACCAAAGAAAGTTCTACTCCAAATGGACTCGAAACAATCCAAAAATTAGACTAATCTAATTAAGTAAGAAATGTCTAACTAATACAAATGGTCTTCAGTCAACAACCAATGGCTAATGACCATCGACTAACAACTAAAACAACATATTCCCGAATCGCACAATGACGCCGGCGAACACGACGCTCACCATGGTCATGAGTTTAATCAAAATATTGAGCGAGGGGCCTGCGGTATCCTTGAACGGGTCACCCACGGTATCGCCAACGACTGCGGACTTGTGCGTGTCGGACCCCTTGCCGCCGTAATTGCCTTTTTCAACAAACTTTTTCGCATTGTCCCAGGCGCCGCCGGCATTATTGAGCATTGTCGCAAGCGCAAAGCCGCATGCAAGCCCGCCCGCCAAAAGGCCGAACACGCCCGCAACGCCCATCGTAAGCCCCACCAGCACAGGAACAACAACCGCAAGCACCGAGGGGATAACCATCTCATGTTGGGCGCCCGTCGTCGAGATTTCAACACACTGGGCGTAATCCGGCTCGCCCGTGCCTTCCATGATTCCCGGGATTTCACGAAACTGGCGACGCACTTCTTCGACCATCGCACTTGCCGCACGGCCCACCGCCTTGATGGTCAATGCGCAGAACACGAACGTCATCATCGCACCGATAAACAGCCCGCCCAAAAGCATGGGGTTCATCAAGTTGAGGTTGTAAATGTGCATAAAGTCAACGTAGTTTACCTTATTTGCGACCATTCCCACGAGGTCACCATTTTCTGCAATCGCGCGTGTCCCTCCATCGAGGAATTTTACGCCAGCCACACCCGAAAGCGCCGTCATCAAATCATTCGCGCCGTTCGCAAACGCGACGGAGCCGACTTTCCATACGCCCTCGGCCGATGCAGCCAAATGTCCGAGCCAGATTTTCACCTCCTCGATGTAAGAAGCGAGGAGCGCCATCGCGGTCAGCGCCGCAGAGCCAATCGCAAAGCCCTTGCCTGTTGCTGCAGTCGTATTTCCCAGCATGTCGAGTTCATCGGTACGGGCACGCACTTCAGGGTCGAGACCGGCCATCTCGGCGTTACCGCCAGCGTTATCCGCAATCGGGCCAAAGGCGTCCGTCGCAAGCGTGATGCCAAGCGTGCTGAGCATGCCCACAGCGGCAAAGCCCACGCCATAAAGTCCCACAGCCATGTCGCTAAAGCCACCAGCACATCCAAAGGCTGCCACAATGCCAATGACAATAGTCACCACCGGAAGTCCCGTAGAGAACATGCCGACCGAAATGCCGTCGATAATTGTCGTCGCAGCGCCAAGTTTCGCCTGGCCAGCGATTCCGCGCGTCGGCTTGTAAGCATCGGACGTATAGTATTCCGTAAACTGCCCAATGAGAATGCCAGCCGCAAGGCCAGAAAGCACGGAGCCAAAAATTCCCATCGAAATGAAATCAAATTTCACGAGCACCCAAAGCGCCAAAAGAATCAGCACCGAAGAACCGAGCGTCCCCGTGAGTAGCGAACGCAAAAGCGACTTCGTGTCGGCATCTTCGCGCGTGCGCACTGCAAAAATTCCCAAAATCGAAAGCAAAATTCCAATCGCCGCGACAACCATCGGAGCAATGACCATTTTGACGCCACCCATCGGGAGCGCGGCCCCTAGCGCCGCCGTCGAAAGGATGGAACCGCAATAGGATTCATAAAGGTCTGCGCCCATGCCTGCCACGTCACCCACGTTGTCGCCAACATTATCTGCAATGGTCGCCGGGTTACGCGGGTCGTCTTCGGGGATTCCCGCCTCGACTTTTCCCACGAGGTCAGCACCGACATCGGCCGCTTTGGTGTAAATGCCGCCACCCACGCGGGCAAAAAGCGCCTGCAACGACGCCCCCATGCCAAAGGTGAGCATCGTCGTCGTGATTTCCACCATCTTCGCATGCGCCCACTCGGCATTGTTCACCATGTTATCGTTCCACGCCCCCAGCGAAAGTTTCGACGCGATATCCGCCCCGAACTGCCAGACGTTGTGGTCGTATATGTAATTGAGCAAAAAGAACCAAGCCGAAATGTCGAGAAGACCAAAGCCCACGACGATAAGCCCCATCACGGCCCCGCTGCGGAATGCAATGACAAGCCCGCGATTCAGGCTCGAAATTGCGCCGTTTGCCGTCCTGGAACTCGCATAAGTCGCCGTTTTCATGCCCAAAAAGCCGCACAGGCCGCTAAAGAAGCCACCCGTCAAAAACGCCACCGGCACGAACGGATTCTGGATGCCGAGCAGTGCCAGCACGAGGAACACCACGAAAAGAACGCCAAAGACTATGGATACAGTCTTGTACTGCCGCTTAAGGTAGGCATACGCCCCCACGCGCACGTAGCGCGCAATATCCTCCATCTTTTGGTTACCGCCAGGCTGACGCTTCATGAAGCGATAAAAGAACAAAGCCATTCCCAGAGCAACCAACGATGCAACCGGGATAAAATACCAATAAGATGGAATCGAGAGCATGAACACCTCGCTTATTGGGCTATATCACCCAAAAAAATACCCAAGATAAATTTATAATGCAAAGTCGAAAAAGGTACGGACTTTTCTATTTTTTTACTCAATGTTGGAAGATTTGAACTTTCATTTCGGGATTTACGACTGGCTACTCGTCTTTATGGTGACCGCCCTCGGAACTCTGAGCGCCTACCTGAAAGATCCGCAGCTCAAAGCCGTCACGGCGACCATCCCTATCCCCTGCGGTTTCGCCTATATCGCCGTCGGACTCCCGATGGGCACCGAAAACGCCGTTTCCGGGTTCATGTGCATGCTGTACGTGCATATCGTGCGTCTGCTCCACTATAAAGCAAAAGTCCCTATCGTGCTTTCCATCATCGCGGGGCTCGCCTTTTTCGTCTGTCTCGGCACCTTTCTGCACTCGCGCATCCCCGAAGGCGAAGCGTACTTTCTCGGGGCCTGCCTTTTCGACCTTATCATCGGCATCGTCTTTTTCCAGAAGCAAAAATACAAGTCCGGCGTGCGTTACAAGACTCCGCTTCCTGTATATATAAAAGCACCCGCCATCGCAGGCGTGGTTTCCGGACTCATGCTCATCAAGCGCCTGATGGGCGGTTTTTGCACCAGTTTTCCAATGATGAACTCCATTGTAAGCTACGAAAGCCGCTATTCGCTCGGCGACCAGTGCAGGCAACTTCCGCTGTTCCTCATCGCTGGGCCGTTCATGTTCATCACCATGCGCTACGTGGAAATCGGACTTGGACTCAACCACTGGATTGTGCTCCTCATCGGGTACATCGTTTTTGCATTCATTTACTGGCCGCTGAACAAAGAACTCAAGCGCCGGAACGAGATTAATTACAATAATTAATGACTGGCGAGCTACTTTAGAGGCTATTTCAAAAAATTTTACTTGATGAAATACCCCAACAAAAATAAATTTAAAGGGATAAAACAAGGATTTTTACGCAATGCATAAAAAAACACGTATTTCATTGGCTTTTAAAGGTGCACTTTTGGCGGCGTCTCTCTTAACCGCCTGCGGTGACGACAGTTCGACCAGCGCCTTCCCTAATCAAGGTAATGTGGTTCCCGCCTCTTCCAATGCACAGACGCTGCCGCCCGACCCGCTTTCTAGCGTCACGGAACCAGCCTCCTCCGCCACGCAAACGCAGCCGGGAATTTCCAGTTCCGCAACCGTGCCGGGTGTCGAATCCAGCTCTTCTGCAACCGCTCCCGAATCAAGTGCGGCAACGACTCCTGCTGACCCGAACTGCGTCGAGACTCCGGTCGCAACAATCCCCCTCGACTCCATCGGGCTTGCCGATATCGCCGATGTTTTCAAGAGCGTCCGCTGCAACGAAAAAGCGGTCTTCGTCATTCGCCACGGAGAACGCGACGATGCCCAAACAGGCAAGGAAACGCCTCTCACCTATTGGGAAACCGAACCTGATTCCATCAAGGGGCAACCTTCGGACGGCGTACGCCAAGCTATCGCTGTCGGCAAAAAGCTCGCAAGCGCCGATGAATTCACATACACGCATACCAAATACCTCCGTACCGAACAAACTTGCTTCTACATCAACCAAGGTCGTGGCCAGGCGACATTCCCGCATGACTCCTCTGATATTTATTCCATCAGCTGGTACAAGAAGGACAAGGACCGCTATAAATTCTACGAAGATTCCACGACGAACGTCCGTCTCGTCATTGCCGGCTGGGCTTACGACAACATGTACTCCGATGCTCTCGACGACCTGAAGACAAAAACCGAAGAAATCGTCAAAACGCACATTGCACCGGATTACGCCTCCATGAACAAGTTCCGCGTCATCTGCTCCCACGACGACTTCATCCTGCCGCTCTCCGTTTTCGCCTCGAACGGCACTGTAAATTACAGATTCCACGATCCGGCATCGAGACATTGGCCGTACTTCTTGACCGGTGTCGCCGTCATCATCGACAACAAGAACCAAATCAGGTACGTGCCGTTTAGAGGACTTGGCATCGGAGCGGAGTAATTAAGTGCCTACGGCGCAGTTACTAGTTAGTGGAATTTAGTTAATAGTTACTAGTTACTAGTTAATAGTTACTAGTGGATGCAACAAGAACATCTCTAGTAACTAGTAACTTCAAACTTAGAACTGCGACGAAGTCGCCCTAGTAACTCAGAACTCATAACTCTTTAAAAAAATGATGTTTCCCTGGCAGCTATGCCAGGGTTTGTTTTTTTCAAAAAAAGCGTCTTTAAAATGTTCTCAAAAATTTTCTAATTTTAAGGATTATATAAGAAACGTTTTATCAATTTTTATGTATATTACAAATAGATGTAAGGGTTTAATTGTTCTCAAAATATAGACGGAGACAGCATGTTTGGTCAAATTTCGTTCAAATCGTCCATAATCGGCATCGCCGCCTTGGCTGCACTCGCCTCGACCGCAAGTGCCGAGAAGTACGAATGGGGAAACGTGCGCTTTGATGGCGGCGGATTCGTCTCTGCCGTGATGTTCCACCCAAAGGCCAAGAACTTGCTGTACGCCCGCACCGACGTGGGCGGTATTTACCGTTTCGATTTCGAGAAAAAGACCTGGATTCCGCTGATGGATTTCATCTCGGAAAACGACAAGGGACTTTACGGCACCGAAGCTTTCGCGCTCGACCCCACGGACCCCAAGCGCATTTACGTACTGGCCGGCACTGGCTATTTTAGCAAGGGCCGCACCGCCGTGCTCCGCAGTGAAGATTTCGGCGCCACTTGGGACACGAGCTACGTGGAAATGCTCGCCCACGGCAACGGCATGGGCCGCCAGACCGGCGAAAAGCTAGCGGTTGACCCCAACAAGCCAAACATCATCTTCTGCGGTAGCCGCACCAAGGGCCTTTACAAAAGTACCGACTACGGAAAAACTTGGGCAAGCGTCTATAAGGTTGCCCTTTCTACTGCCACAGAATCCAGCCTGAACGGCGTGAACGGCATCAGCTTTGTGATGTTCGACGAAACGCAGGGCAAGAACGCCGACGGCTCCACCAAGACCATCTACATCGGCATTTCCGAAACCAAGGATAATTTGCAAGTCAGCCACGACGGCGGCGCTACCTGGGAAGCCATCAAGGGCGTCCCTACTGGACTCATGCCACACCGCGCAAAGATTGTTGACGGCGACATGTACGTGACTTTTGCCGACGGCCCCGGCCCGTACAACATCGCAAGCGGTGGATTTTACAAGTACAACATTGCCGGCGGCACGTGGACTGACCTCACCCCGAGCGATTCCGTGGAACACGAAGGCAGCACCACCAAGAGCTACGAAAAGGACAAGAGTTCTTACGGCGGCGTCGCCATTGACCCGCTAGACAAAAACCACATCGTGATTTCGACGCTGGGCAAGTACACCGGCCGCCACGTGACCAAGGACGAAAAAGAAAACTACGGCGACCGCATCTACGCCACCACGGACGGCGGCAAGACTTGGAATCACGGCCAGCACTACAACGACATTCCGAACATCGACGCGAACGGCACCGACTGGATTCCGGGTAACGCCATCCACTGGGCGGGTTCCCTAGAAATCAACCCGTTCAACAACAAGGAAGCGTGGGTCACAAGCGGTAACGGCATCTTTATGACCGAAGACGTTTCAGCCAAGGTTCCTCTCTGGAAGTTCATGTCCAAGGGCATCGAAGAGACAGTGCCGCTCGACATCGTGAGCATTCCGGGAGGCCCGCTAGTCACCGCTATTGGCGACTACGACGGCGCGGTCTATACCGACATCAAGCAGAGCGCCCAGCGCCACAAGCCGACCATCGGCACGACCGAAAGCATGGGTTACGCTCCGCTCACCGGAAGCTTGGTGCGCACAGGCGTGATTACCGTTTACGGCAAGTACGATTCGCAGAACTTCAACGTGATGTACCGCAGCGACGACATGGGCAAGACCTGGGACAGCGTGAAGACCACGCTCAAGGGCCCGAAGGGCTTGGTGGTACTTTCTGCTGACGGCAAGGTGATGTTGCACCGCCCAGACCAAGGCGCAACAGTCTATCGTTCCGACGACAATGGTGCCAGCTGGACCGCCGTTGAAACAGGAACGCAGACAAACTATTCCCGCATTGTCGCAGACCCCGTTGATCCGAAAACGTTCTACGTCATGGGCGGCATGGGTTCGCTTTACAGATCTACTGACGGCGGCAAGACTTTTGCAGAAGCCGAAGCCCGTTTGCAGAACGAACAGGCCGGCGAATACTACAACGGCGGTGGACTCATCCGCACCGTTCCCAAGAGAGAAGGACATCTGTGGGTCCCCATGGACCAGTCACAAGTTTGGCAACCGAAGGGCTTCACGGAATACGGCCTTGCTTACACAGAAGACGGTGGCAAAAGCTGGATCCGCTGCGAAGGCGCTTCGACTGCAATCGCCGTGGGTATCGGCAAGGCAAAAGAAGGCAGCGACTACGAAACGATTTTCATCTGGGGTGCCGCAAAGTCTAGCGATCCGATTGGCATCTACCGCAGTACAGACAAATGCAAGACTTTTGAACGCGTCAACGATGACATGCACCAGTTCGGCGGTCCGGGTAACGGAAACTTCGTGCAAGGCGACATGAACAACTTCGGCGTCGTTTATATGAGCACCGTGGGCCGCGGCACTATCGTAGGCGCACCGGAAGGCACCAAGTTTGTCGATATCGTCACCCCGACAGACCCGACGATAGGCATCAGCACGCACTCGATGCGTTCGAGCAAAGTATCACTTTCGTTGCAAAACAGGACGCTCCAAGTCAGCGTTCCGAGCGAAAGTAAACTCGAAATCATTGCGTTAAACGGCAAGACGTTCCTCACCGCAGACATGAACGGCAACAGAAGCGTAAGCCTCCAGAAGATTCCAAACGGCAAATACATTGTAAAGGTTGTCGGCGCTAACGGCAAGTTGTTTTTGAAGAAGGCTATCGCTATTAAGTAACAAAAGTTTCAATATTATATCAATCCCCACACTTATAAAGGCTAGGGCGCAGAGTGAATGCTTGCGAACTCTAGCCTTTCTTTTTGCTATGTTGTTAGATGATGCAAGAACTGACGTTTAAAATTATTGCACGAATCAAGAGCGACTTTCACGAAAAGTTCGGCATTCCGCGGCAAAGCGGGCTCGTACAAAGCATGCGCTCGATCATCCGCTTCGAGCCGGAGTTCCGCAACGCCGACGCATTGCGTGGTCTCGAAGGTTTCAGTCACCTGTGGATTGTTTGGATTTTTTCGGAGAACATCCGCGAAACCTGGAGCCCGACCGTCCGTCCACCAAGACTCGGCGGCAACAAACGACTAGGCGTCTTTGCAACACGTTCCAGTTTTCGTCCGAACCCCATTGCGCTTTCGTGCGTCAAGATTGAAGGTATCAATTTCAACACGCCGGAAGGGCCCGAAATTATCGTCAGCGGTGCGGACTTGTTAGACGGAACACCCATTGTCGATATCAAGCCGTACCTTCCCTACGCCGATGCGCATCCCGAAGCCGTTGGCGGTTTTGCCGATACCGTTCTCCGCAACAAGATTCACGTCAAGAATTCCGACATTCTAGACAAATCAAGCCCCGAAAAACGCGCCGCACTTATCGAAATATTGGAGCAGGACCCGCGCCCCGCTTACCAGAACAATCCCGAACGCATTTACGGATTCAACTTCGCTGAATACGAAGTCAAGTTTAAAGTCGTTGACGAAGAACTGGAAATCGTGAGTATCGCATAATACAGAAAGGGCTCCGCGAGGAGTACAGAGCCCTTAACATTGGGGATGTGTTTTTAGTTACTTCAAATCGATGCGCTTCGAAACGTGGGATGAGCCCATCTGGACGCTCATCATATAGACGCCAGACGGGATGTTCTTCCTAGAAATCTGGACGCTGTTCGTGCCCGTATTCACGACATCCGTAATGTTCGCGACTTCGTTACCAAGCACGGAATAAAGGCGAACGTTCACAAAGCCATTGCGGGCAACCGTAAGCGGCACCTGAAGTATATTGCCGTCAAATACAATTTTACCCACGGACAATGCATGCGTTGCATTCGGAATCACAACGCCTTCAGTTGCAGAACTGCCGGGATTATGACTGTCGCTACTTCTGTGGTGCGAACGTGACGAACTGCTCGCAACACTCTCGGACGAACCGGGCACAACCTCGGATGAACTTACCGGAGCCTCACTGCTACTCGATGGTATTGTCACTACCGGCTTGAGAGCATCGCCCAAAACTTCCATCACCTTTTCCGCATAGCGCTTACCGAAATCGCGGTAGCCCTGCGAAGAGAAGTGAATACGCATCATGTCCAAATCGTTGAGACCTTCGGCAGATACGAGATAGAAATTCTTGGACTTGTTCGGGAGCTGCCTGATGTTGTTGTTCGTCCCCTTGGAACTACCGTTATACGGAACTTCGCCCGCAAAGAACGGAATGTTTTCGTCAAGCCCGATATCCTTGACGAGGCGGTCATAGACTTTCTTGACCTTGTTGGGCCAATCGCTGTCGCCCTCATCGGTTTCACCCTGATGGAAGATGATACCCTTGATGACGCCGTCCTCCTTCGCCTTCTTGGCCATTTCGACCAAACGCTTGTAGGGGTCGCCGCCATAGTCCTTGACGATATCCTTAAACCAGCCAGCCTGTGTAGACATATAACCATCGTCTAGCGGTGAATCAAACGCCACAATACTGCAGCCAGCAATAGCCACGACCACGACACCGACCTTAATTTGCGGATCCAGTTTTTCGACTAGCGTGCGGCCAAAATAGTCCGTAGGACCTAAACCGCCATGTTTGTTAGCCAGAGGCGGAATGGCGTCGTTCCACGTGCCCAACTTGCGTCCATTAAAATTGTCGATTGTCGAAAGCATCTGGAAACGGGGATCAACAGTCTTGTCCTGACTTTCGATAGTGCCTTGGCCTTCCATGTTGGACTGGCCAAACGCGAGATAAATGTGGAAGTTGGGATCCGAAGCCGCAAAAATCGAAGAAACGGCAAGCCCCAAACCGAAAAACAAGCTCACAAAATACGAGACTTTCATCTTTACACTCCTTGGGGGGGGGACAAGAACTCCCAACAGCTTATAAATATATTATCCGTTCGTGCTCTTTAAACGAAAAAAGGCAAAACCCGTTGTAGATTACAGCAACACCATTATAAACAACTGACCCCGTGACGAAGCACGGGGTGACAGTTAAAAAGACCGAGATGACAGCGTTGATGAGTTTCGCATTGGATCCTTCCGCCTTCGGCGTCAGGATGACGTGACCCCACAACGGTGTGCGGGGTGACGGCGTGCTATTTACTAGCGGCTCAAATCGATGCGTTTCGTAACGTGAGAAGAGCCCATCTGGACGCTCATCATATAGACGCCAGACGGGATGTTCTTCCTAGAAATCTGGACGCTGTTCGTGCCCGTATTCACGACATCCGTAATGTTCGCGACTTCGTTACCAAGCACGGAATAAAGGCGAACGTTCACAAAGCCATTGCGGGCAACCGTAAGCGGCACCTGAAGTATATTGCCGTCAAATACAATTTTACCCACGGACAATGCATGCGTTGCATTCGGAATCACAACGCCTTCAGTTGCAGAACTGCCGGGATTATGACTGTTGCTACTCCTGTGGTGCGAGTGTGACGAACTGCTGGCCACGCTCCCGGACGATGCAGGAACTGCTGCAGACGACTTCGGCGCCGCAGCAGATGAACTTGCAGGGGCCACGCTACTGCTCGATTCAGTTGCAGACGCCGCCGGCTTGATTTTGTCACCCAGAACTTCTATCATCTTTTCGGCATAGCGTTTGCCGAAATCGCGGTATTCCTGCGAAGTGAAGTGGACGTTCTGACCATCGCCAAGAGCCTGGTTAAAGCCCTGAGAAGAAACTACATAGAAGTTCTTGGACTGCTGCGGAAGTTTCGCGATGTTGTTGTTCGCACCGGCACTGGAACCGCTACGCAACACTTCGCCCGCAAGGAACGGGATATCGTTTCCAAGGCCCAAATCCTTGATGATGTTGTCATAAACACCTTTCACCTTGCTTGGCCAGTTACCATCTCCAGCATCGGTTTCACCTTGGTGGAATATAATGCCCTTGATGACACCGTCTGCTTGCGCTGCTTTAGCCATTTCAATTAAGCGTCCGTAAGGGTTTCCGCCATAATCGTTGATACGCTGCGTCATCCAGCTTTGCTGCGATCTAGCATAATTCGCGTAACCATTCTTATCGAACAACTGGATACTGCACCCGGCAACAGCCACTACAATCACACCCACCTTAATCTGGGGATCCGTTTTTTCAACCATAGTGCGGCCAAAGTAGTCCGTAGGTCCGAGTTTTGCGCCCTGGCAATGAGCCAAAGGAGGCACAGCCGTAGCCCATTTACCCTTGGTTTTTCCAGAGCAAGAACCATTATTTGCAGCCCAGAGAACCTGGAACCGCGCATCAACGTTCTTATCCTGCGACCCGATATCGCCCTGGCCTTCCATATTGGACTGACCAAATGCGAGATAAATGTGGAAGTTAGGATCCGGAGCAGCAGAAATCGTAGAAACGGCAAGCCCCAAACCGAAAAACAAGCTCACAAAATGCGAGACTTTCATCTTTACACTCCTTCAGGGCTCAAAATAAGCCCCAACCAACAACTATCTCTTAATATATTTTTTTTCACTCCATTTTATGTTAAATCTTTGAAAAAACATGCTATAGCTGTATGAAATCCCTTTTTTTATTTATATTCAGAACAGAAAAACGAGGATTTCTATGACAATAAAAATTTTGGCAATGCTCGCCATCGCAGCAACACTCATCACCGCCTGCGGTGACGAAACGACATCCACCCCGCCGACCAAGGCAGAACAATGCGCCGCAGGACTCACAAGTGATTGTCTCTTGGGCACTTGGAGCGTCAACGGTCCAACAGGAGCAACAGCCGTCGGTAACGATATCGTCTATATTATAGACCCTAACTACGACCTGACCTCAAACCCGGCAACGCTCAAGTTCTATATCGACGAAAAGAACGTAAAAACATTTGAATTTACGCATTCCAGCCTCAGCAAGGCGGGCTGCGACCTCCCCAAGACCTACGGCAAATGGGAACTCAACGGAAGCGCACTACACCTCAAGGTCACCACAAATACCGCATGCATACCGGAAAGACAATACGAAGAAGCGACCATTACGCCAGAAATAGCCGTTACAGGAGCAAAAGTCAAAATGACATTCAAGCAACTGTTTTTCATGAGGCCTGAATATGGCGGAAACGCATCCTTAGAAGAATTGCAGGACAAGTACGAAGTCTATACGTTCGTGACTGCGGAATAAATCAACTCGAATGGAATATTTTTACGGCGGGCAAAGTCCCGCCTTTTTTATAGCCCGCAGAACTAGATTTTCCAACGATTATTATCGTATTCTTCGAGTTGCTTCAACGCAACGGAACATTCGCGATTGCGACGTTCAAATTCTTTGGCTTTTCGAGCAGAAGAAGCATCCCCACTTTCAGCCGCTTTTGCAATAGCCCCATTCACGCGTTTTGCAAATGCAGCAACGGTTTCGCCGGCAGCACGCACAAAACCGAACCGCGCTAAACGTTTTTCGGCATTTTCAAGGAGAGCGATCCAACGTGCGGCATCTTTCGAAATAGTTTGTTTGTTCAATCGATGCTGATTCCTGCGAAATTTGAGCACTACAAAAACCGCAAGCAATACAACGAGAACGATATAGAGCGCAGGGCTTTCGACGATGCGTTCCGAAGTCGTTTGCCAACTATCGACAACACGACGCCATTCGCCATCTTTTAACAAATGAAGAATATAGGAGAAACGACCTTTCAGCCCCTCCAACTTTACGGCAAACCAAGAAGGCTTTGCAAAAGTCATCTCCGTCAAAGGCGGTGTCGGATCATAGATATACCACTTGTGGTCGATATAGACTTCGACCCACGCATGGCTATGGCGACGGCGGAATGTTACGTAAGGGCGTCCCGGAATACGCTCCGGATTCGCAAAGCCGGTCACATATCGCGCCGGAATTCCCTGATGACGCAAGAGAAGAACCGCAAGCGTTGCATAATACTCACAATAGCCTTCCTTATTCTGCCAGAAACGAGCTAAAGGATCTGTTTTTGAATTCGCCCTATAACCGGAAACGGTGAACGAATACTCGAAATTTTGGATAAAATAATTTTGAATCGTCTTTAAGTTCACAACGGCAAATTCAGATGCATCCGAACCATGTTGCCGAGGGAGCGCCATTGCTACCACCACAGAATCTAGAAGTTCTATTTCTTTATGCGGAATCTGTAAAAACGACGAATCCAATTTAGAAGAATCGTTGTTCGAAGCCGCAACGGCAAGCTTTTCCGCAGAATCCGAAACGTAATAATACCAGTCACTGCGTGTCCCGTTCGCCCCTGCAAAAACATTCGTCGAATAATAATCTAGCGAGTCCGCATTTTTACTGGCCACGCCCACGGCATTCGGTGCGGCAAACATAAAGCCAAAATTGTCAAGCGTTGCCTGAACCCAAACCGATTTGATATTTGGCGCCGCAGCCGCGGAATCCTCTGTTTCAAAAACGGCATAATCAACGCGGTATCGCGCCGGATAAAGTTTTTTCTCCGCTTTCACCGGGAGTTTCCAAATACCCGCCACATATTTTTCGTAAGCGGCAGCACGCAAGTACCTTGGGGCAAGCGTATCCCAAAGCCGCAAGACAATCTCACTATTGTATCTAGAATTGTAATTACTCGAAAATGAGCCCAAGGCCGCCACCGGATCAAAGCCCATCACGCGATTTTTTACATAATAATCTTCGGCCCAACGGCCACTGTAATAGCGATTGCTTTTCCAATATTTAAAACCGAGATAAGATGAACCGCATAGCATTGCATACAAGAGAATAAAGAGGATGTACTTGTAAAACGATACACGGGGGCGCCCAAACGCGTAAACAGCAAGCAACAGAGCTACTGTGCCGCTCAGCACACATGCACGAGGTGCGTGGAATAGTCCCATAAAGAGTGCTGCGACACCGTTAAACACGACAAAGACTTCGTAGCCGCCATTTCCGAGACTTCGTTTTTGCAACCAGGCAAGATAAAGCATGTACCACGCAGGTATAAAGACCAGATACGGCGACACGCCAGATTCCACGCTCGGTGTCAGAACCCACCACAACGCACACGGAACAATCGCACCATACGCGAATAATTTCCTGTACCGCGGGGTTTTGCGTTGCGCAGGCAAAAGTTCTTGCGAAAGCGATGGCGACTTTTTCGAAAGCAAATGCTGCTTCACGTGAATCGCGATAAACAGTCCCGCAAAAATAAAGCCGAGAATTTCTATGTCACTCGAAATGCCTAAGTTAATAGAGACGATGCAAAAGAAAATCGTCTTGCAGATTTCACGGAAGTTCATCATAGACTCACCTCCGTTTCGCGAGACATTTCAAAGGAGCGTTCAAGACGCACGGCATTGACAGCAAGAACATCGTCGGAAATTGCTGATTTCGAATCTTCAGAATTTTTTGCGTGCACGTCCAAAACAACCTGCTTATGCACTAACGGGTCCTCTGTCGCAAACAGCCCCAAGCGGAGCACAGGGCCAAGCGGGCGTGCCGCAGGCGACCAAAGTTTCGGCGTTTTTGTCACATTTCGAGAATTTGTCGAAACACGAGATGTGCGCCACCCTTTCAAAGAATGCATTTCCAGCAAAGATGCAGGCGGAATACGCGCAAGCGATTCCAAGAGGCTCACGCCGCCATCCCCTTGTACAAGCGGGATTTCGTCATCTCCGATAAAGAAACGTCCAAGCGCGCTACGCTCCAGAAGCCACAAGCCAACACCTGCCGCCAAACGAATCAGCATTTCGACGGACGACTTTTCGCGCAGATTCCGCGCTGTCACATCAAGCACAAGAATCGCTCCCGCACCGCGTTCCGTCTCGAACTCTTTCGTGAACGGTTTGCCGTAACGGGCAAACGCCTTGTGATGCAAATCGCGCAGGGAATCGCCCTCGCGGTATTCGCGCACGCCTACAAAATCCATCCCCCGCGTAAGACTCGGCATCAAAAGCGGAGCGAACACAACACCGCTTGCGCCTGACGTCAAAAAAGGAAATGCGCTCACCCGCAACGGTCGCGGGAACACAAGCAGTTCCGCCTTTCCAGAATTCGCAGCATAACGCAAAGCGCCATTGATTTCAGGAACAATCACGGACACTTTCGGGATATCAAATGCTCCACGTTTTTTCGTCTGGATTTTACACGAGAGTTCCATCGTTTCGCCAGCCGCAATCGGGACCAGCGCCGATTCCTCGCACAAAAGCGACGAATCCATGCGGAAACATCCAAGCGACACCGCATTTAGCTTATCTACAGCATGAACTTGTAAACTAACTGTCGCGATTTCCCCTTCGTAAACATTTCGTACAGCGATGTCGCCCGCCTTGAACTTGCTCTTTCGAGCCGTCATGAAAAGGCACGGCACAAGCGCCAAAAAGTACATGAAGTCAAGACCGCAAAATACCCACGCCGCCCAAAAACCAGGCACCGCCCCCGCAAACATCGAAAACATCAAAAGCGCCGCCGCGGCATGCCCCACCTGCGTAAAACCTTCTTGCCATATGTAGAACAAACGCATCAACAGCCCCTTGCGTTTGGGGCTCCGAGGAATTGCGTTTATAAAGAAGTGGAAAAGGGACATGATTAGAGGAGAGACGGGAGACGAATGGTTAAAAGGTTTGGGTTGCTTTTAAGACTGGTTTAGGATACGTCATTCCGAGTGAAACGAGGAATCCAGGGCTATAATCACTGGATCCTTCGGTCGCAAAGCTCCCTCAGGATGACGTAAAAAACGTTTGCGGATTTACACCAACATCATTACTTCGGAATTTTCACCTGTTTCAGGATGCCTTCGAGAATTTGTCTGGAAGCACCGGGCGTATTGGAATCCTTGGCGAACACGCGATGTTCCATCACCGGGAAGAACACATGCTGGATGTCATCGGGGTTCACGAAATCGCGGCCCGCCACATACGCACAGGACTGCGCCATCTTGATGAGATTGATTCCCGCACGAGGGCTTGCTGCCAAGCGCACCGCCGGATTCACGCGAGTCGCCTGCACTAGCGAAACCACGTATGTTTCAAGCGCTTCGTCAATGTGAATCTTGCGAACATCATTCCGAGCCGCAATCACTTCGTCCGGAGTCGTCACCGCCTTGAGCGTATCAAGCGGGCGCCCGTCACGATGGGCACGCAAAATATTCAGTTCCGTTTCCGATGTCGGATAGCCAAGCGACAAACGAATCAAGAAACGGTCCATCTGCGCTTCGGGCAACGGAAACACGCCATGGAATTCCACAGGATTCTCCGTCGCAAGCACCATGAACAATTTCGGGAGCGCATAGCGTTCGCCTTCCAGCGAGACCTGGCGTTCTTCCATCGCTTCCAACAGAGCACTCTGCGTTCGCGGAGACGCACGGTTGATTTCGTCTGCGAGCAAGACCTGCGTAAACACAGGCCCCTTGCGAATTTCAAAATCCCCCGTATTCGCCTTGAACACGGCACCGCCCGTCACATCCGCCGGGAGCAAGTCCGGCGTAAACTGGATTCGCGCAAAGTCCGCCCCGATAGCAGCAGCAAGCGCTTTTGCAATCGTCGTCTTGCCCGTCCCCGGAACATCCTCAATCAGCACGTGACCATCCGCGAGGAGCGCCATCACAAGCATTTCCACTTGATCTTGTTTCCCCAGCAGAACATTATTTAGAGCATGAATTAAATCTTTAACCATACTTTAAATATATATAGTTATTGGTCAATAGTCGCTAGTTATTGGATTTTCGTTAGTAGAACTAGGGATTCTTACACCGCATTCTTCGCCAAACTTGACGCAAAACACGCAAACCATACGTAACCACGTTGAGGTTCGACTTTTCATCGGCATAGCGCGTGGAGATGGGCAGCTCCGCTATGGCAAAATTGCGGGCATCGGCAATGGAAATCAGTTCCAAGTCAATATCAAACGAAAAACTGAGGCGATCCAAATCCACCGTTTCCAAAAAACGCGAAGAATAAACGATAAAGCCACTATGGCGGTCCGTAAGTTTCACGCGGAATGTTTTATTTTCAAGCGAGGTAAGAAACGCCCCGCCAAGCCGTTTGTACAAAGGCATACCGCCGCGTTTTGCCTCCCCTGCAACAGCATGACGCGAGCCCTGCAACAAATCGAGATTGCGGTTTTCCATTTCGTCAAAAAACTCGCCCAATTTTTCAGCGGGGTATTGACCGTCACCGTGCAAGCAAGCGATAAATGCAGCACCGGAAGCCAAGCCTTCGGCAATTCCTTTTTTGACAACAGCGCCATAACCGCTATTTTGTTCAAACTTTAAATATTCGAAACGAGATTTGAGGTTGCACGCATCTTCCTCAAATTCAGCATTCACCGAAACATTCAAATAATCCGATTCAATAAATTTTTGAAAAGCTTGCGCCGTACCATCACGAGAACCGTCATCAATGACAAGCACATGCGCACGCGCCAAAACGGATTCGTCAATTCTAGAAAGGACTTCGCAAAGAGTCTTTTCTACGTTATACGCGGGAACGAAGATGAAGTAGTCTATCGCAGGACAAGACATAACAAGATCCTTCACGCGGCTTAGGATGAAGCAGAATCAGTACCAGGATGACTTGTATTGCTATAATGTCCGACAAACCACGTCAGCGATTCGCGCAGAACAACGTCAATCGGAGTCTGCGCTTTAAAGCCAAGCAAGCGTTCCGCCTTTTCGACCGATGGCAAGCGACGCATGGAATCATCATAACCTTCGCCGTAATATTCTTCGCCTGAAACAGTCTCCGGTCCAGGAATAGATTCAACATCCACGCATTTGATTTCAGCAAAAATCCGACGCATTTTGTATGCAAGTTCCGCAATCGTAACTTCGTTGTCTGGATTGCCGACGTTGAACGCCTGCGAAAACGGTGATTTTCCAGCATCATTTTCAACAGAATTTCCTGCCAGCCCCGCTTCAAAAAGCGCGAACATAAAATCAACAGCGTCAAAAACACTCGTAAAACTGCGTTTTGCGACACCGCCGTTCACAAGCTTCAGCGGCTCCCCCCGCACAAGCGCCGAAGAGAAATTCGCAAGCACACGCGGAATGCCCGAGCCATCGACGCCCGGCATAAAGTCCATGTACGGTCCGACAAAGTTGAAAGGCCTCACCACCGTCCATTTTAAATTCTTGAGCCCCGCGATGTAGCGTTCTGTCAGGAGTTTCGCCGTCGCATAGCTCCAACGGCTCGCCGTCACCGGGCCAAACGTCAACGGAGTTTCGTCTTCGACAAGCAAGCCAGCGTCCGCAGAAGTGCGCCCATAAACTTCGGATGTCGAGAAATGAATCAGCCAGGAACCCGACTTCGCGCAAGCGTCCGCCAATGATGCCGGATGGTCGTAATTACTGCGAATGACCTCGGGAGCTTCGGCCATGTAACGGCTCGGCGTGCAAATCGCCGCCAGATTCACAACGACCGGATATTTTGCAATTCGTTCAACGACACTCTTATCGGCGAGGTCAGCCACCATGAATTCGCAACGTTCGTCACGAAGCCTGTGCTGTATCCTGTAAAAATCCAAATCGACGCCAAACACGCGCCACTGGGTACGCGCCAATATCGCATCGAGAAGATGACTACCAACAAAACCACCGCAGCCGACTACAGCTACGGTGATACTAGAATCATTGAACTGAGATTTCATTACTTGACCGTGAAGGTGCCAGAGTTAGCGCCCTTCTTGGAATCTTCGTAAGGAATCACACGGATAATGCCCTTCGTAGTCTTTTCCACGACATCTTTCGAGAGCTTCACTTTCTGTTCGTAGCAAGTCTTGCCATCGCCCTTGCCATCAAGGCCCATCGATTCATCGAACAAATCCATTCCGATATCTTCTTCATCGACCTTGAACACAAAACGGTAGCCGGAACCATCAACAGAAGATCCATAGATCACGGTAATTTCGTCACCAATCTTGAATTCTTCGCCACCAGCCGGATAAACAACCTTGACACCATTCTTCACAGTGCAATCATAGCTGGGTTTGGACGGACCCGCCGGAGAATCCTCTTCATCATCGCCACCGCAAGCAAAAAATGCAAGGGAGCAAGCCAAAAGCAAAGCATGGGAAAACTTCATAAAATCCTCTTCTCAAGTTTTGAGTTTAACAATTCATAATATACAAATTTAAGAGATAAAAAGAAATAAGGAATATCACAAATCGGTAAACTGGCACGCAGCAAAGCCTTACGGCCTAAAATCTAGCCTCTATTCCTTCAGCAATTCTGGGTGTTTTTCGGCAATGCGGCGTGCAAGATACACGAACGGAGTGTCCATGAGCGATGTCACGATGAAGATACCGTAGCCAAAAATTAGGATTTCGCCAATGGTATTCCACGGGAAAACGCCCGCAAACGCAAGCAAGTTGAACACGACCACGTTAATCAGCTGGCTCACGAGCGTAGAACCATTATTGCGGAGCCACAAATAACCTTTTTTGTCGCCGAACTTCTTTTCGGACCATTTCCACCAAGCGTGATAGGCCCATACGTCGAACATTTCGCAGACGGCGTACGCAAATAAACTCGCAAGCATCACACGCGGAGTGTTCGCGAAAACGGTGCGGATGGGTTCTGCCATTGTGTCGCCTGCAGCAGGGATGTACAAAAACCAGCTCTGCGAAATGAGAATAAAAGTCACATTCGCGAGGATACCAATCTTGACACAGCGGCTCGCTTCTTTTTTGCCGAATATTTCGCTCATGATGTCGGTCGCGAGGAACGTCGAAGCGAAAATGACGTTGCCGAGCGTGGTGTCAAGCCCGAAGGCGTGCACGAGGATGAGCACTTCGATGTTAGCTGCAATCGTGCAGATAACAGTCCAAGCGAAAATGCCCTGTTTGCCGAAGAAGCGGAAGAAGGCGACAAGACCTCCGAAGAACACGAAAATGGAGGCTATGAGGAGAAGTTCGTTTTGCACGATTACTTTCTCCTGTCAATAGCGGAAAACAGTCTGCTCTTGGCGATGGATTCGAATTCCGTACCAGGCTTACCGTAGTTCGCAAACGGGTAAAGCGAAATGCCGCCGCGTGGCATAAAAATGCCTTCGACCTCGATGTACTTCGGATCGAGCAACTTCACCAAATCCTTCATGATGATGTTCACGCAGTCTTCGTGGAAATCCCCGTGATTGCGGAACGAGAACATGTAAAGCTTGAGCGACTTGGATTCCACCAGGAACTGGTCAGGAATGTAGTTGATCTTGATTTCGGCAAAGTCCGGCTGGCCCGTTTTCGGGCAGAGGCTCGTGAATTCCGGGCAGTTGAAGGTGACCATGTAGTCGTTACCCGGATGCTTGTTCGGGAACTTTTCAAGCACTTCGGGACTATAGGTCGTCTTGTACTGCGTCTTGTTGTTGCCAAGCAGCGTAACGCCTTCGAGTTCAGCTTCTGAACGCATGTTGTCTCCTAGTTTTGGTTTATAGGCTCACGGAATTTTTGAAAATGCCGTGGCCTAAGGTCAGGATGGTTTCGAACTGACCAATTTAAAAGCAAAGATAGAAAATTTTTTCAATCGAAACGCAAACTAATAAGCGAGAGCATTCAACCAGTAGCAAACTACTACGACAACCGAGAGCAGAGCCACAACAAGTTGGCCTTTCTTACCTTTCGCAAGAAAACCCGGAAGGCAACTCAAGGTTAAATAAACCGCTACGACAATCCCGACGATTTTAGTTACGTTATGCGAGAACCAAGCGGAAACAACATGACCGAGCTGCAAAAGAAGAATGGCAAAGAAAACCTGCAATAGCAGATGAACCACAAAGATGGCGCGACCTTTTGCAGTGGCAAGTTTGAACATCCCTCCCGAAGTGAGTGACTTTACCGGATGTTTAAGAAGCATAACAACGCTCATTACAACGACGAGCAGAAGCAGAACGGCACCGATTATTGCAGTCATTATTTTCTCCTGATAGTTTTAAGGTTTAAATTGCCATTTTTGTCAAATGGATTACTTCAAATATAAATCCAAAACAAAAATAAAAGCTAATCCGGTATTTAGAATATATATTCAAATACATGGTGTATCGGCGGTTTTCAAAATTATGCTTTACTGCTGCGCTCTCTGCGCTGTTGTCGTCATGTTCCGATGACAGTGTAACGCCTATTTTTGAAATTCCTGCCACCAACAGTTCAAACAGTTCTATCAGTTCGAATCCGGAACTCCCGTTTGTGGGTGGAGCCATAATGTTCACTGAAGTCGATCCGATCAATGTTTCTTACAAGGACCATGAGGGAGACGACGACGGTTGGATAGAATTGTTCAACACGTCAAACGATTCCGTAGATTTATCTGGAATGTACTTGACGGATTCTCTGGAAGAACCGTTCAAATGGGCGTTCGGGAACGTGAAAATTCCGCCGCAGTCCTTTATGCTCGTTTTCCTTTCGGGCAAGAACATTCCAGACTTTGCCGCACCGCACGACTCCACCAACATGATTGGCAGCGGATGCTGGACATGGACCGATGCCCAAAGCGATCCACCGGGCTACAGCTACGCAAACCCGCTTGACAGCAAAGCGAAAAATTGCTTTAAAGAAAACGGCATAGGCCGCTTCGGCGCCATCATGAAGTTGGGCGAAAACGAAGAACTGGGCTGGTCATCCATTGCTGTATTCATCGGAACGAAGACCTCCGCAAAAGAAGACGTGGTTGATATATCAAACACAAACGAAATTTTGATTCAAGCGTTCATCACGCAGGGCAGAAAAGTTTCGTTTCGGCTGACGCAACCGAATATCGATGACTGGAAGGGTTACGAAATCGTGCTGACGGGAACAGGAGATTCTTCGACAGTCTATCGCACCGCCATTCCAACGGGAACGACATTCCCCGATCTCGAAAACATCTACGGCACACGCATGAGTCCAGCATCGGACGAGACGCAAGAAGTGACGGTCAAGGTGTTCAGCTACATAGCACGAAACCGCGGTCATGAACCACATGCGAATTTCAAGCTGAAAAAATCAGGCGGTCGTTTGTACTTAATCAACGCCAACTCGACTATCGCAGATTCAGTCGCCTACCCCAACATGCCGCATGGACAAAGTTGGAATTTCGGTACATTGATTGACGGCACCGTGGGTTTTGGATACGCAGAACCGACTCCATACGGGCTCACATCTGCCCCCATCGTGCAGTCCTATTCGCCATCGCTAGACACGCTTGCAGAATTTCCACCGTCCGGGTTTTACTCCAAACCCTTCGCAGTATCGCTGCCGGAAAACGCGACCGTCCGTTGCGAACAAGGAGGAATCGCCCCCACAGCAAGCAGCCCCGTAACAACAGCATTGCAGATAATCAATACGACAGTAATCCGATGTGCAAGTTTTGTCGCAGGAGCGCATCCCGGCAACGAACTGAACCGCACATACATTTTCGAAGACGCTCCGACGGCTCCTGCGATATTCTTGACAGCGAACCCCAATTCACTATTCCATCCCGATACGGGAATCTACATGGAAGGGAATTACGCACAAGAAAAAGAACCTCATTACGGAGCCAACTACTGGCTCGACAAAGAAATCCCCGTGACTGTAGAACTGTTGGAATTAGGTACAAGCAGACCTGTATTCGAAAAACAAGCGGGACTCAAGATTTTCGGGAATTACAGTCGCCAAAATGACAAGAAATCCGTGGTCATCACGTTCCGCGAGAAATACGGTGACAAACGCCTCAAATACCCCCTGTTTCCCGAATTTCCAGAACTCAAAAGTTTCAAGGCGTTCATCTTGCGGAACAACGGCAGCAATTACGAAAACGACTACATCCGCGACAGGCTTGCAAGTTCTTTAAGCGAAGGACTCGGGGTCGATTACCAGCGCGGGCGTTTTGCTATCGTGTATTACAACGGTGAATACTTCGGCATTCATGATCTCCGCGAACGTTCTAACGAATACTACTTCGAAACTCATTACGGAATCGACCCGGACGCCATAGACCTGCTCAAAACAGACAACATCGTTACAGCAGGTTCTTCCGTCGATTACGTGGCCCTCATGGACTGGCTAGAAACGCACCACCTCGACAACGAAGAAAATTACAGTTACGTCGCTTCGCAAATCGATATCGATAACTACATCAACTACATTCAAACAGAGCTCTATGCAAACAACCGAGACTGGCCGGCAAACAACATCAAGAAATGGCGTTCGACAAGCCCGAACACAAAATGGAAATGGTTCCTGTACGATATGGATTTCGGCATGGGGAACGATTACAGCGATTACACGAACAACATATTCGAATTTGCCACCGCCGAAGATGGAGAAGGTTGGCCAAACGGCCCCGAACACACTCTGCTGTTGCGTCGCATGCTCGAAAACGAAGATTTCAAGATCGCGTTCGTAAACCGCATGGCCGTACTTTTGCAGATAAACTTCGAAAGTTCACGAGTCCTCGCCCGCATCGAAAAAATGATGGCCGAAATCGAAGCCGAAATTCCGCGAGACCAGAAGCGCTGGGGATTAAGTAAAAGTCGCATGGCAAACCAACTCAACATGATAAAGGATTTTGCCAAGGAACGTCCCAACGTTGTCTATAACGAACTCCGGGAATACTTCAAGCTTGGGGTTGCAACACAAATGACGCTTTCCGCAAGCGGCCCCGGAACAGTTGCCGTTCACGGACTCAAGCTGGATGTACCGACGCTCACGATTCCTTTCTTCGCGGGCACCCCCGTGACGATTACGGCAGAAGCCTCCGCAAACGGCACTTGGGCCGGCTGGAGCGACGGAATCACGGAGCAAACGCGGACAGTCCTCCCCGGCGAAATCGCCACATTAACAGCAAATTTCAAGTAAAAAGACAACCATAGATATTTTGTCAATGATATTAATCGCTCCCATGAGCAATATCCGCATATTATCGAATAGATTTATTATTACGTGCTGTAACCTAAAAAAAACTGGAGTCGCAATGAGTGTGTTTTCAAAAATATTTAAGGCTTTGACAATTGCCCTTGCGGTATCGACATTTTCTTTTGCGGCCTTGGCCGACAGCGCGTCCAAGTTCCTCGGCAACATTCCCGTTTTTGGCGAAATCCCCGAAGATTTTGGCACCTACTGGAACCAGATTACTGCCGAGAACGGGTGCGTTTGGGGCTATGTCGAAAAAACACGTGGTGAATACGATTGGACCGGTTGCGACCTCGCCTATAACTGGGCAAGAAAGAACAAGGCTATTTTCTCGTTTCACACCCTGTTGTGGGGTTCGCAAAAGCCGCAGTGGTTGGGAAAGACTCTCGACGCTAGCGAAACAAAAAAGGCTTGGACTGATTGGATTGATGCGGTTAAAGAACGTTATCCCGACCTCGAAATGATTGAAGTGGTAAACGAAGCCGTCAAAATCAACAACAACAACTATCACTCTGGATATACCAACAGCAATCTGGTTGAAGCCCTTGGCGGCGATAGCGGAAACTACGAATTCGTGGTCACGGCTTTTAAAATGGCACGTGAACGCTGGCCCAAAGCCATCCTAATTTACAATGACTACAATACAATCCAATGGAATAAGGAGCTAGCCATAGACCTTGTTAAGAAAATCAAGGCCCAGGGTGCGCCGATTGATGCCTTTGGAATGCAGTTTCACGAAACAACCACACAAGGGAGCGGCAAACGCAAGTGCTTGCATTTCTCCGTCCTCAAACGCGCACTTAACGATGCACACGAACAAACAGGCCTTCCCATATACATTACACAATACGATGTCGGAGACAAGGACGATAATCTTCAGAAAAAGTGCTACATAGAGCATATTCCGCTCTTGATGGAAACAGAATACGTGAAGGGCATTACCCTTTGGGGCTACATTTACGGCAAAACTTGGTTGGAGGAGGGTAATTCCGGCCTTATTAAAAACGGCGTTGACCGCCCGGCAATGACTTGGCTCAAGGAATATTTCAAGGATTCGAGAGTTCGTCGCTATATGCTAGGCCTTGCCAACGGTGCAGAAAAACGTCTAGGTAATGTCATTGTCGATGGTCAATCAATTCCCGAAGATTATGAGGACTACTGGAATGAAATTACAACGGATAACGCGTGCACATGGATTGCCGTCGAAAAGGAACGCGGCAATTACGATTTTTCAAAATGCGACGCCGTTCATCAGTGGACTGTTTTAAATCGATGGGATACTCGCATGCCCTTCAAGTTCCGCAATCTGCTGAAAGGGACGCATTTGCCACATTGGCTGAATGGGCTCGACGTGAACGAAACCAAGGAAGCCATTACGGCTTGGTTTGACGCCGTTGCCAAGCATTATCCCGAAATTTACCAGATTGAAGTTGTCGATGGAGCCGTCCGTAATAGCACAGGTCACTATCATTCCGGATTTGATGCCTACAACAACGTAATCGAGGCTCTCGGCGGCGATGATGGCGACTACAAGTTTGTGGCCACGGCCTTCAATATGGCTCGTAAACGCTGGCCTTACGCTAAATTGATTTACAACGATTATGACGAAATGCGTTGGGAAAACGATCCGACGGTTAATCTCATTCTGAAACTTCAAGAACAAAATGCGGCTATCGATGCATTTGGATTGCAGGCAGCAAACTGGATGATCCAAGGTTCAGGCCCTGAGATAAAGTGCATTGCCGGGAGTACAATACGGGACGGCATTCAAAAAATTTACGACAAGATAAAGATTCCCTTGCTCATTACAGAATACAGCATCGGTACGGATGATGACAACCTTCAGAAGGCTTGCTTTGCAGAACATATTCCCGTCTTCATGGAATCGGAATATGTTGCGGGAGTCACTCTGTGGGGCTACATTTACGGGGAAACGCCGCGGATGAGCCCCACAAATACAGGCCTCATCAAAAATGGAAATAATCGCCCCGCTATGGACTGGCTTGAACAATATTTCATTAAGCACTGGGCAGACAGCAAGAACATGTGGCCCCTGGGCATTCCGACACACCCGCTGGATTCGTTGGATTCAATCGCTCTGGAAAAACCGGAAGGCATTGGCGATAATGGCAGAAATTTCGGCAGCAAGCTTCGCCTAGAGCAGAACACGCTCCAGAATTACGATGTATTCGATGTGCAAGGAGTGCGCTTGGAAAGGCTCTCGGCATACGGCTTTAGCGATGCCTCAACAAGGCTCAAGTCTGCCAACGTCGTAAAAACCTCGGGAATCTACTTCTTGCGGAACAGCACCACAGGCAAGATGAAGAGCGTTAGAGTCGCGAGATAATTTACAATTTGCGAGACAATATCTCGCAAATCTGTTATTTTGAAAATAAGTTGCGTCGGTTATTCAATACGGGTGTAAGCACTCACGCTGTATAACCAAACCCGTCATTGCGAGGGACGTCAGTCCCGAAGCAATCCATAAAACTTAAAGACATCAGAAGGAAAGCCGAGGTCTTTATTTTGGTTATAGACTAATCTACGATTTTTTCAACATAGCCCAAAATAAAGTAGCGTTCATTTTCTGTAAGGGGAGCATTATTCTTCGTCACTTCATATTGTACTGATTTATCGAATGTCTTCTTAAATTCGCCCAACAAACTTTCTTTCGTTTTCTTTCCTCTCTCATTGTTATGAGGAATCCATATATCAGCAATGATAATTGCATATTTGGAATAAGCCTTCGTATCCTCATCAATATTGATGTTTTTCCATTTTTTCTTCATTCTATTAAAATCAGTTTCCATAGCATCAACTTTGCCCCTGTAGCCCAATCTTTTCGCCTCAATTAGATAGATTGTTTTTTCTTTTCTACTAATAATGAGCGAATCAAAGTGTTCCCTTTTACTAGCATCATTATTTTTTAAAGGAACTTCCTGCCATATAATCAACTCGTCATCATCGGCCATGTTATAGAATGTACTACAAAAATTAAATGTCAGGTTACGCTCCGTAAAACCAACATGATCAAAAGACGGATAATAGTTACTCAATATTTTTTCATAGCGTTTTACAGTTTGGCTTATCACTTCTTCGATATTCATATTACTCCTTGAAAAAATTTTAAAAGAGCCTAGTCCTTAACACAACGAACAGAATAAGCATTATTCAAATTACTAAGGGATGCAGAATTTGACTGTATCAAATCGTACGAAATAAACATAGTTTTTGCATAATTTTCCTTTCGTTCAACGCTCCAAAATTTGGTCCACATTCCAGCACCTCCAAAAACAACCTTTCCCATTTCTAGGAACCTACCTCCAGCCGGATAGGCTCCAAAACCATAAGCATCAGATCCGCCCCCATCATACATCCATTCAGTTTTTGATTTCATATTTTTAATCTTTTTACGATCATCCTCATAGTAACGACCGCCCATCGCATACACTTCCTTCCGTACTAATTTACCGATTTCCCAATTTGATGGCAAATGCCACCCTTCAGGACATATTCCTCGCACACGGCCTTTACATTTATCATTATTTTCCCTACATCCATTATCATTTTCAGACACAATCGAATACCACGTATACAATCGTCCATACTTAATGCAATTCTGCTTACTATCATCGTAGCAAAAGCTCTCTTTTGCTTTATAGTTCAAATTTTCAGCCATCCATGTTTGCTCGCCAATTTTTTTTGTTCTATAAAATTGACCATCTCGCCTATCTCGAAAAAAACCATAATCTAAATTTTTAATCCATCCTTTTTTTCGTGAACAATACCTGCCATTTTTCACATTTCCTTCACTAGAACAGATTCCCAATGTCATCTCATCATGTAAAGGAGTTCTCCATTTTTTGTTATCACAAATATATTCATTTCCTTTAGAAGACTTCCATATAAAGTTCGAATCGGACCTAGCACATTTTTCACATGATACAGAATATTCGTCAAGAGATTTACAATCAAAAATGGACACATCCATAATTTCATAAAAAACTTTATCTATTTCTGGGTATAATTTACATGCGAACGCAACCATAGAATCAGAAACCACACCAAATGTCACATATGAATTGGAAATTTCGTTAACCAAAAGCAATTTGCTTAGATTTAAATTCAAGTTAAGCCCATAGTTCTTAGTTAGTCGTTCACGATTAGTATGTTTTATGCATCTTTTGGGGAACAACAAACAAGACACAGCATTTTTACGGCTAATTTCAAATTCATCAAATTCAAAATTTAATGAAGCATTGGCAGGCATATAGACCTTATTCAGTTCCCGATACATTTGCAAAGGGGTTAAATTTGAATAGAACGGATTCATCATTCTATTTGAAAGAATCAATCCATAATATGTAATTTCATATAAAAAAGGGTTAACATATACTTCTTGTTCAACATCTTTTTTGATTTTTTTTGTTGGTTTTTTCTCACATTGCTTTGTTTCGATTGCAAAAATTTGATTTATCGAATCTACGCTTATGGCTCCATATGTGGAGTAAAGTTTTAAACACGTCTGTTCACTAAAAATAGACTTACATTCAATATCAAACCAATTCACAATAGAATCGTTAATTCGTTTATAAGTTCCATTTAGCAATTCTAAACATTCTTTTTGAGAAGTTTCAACAACATCCTGTTGTTCAATCACTCTTTTTTCTTTTTGAATATAAAGTTTTGATTGAATAATATTTTCAAATGCAGTATTCAATTTCTCAAATTCTTCATCTAAAAGAAGATTTTGCAAATAATACCTGCATAAAGGAACCGAAAGCTTGCACACATCGCCTTCTGCTTTTTTTATAAAAAAAGGATCGCATTTGTCCCACATTTTTTCAGGACTTTGAGAAAAAATATTCTCATAAATAATTAAAGCATTTTCAACAGAAAGTTCTTTTGGGCAATATACATCATGAACACCTATTCTCTTTACAAGATTTTCCGCCGTTTTTACATCCCCATTATCAACAGCTTTTTTTAATCCTGGGTGAATACTTGCAAAACTAAACGAAAGCAAGCCCATTACGACTAAAAGAAGTTTTATCATTTGTTTTCTCCATCGTTTACACCTATGGAGTCCGCCCCTGTTAAACTGCAATGAACTGAGCCTATTTTGCATGGATACAAGAAAGGCGCGGGTTCGCTTTGGTTTACCTGCGTGAGGCTCTGCATGCCTATAACCGATAAACGCGAGCGACCCACGCCCCGAAAGGGCTGTTGCCCTTTGGTCATATGACCAAAGACCGACTGAAAAATCGGTATAGCAAACCGAGATACACCGTAAAACGGCATACCTGCGTGAGCGTTCGCCTTGTCCTCGGTTATTTGAAATTTGCAGATTTCACGCAGAGAACAAGAGCTAAACTCTCTAATATGTCCATTCGAAAAAATAACTTAAAATCAAACCGAGTTCAAAGAAAATTTACAGGAGCGTTCGTTTTTGTGACAAAAATGGCATTTTTGAACCAAAAAATTTTGCGCAATGTAGGATATATGTATCGTGAATGGAACAATCATTTACAATTTGCGAGACGATGTCTCGCAAATCTGTCATTTCGAAAACAAGTCGGAATTATATATCATTTGTCAAGGTCCGCCCACATTTCGTTCATATCCGTATATCGTTTTGTGTTCGGATCAGCCTCTAGGCGTTCCGCTTCGGCAACAGCCTCGCGTAAACCTTTAGGATATTCCGGATATTTCACTTCAAAGGGCAAACCTCGTTGCAGCACAACTTGGCGCAGGAACATGGATACCGCTTGAGACATGGAAAGGCCAAGCCCTTCCAACAAAGCTGTCGCTTGATTATTCAAATCAGAATCAATGCGAAAATTTTTTGCCACGGTACTCATGCTATCAAATATACATCGTTTGTAAAGCAATTGCAAGTATTTGATGGGTTTTATAGCGATATTATTCTTCATTTTAACTCCTTCCGCAGACATGCTGAAACTGCGGAGTTTAATACATTGCTCTTTTGAGCACTAAATAAATATAGTCTAAAAAAATTTCACTGTCAAGAGGATAGGTTAAGACTTTTTAGAGATGCTAAAAATGAATCATTGAACAAATCAATCGGCAAGGTACACTGGCGTACGCCTTACTCTAAATAATATGTTTAAGGCACCCTATCGCAAAGACAGGGGGTTTTGTGCATTAGGGCGGGTAGGCGGGGTAAGCCGGGCGTTACAGAAACCCCTGCGGCTCGACCATAGCCATGCGAGCATGGCTGCGGCGCTCGCCTTGCATGGTTTTGCGGGTGCGGCGACTGAGCACTCGCTAGAGAGGGTGGAGAGCAACGAAGTGCGAACCAGGGGGATACTTCCCCCTCCTATATAAAAGGACCGTACTTTTTGCACTAATGAGCACTAGAATTTTTCTTCGCGGAAAAATTTTACTACATTTCGAGCCATGAATCAAGAAACACCCGATACTACTCTAGGTTTATCTAACGTCAATCACCTAGAACGACTTTATGACGGCTGGTTCCTCGATTACGCCAGCTATGTGATTTTGGACCGTGCGGTCCCGTATTTTGAAGATGGGCTGAAGCCTGTCCAGCGCCGTATTTTGCATTCCATGTTCGAAAACCACGATGGTCGTTACCAGAAGGTAGCAACGATTGTCGGTCGAACGATGGCTTACCACCCGCATGGCGACGCCTCCATTGGCGATGCACTTGTGGGCCTCGGCCAGAAGAATTTGCTCATCGACACCCAGGGTAACTGGGGCAACCCCTACACGGGCGACCGCGCTGCAGCTCCCCGTTATATCGAAGGCCGCCTCACGCCGTTCGCTGTCGATGTCGTGTTCAACCCCGAAACGACGGAATGGATTCCGAGTTACGATGGCCGTAGTGAAGAACCGGTCACGCTCCCGGTCAAGTTCCCGCTGCTTTTGGCACAGGGCGTCGATGGTATCGCCGTCGGTCTCTCGACTTCCATCCTCCCCCACAACTTCCGTGAGCTCTGCGAGGCTAGCATTGCCTGCCTGCGCGGTAAGAAGTTTACGCTTTATCCGGACTTTTTCACGGGCGGCATTATCGACGTGACCGACTACAACGACGGTCAACGCGGGGGCAAGGTCAAGGTCCGCGCCAAGATTGAAAAGGTCGATAACAAGACGCTCGCCATCCGCGAAATCCCGTACGGCACCACGACCGTGAGCCTCATCGAAAGCATCGTCAAGGCAAACGACAAGGGCAAAATCAAGATCAAGCACGTGGATGACAACACGAGCCAGGGCGTCGAAATCTTGGTGCACTTGCAGCCGGGGACGGACCCGCAGGTGGCTATTGACGCGCTCTACGCCTTTACGGATTGCGAAAAATCGCTTTCTCCGTGCACTTGCGTCATTATCGACAAGCACCCGAAATTCGTGGGCGTCTCGGACATTTTGAAGCTCAACACGGAACACACCGTGAAGCTTTTGGAATGGGAACTCGCCAACGAGCTCAAGCACCTCGAAGACAAGTGGCACATGACCACGCTCGAAAAAATTTTCATCGAGAAGGAAGTCTATGAGGTCATCAAGAAGGCGAAGGACCGTGAACAAATTATCAGCCTCGTTCGCGAAGGCCTCACGCCTTACCTCAAGCGTTTGCACCGCAAAGAAGTTACAGACGAAGAAATCGGCAAATTGATTGAAATTCCGATCCGCCGTATAAGCCATTACGACCGCGAAAAGGCCGACCAGCTTTTGAAGGAACTCGAAGAGAGCATTGCAACCTGCAAGTACAACCAGGAACACATTATCGATTACGCCGTGAACCACTTCAAGAACATCTTGAAGAAGTACGGCGAAGGCAAGGAACGCCGCACGCAGATTGCCGAATTCGGTAAGGTGAACGCCGTACACGTGGCACTTGCAAACCAGAAGCTCTACGTGAACCGCAAGGAAGGCTTCGTGGGCACGGGCATGAAGAAGGAAGAATACCTCTTCGACGTGTCGGAATACGATGACTTGATCGTGTTCAAGGCCGACGGCAGCTACAAGATTGTGAAAGTCAGCGACAAGGACTTTGTCGGTAAGGACATCATTCTCGTCGAAAAGTTCAACAAGGACGACGAACGTCATATCTATAACGTCATCCACCAAGACGGCAAGGACGGTTACGCTTACATCAAGCGCTTCAACGTCGGCGGCGTGACTCGCGACAAGGATTACTACATGGGCAAGAACAAGCCCGGCAGCAAGATTCTTTACATGTCGAGCAACTTAAACGGCGAAGCCGAAGTCGTCGAAGTCATCTTGAAGCCGCGTCCGCGTATCAAGCTGAATTTTGAAGTCGATTTTAGCGAAGTCGAAGTCAAGGGACGTGGCGCCATTGGCAACATCGTTTCTAAGTACCCGATTAAGACGGTCAAGAGGCTGCGCAAGGGCGTTTCGACACTTGGCGCAAGAGTGCTTTACTTCGATGCTCCGAGCGGTATCGTCTCGACACAGAAGAAGGGCGATTGCCTCGGTGAATTCGGCGAAAACGACAAGCTCTTGATTATCAAACAAGACGGTAGCGCCCGCGTCCACAACATGGCAGACCCAATTCTCGTGGGTTCGAACATCAAGTATTTGCACAAGTACGACCCCGCACAGGTCTTTACGGTGCTCTACTTCGAAGGCTCGAATTACAACTACATGGTCAAGCGCTTCAATCTCGAAGGTTGCCCCATGACGACGGAATTCAGCGTGGTCTCCGATCACAAGGACACGAAGCTCATCGAACTCTTCGCAACGGATGACGCTCGCGAACTGATGGAATACCAGGTCGGTCGCGAAGTCCAGAAGGAAGAACTCGACTTGACGGAAATTGCGGAAGTCAAGGGCTACAAGGCTCTCGGCAGCAAGTTCACCGCCAAGAAGATCAAGCGCGTGAGCCGCATTTCGTCGGCAGACCCGTTTAGCGACGGAAGCGGCGAAGGAGACAGCAATACGCAAGAAGAGCCGAGTCTGTTCTAGGGAATTCATGGATCCTTCGCAACGCTCAGGATGACAACGGAATGGTAAGCTGTCATCCCGAATGCAATGAGGGATCCAGTTAAATTAATAACTGTGACTGGATGGGGCAAGCCCCAACCCTTTGGCTCGGTCATATCCATGCACGCATGGCTGCGACACTCGCTTTCTGGGTTGTCTTCGCGTTGCTCAGGATGACACTGCAAAAAAATTAGGCCGGTGGTGAGCCGGTCTTTTTGCATTTAAGAAAACATGTTATTTAAAATTTTGAATCACTAGGATCTCGATCCACCCACCCCAAATAAACTTTCAAATAAAATCGCGGTCCCCTTTTAAGTTCGTATGTATTCGTAACCACATAAGCATACGATGCAGAAACTCTTAAAACCATAAAATTAATGTTCAAATCAGCATGTGGTCTGAAATAGAATTTACGACCGGGACTAAAAGCAAACCAATCCATCTTATAGCCCGCACTCACCGATACAGGGACCCAGCCCTTCCAAAAGAAATATTCCACGGTTGGATTCAACAAGAACAACGTCCAAAAAAAGCTATTCATCAGAATATCGTCATCATGGCGGCCATCACCACTCAACACAACAAACGGAAGGAAAGCAAAAGAAACAAACGAGTTTATCCCTGATACTCTATGGTCAAAATGACTCGTATCACTTCTATCCGAAATCATGTGGTAACTAAATACATCAGCATTCAGATAAAGATTTTTCCCAACCGGAATTCCACCTTCAAAGGTCATACTAAAATCTTCATTATAAACCGCTTTATCATTGACATGATCAGTCCACCCTGTACCTTCACCTCCAAAAAAAAAGCCATCAGCAAAAGCATGGGAACAGAAGAATATCAAACAACATAGAATCACTATTCGACGCATAAATCATACCCTCCAAAATTTCAATACAAGATACTGTTACAGAATATCTCTGTTCAAGAGTTCGCCGTGGCTGAGTTCAAGACGGCGGAACGGGCTGTTCAAATAAAAGTCCGGGTTATGCGTTGCCATCAAAATAGTCGTGCCGCGGGCATTGATTTCCTTGAAAATGCAGAACACTTCTTCGGCGTTTTTCGGGTCCAGGTTACCGGTCGGTTCGTCCGCCAAAAGCAAGTACGGATTGTGCACCATCGCACGGGCAATCGCTACGCGCTGCTGTTCACCGCCCGAAAGCGTGTAAGGCATCGCAAAGCGTTTTTGCGTAATTCCCACAAGTGCTAACGCGTCAAATACGGCAGAGTTAATCTTGTTACTTGGCGTCCCTACAATGCGGAGCGCAAGCGCCACATTTTCGAAAACATTGCGGTCCGGCAACAGTTTAAAGTCCTGGAAAATGATTCCCATCTTGCGGCGGAGCGCCTGGATTTTTTCGTCCGGAGTGTTCTTGCTATCGTACAATACGTTGTCCGAAAACTTGACCATCACCTGGCCACCGCGTTCATCGTCCGGGCGTTCGTCCATATAAATGAGCTTGAGCACCGTCGATTTTCCAGCACCGGAATGCCCCGTCAAGAAAACAAACTCGCCTTTGTTTATACGGAACGTGACGTTGTTCAACGCCTTCCAGTTGGCTTCGTAAGATTTCGTGACATGGGTGAAATGAATCATATTATTCCGTCATTCTGATTTCGACGAGAACTTCCTTACGCCACTTCTTGATAAGCTTTTCAAGCTTTTCGTTTTCAAGGTGCGTTGCCGCCATCATCTCAATCTTGCCGTAATCTTCTTCAAGCGTGAGTTCGCGGACCTGGCGAGAATCATCCAAACGGAACAAGTGATAAGCCCCATCAATCAAGACCGGCTCCGAAATTTCACCAACGTTCAAATTCGCGACAGGATCGACGTAAGCGGGCTCCATTTCATTGCGCTGGAACCAGCCGAGCAAACCGCCCTGGAAATTGCTGGACTTGTCTTCGCTATACTTCTTAGCGGCATTCGCAAATTCTTCTTTTGTCTTGATCGACTTGCGAAGAGAATCGGCAAGAGCCACCACAGCAGCAGTGTCCTTTGCAGTCGGAATCGTACGCAAGAGAATTTGTGCAGAACGGACACCGTCTTCTTTACGGCCAAGCACGCGGGCAATGTGCCAACCCAAATCCGTCTTGACCGGAGTCGATGCGTAATGACCATTTTTCAAACGAGAAATAGCTTGTTCAAAAGCAGGGTCCAAGAGGCCACGTTTAAAGTAACCGAGGTCACCGCCTTTTGCCGCAGAGCTGTCCTGCGAGTGGTTCTTCGCCAAAAGCTCAAATTTGATGCCGAGGTTCAAGCTATCAATCAACAATTCCGCCACATGCTTCACGGAATCAACAATCATGGAATCCGGCTTCACCGGAATCTGGATATGACTCAGCAGCACGCAATTGAACTGACGTGGCAAGGAATCCTTGTAATCCTTATAGAACAAATCCACTTCTTTCTTGGTCGGGTGAATCGAACCCACGTGGAGTTGACGCACACGGGAAATTTCCATATGACTACGAATTTGTTTGCCGAGCTGTTCACGATACTGAATCATCGAAAGGCCAAGCTGCGCACGCACAGCCTTTTCAAGAGTCGCCATGTCAATCTTCTGGCTTGCGGCTATGGACTGGAGATGAGAAGTCACACGCTGATCCACTTCGGATTCCGTAATCACAATCGAGTCACGGTCGATACGGCTGAGCAAAACTTTTTCTTCGATCATGCGGTCCAGCACTGTTTCTTTTTGCTGCTGTTCCGTCATATTTGCCGCTTCGGGCGTATCCTGGAACCTGTAAAGGTTGTTCATGAACTCCGAACGCATAATCGGCTTGCCATCCACGACAGCCGCAATGCCTTCCATCAACACAGGTTCGGCAAAGCAGGCGACAGACAAGGCAAATACAAGAGAGGCAATTCGATTACTAATCATTATTTTTCCTTTTCGCTAAGTACGTTCATTTTCGTAATTATGGGGATTCCCGTTTTCCATTCGTCCTTAAGTCGTTTCAAGACTACATTCTGATGCTCAATCCAAGCATGCATAGAGACATCTTCAATAACTTCATCGAGCGGCCGCGCATCAGCGGAATCCAAACGATTTGTCACAACGGCAATCTTGGCTGCTCCGTCGCAAACCTTCATCGGGGTAATGCGACCGACCACAGCACGACGAATCGAAGGTATCATGCACGGATCCGGAGTCACATCGACGCCGTCAAATTCTCTCATGCGTTTCACTAGGCGATGGTTCGGCGGAATCGATTCAAACTTGGTGTTCTTGAATTCCTTGTAATACAGTACTGCAGATTTCCAGTCGGCAAACGAAAGGATGGCACCAGAAACCGAAGTTTTGCCATTCAAGTACAAGTTCTGGTTTTTATGATAGAAGTCGATTTTTTCACCATCACTCACCATCATCGTATCCAAGAACGTCTGCATGTAGTAATCGGCCACAATTTTTCGTTTTGTGCGTTCAAGCATGCGAGCCAGCGTAGAATCCTTCAAAACACCATTTTTTACGGCCTGCTGGTAAATAAGTTCTTCATCAATCCAGTGTTGCAAAAACAGAATGCGTTCGTTATCGCCCCAGGAATCCCAATCAGGAGCGTACGTGTATATCTCCGACTGGTGCAACTTAGAGTCGCCCACCGTAACAATGACGGGGTCATTCGACTCGCAGGCGACCAAAATCACCAAACAAGAGGCTAACAATATACGGATAAGAGATTTCATTGCGACAAATTTAGAAAATTCACAGCCCTGAGAGTAGTTAAGGCTATCTAGAGCCGTCCAAAACGGCCTTTCAGCCTCGCCAAAGCATCTTCTTCCACGATATCTTCGACATTGCCACCTTTCCGCTTATATTTCAAGATTTCAAAATCTTCGAGCAAGGCCTTCGCCTGCAAGTAGAGTTCGGCAAATTCAGGGTCATCCGTTGGCATGCGGTCGATTTTTCCAAGAAGTTCACGGGCATTTTTCAGTTCGTGATCCTTGAGGTAACGCGCCTTGAGATATGGGCGGAAATATTCACGGAGGGTATTGGCGGAAAGTTCCGTGTTTTCGCGGGGTACGCTAGAGTCGCGGGATACATTACGAGGTGCGCCGGAATTGCCAAATGCGCCGATGTCACCCACGAGGAGAGCGACATTTAAAACTTCGGCAACGGAAGACAGTCGTTCAAACAAAGTAGAATCTTTTTGGTATGCAGAGTGAACTGTAGTGATTATTTTATTTTGGATTAAAGGTTTTCCGCTCGCGTTGCGCATGTTTATACTGAAATCCTTGAGAAGATTCCAGCATTTCACAAACGCTTCTGCACCGATGAGCCCCGATTCGTAAGTAGCACGCACAAGCGACAGGCGAATTTTTTCGTCTTCGCTGCGGGTGTTTGCGGCAAGGCTTTTAAAGTCGCGAATCTTTTTGCCACGAGAAAATTCAAGTCCAGTAAAGCGAACACAGCGATTGGCATCAAGACGGTCGGCAATGAGAGATTTTGCGACCCAAATTTTGAGCACAGTTTCAAAGTTGTCTGCAAAAACGCCGCCTGTTTCGAGTAAATTCAAGCGGTCGGCAATAAGCTGCTTTTTGTCTTCGGAGAGAGGGGTTTTCTGTTGAGCAGAACGCGACGCAGTTTCGAGATGCGATGCAGATTCGAGACGTCCGCCCTCCACACGCTTGCGGAAAGACTGCCAAAAGCGAGATTCTTCCGAAACCATCAGAGCCGATTCACCAAGCCGCCAGCCAAAACGTCTATCTTCAAGCGGGAAATCAATGCCAAACGTCACAATCGCCGGGCGAACCGCAAGGAACATGCGGTATGACCCCCATTCTGGCGACACCTCTATAGCGACCGTTCGCGCCCCTGCATCAGAAACCGCCGTCAGGCGCTCACTCTCGCCTACACCGCCAGCTTCCGCTTGGCGGCTTCGGCTCACATTATACGGTTCCGGGAAGCCGGGTTTCGAAACGACCAAATGCAACCGCAAATGATTTTCCTTATCCGGGTTCACTGTCGGAACGTCGATGCTAGCGCCGTTTGCACCAGAGCGGATTTCCTTTGTATTCGAAAGTACTTCGTAAAGCAACAAGAGCGGTGCTTTATGCGGGAAGTTGTCGAGTGCTGCATAAAATTCATCGTCAATCGCGGTGCGTTTTGCTTCAAGCAATTTCTTGACGCTCTTCGGCATTTCGCGAATCACGGATTCAATCATCCATTCGCGCCATTGCTGGATGCTCATGGCAAACTTCGCCGGAGAAATTTCGGTGAGCAAATCGTAAGGCAAATTGAGCGTAATGCCATCGCAATCGCGTGTAGCATCAAAGACCATCTCGCCAGTGACAACGCGCTCACCAATGCGGAAATGCTCGATGGAGCCGCCGAGAGAAGGGCTCGGCTCATTTGTCGCACGTTTGTCAATCCCGACTCGATCGGGATTCTCCTTTTTAGAACGAGAAGGCGATTCCGGGTCAGAGCCCGGAATGACGTTGCCTGCACTCGTCATCCCAAGCGCTACATTCGTCATCCTGAGCGCAGCGAAGGATCCAGTGCGGAACCCGTCTGCATCACTGGTCCAAGTTGTTCCGGTCGTGCCACCATCCAACTGGTCCAGCCAATATTTCTCATCAAATTTGAGGAACTGGTCGGTGTGCTCGCGGATATAGTCTTTAAGCGTCTTGATGGAATTTACTTTGCCCGCAATTCGCGTGTAGTATTCCACAAGTGCATCTTCGCCGGGAGCGAGCCCGAACTGGCGTTTTCGCGCTTCAAGCGCATGGAGATTTTCGACAACACGTTCGTTGTGCGTCATGAACGGGAATGGACGTGCCACCTCGCCCATCACCACCGCTTCGCGCCAGAAAATCTGGGCGCAATCCTCGGGATTCACGCGAGCGTAATCGATACGATGGCCGCGGCTAATCACGAGTCCGCGGAAGCTTACTTCTTCGACCGCTTCCACAAAGCCGCGTTCCTTGTTCCACGTGGGTTCAAACCAACGACGCGTGCAGAACGGTTCTGCCACTTGCAAAATCCATTCCGGCTTGATTTCGGCAGCTTTTGTGAGGAATGTGCGGCTTGTTTCACGGACTTCGGCACTGAAAAGCCATTCCACGCTCTTGGCGTAAAGGTCGCTGCCCGGGAACACGTGCGTTTCGCGACCGCTCACCAAGCGGTAGCAGCCGTTTTCAATATCGCGGTGGGCAATCCCGCCCAAGAATCCAGACAAAAGAGCAATGTGCAAATTGTCGCGATGGAACGATTCGAACGGACAAACTCTATTTTCAAATTTCACTTCGAGAATGCGGCTGAACTGTTCGTACAAATCCACCCATTCACGCAAGCGCAAAAAATGCATGCTGTTCTTGTCGCAGAATTTGCGGAGTTTATTCCAAGTTTTGCCGTCCCAGTCCGTGCAAAAAGCATTCCACATCGAAACATAAACAAGGAAATCGCTCTTGTGGCCACAGAATTTGCGGTGCAGCTGACGAATGCGGGTGCGTTCCGGTTCATCGTTCGGCACCACGCGCGGATCCTGGATGCTAAGCGCCGAGCACACGATAAGCGCAGGCTGCAAAACGCCTAAATCACGGGCACGCAAAAGCACTGCCGATAACGCCACATCCATCGGGAGGCGCGTCATATCGCGGCCAAGCTTCGTTACGTGACCGCTAGAATTATCAGCGGTGAGCGCACCCAGTTCAAACAACGTCTTGTAAGCGCCGCGGAACGCCGAATGCGGAGGCGACTGCAAGAACGGGAAGTTTTCGAGTTCAAGTCCGAGACTGCGGAGTTGCAGCACCACGTTCGCGAGATTGCTACGGCGAATTTCAGGCTCCGTGAATTCATCGCGCTTTTCAAAATTCTCGGGAGAATAAAGACGAATGCACACGCCGGGCTTCACGCGCCCCGCGCGTCCAGTGCGTTGCCGCGCGCTGGCTTTCGAAATCTCTTCGACAGGAAGCCCCTGGATTCTCGCCTGCGCATTGTAACGCGAAATTCGGGCCATACCCGTATCGACAACGTAAGCGATTCCCGGAATCGTCAAGGACGTTTCTGCAATGTTCGTCGCCAAGACCACGCGAGTCTTGCCCGTATGCTTGAAAATGCGTCGCTGTTCGTCGGGACTCATGCGCCCATAAAGCGGCAGCACATCAAACGTCGCTGCATCAAGCTCATGCGCAAGTTCACCCATCAAATCTTGAATGTCGCGTTCCGTCGGCAAAAAGCAAAGCAAGTGGTCGCGATGGCGCGTTTCCAAATCGAGAATCGCATCACGAGCCTCTTCAATCAGCCCCGAATCGCCCTTGCCGCTGATGTCGCGGTCATGCACTGGATCCTTCGACTTCATGCCTGACGGCATTCCGCTCAGGATGACACAATTCTCTCGTCTCTCGTCTCTCGTCTCTCGTCCAAAATAATATTCCACATCCACGGGGTACGTGCGGCCTTCGGCCTCCATCACGCAGCTGTTGTCGTAAAATTCTTCGAATAGCTTTGCATCAAGCGTTGCCGATGCGACAATCAACTTGAAATCAGGGCGACGAGCAAGAACCGTCTTGAAAATGCCAAGCAAAATATCAATATTCAACGAACGCTCATGCGCTTCGTCAATCATGATGGCATTGTACTGACGGAACAGCCTATCCTTGCGGAACTCCTGCAACAAAATACCATCCGTCATCACCTTGATAGGAGCTTCATTCGTCCCCTGCTCCCAAAAACGAATTTTCGTCGAGACCAGTTCTTCGTCCTTGAGTTCTTCACGCAAACGGTCCGCAATGGAAATCGCCGCCAAACGCCTCGGCTCCGTCACACCGATTTTAAAGGGTCGCACTTCGTGCTCTGAGGTATGAGCACGGGCTTCGCCCTCCGGGGTATGGGCGGCATCCTTTCGTCTCTCGTCTAAAAACCACTCCAGCAAAAACTTTGGCAATTGCGTAGACTTACCAGAACCCGTATCCGCCTTGACAATGATAACTTGATGTTTTTCTAAAAGCTCAAAAAACTCCTCCCGATGTTCAACAACGGGAAGCTCAGGATATTCAATATTTAGACGAAAGAACGCTCGCATGCTCGCTACAGACGAAAGACTAAAGGATTATAATCGCGCCAAAGCGCCCCAACTTAAACCACAGACCAATGACCAACAACAATTGACCAGCCACTGTCTACTTCCTACCGCCTACTTCCTACTCTTTAATATGCCCGCATTTGTCGCAGGTGAGTTTGTAGCTGTTATCAGGGTCAACCACCATCACGCCGTCGCATTCCGGCACTTCGCACGGGAGTTCCCCCGGCATCACTTCTCTGTAAGTCTTTTTTTCTTCCATAATGCACTGAATATAGAAATTCGTGCCCCCGCACCGCCAATACATTACTTATTTTTTCAGCATGGAAAACGCAAAAACAGTCAAGCAATCTCAAGTCGAAACCCGCGACATCGTTCACCCTTCCGACGTCAACGCCTACAATTTCGTTTTCGGTGGACACATGATGTCGCTCCTCGACAAAGCCGCCTGCATCGCCGCCTACACGCACGCAAGGCGCAGAGTCACGACGATTTCCATCGACAACGTGCGTTTTTTCAAGCCGGCAACCGTCGGCACGATTCTCACGATTAAAGCGTCCGTCAACCGCGTGTTCAACACTTCATTAGAAGTCGGTCTCAAAGTCGTGGGAGTCCACCCGCAAATTTCGTGGCAGCCCGAAGTCATTTGCCACGCGTACATGACATTTGTCGCTCTGGACGAAAGCGGCAAGCCTACCCCCATTCCCTCCATCATCCCCGAAACCGAAGACGAAATTCGCCGTTTCGAAGAAGCGGGCATCCGCCGCGACGCAAGGAAAAAACTCGCAGAACAGCTATCAAGCAAGTAAAAGTCAATTTTTTGACCCGATTTTATCCACCCGTACCTATAAAAAGACGATAAGCCGCATTTTATAGGTACGATTCAGAGAAAATAGCCCTCCAGCTCTAGTTTACAGCAAAATAAGAAGCAAAAAAAACAAAAAAAGCTTAAAATATATGGCCTTTTTCTCTAAACTTTAACGTTTTTAAGCATAAACAAACTAACAAAGTACCTATAAAAAAGACTTTTTCCCAATTTTATAGGTACACAAGTTCAAAAACAACGAGAACAATACCTATAAAAAACACATTATTTCAGCTTTATAGGTACCCAGTACGAAAAAACACCACAGCGAGCAGCCATAAGACACATCGCGAAGCAACCACATCTTTTTACTCTAGTCACCGTCATTCCGAACATAGCGAAGTTGTTACTTTTTATTCCAATTCAAGACATAACTGGATCCTTCGGGGGAATCCCCTCAGGATGACAAAAGAGCATCACCCGTTCACTCGTCTGCATCTATCGTCTTTTGTCAGTACCCTCTCGTCTAGTAATAAACACTGGATACAGTCGAAAACATTTTATTAAAAACGACCCTTTGACACACTATCATTTGTTTCTAGATTTTTACACATGAAACAGGTAGATGTCAAAGACCGCTCGCTCATCAGCCTTTCGTGGCCGCTAATCCTCACGTTTGCCGTGAGCATGATCCAGCCCATGATGGACAGCTGGTTCTTGTCGCGCACTTCCGAAACCGCAGCCGCGGGCGTCGGAGCCATGCTCCCCATTCTCGGAGCGCTTTTCACCGCCCTCCACGCCTTTTCGCAATCCGGCGCAAGCATCGTTTCGCAGTACATCGGCGCCAAGCAGAACAGCCACGCAAGCAGCACACAGACAATGGTCCTGTTCGGAAGCATCCTTCTCGGCGTCGCGCTCACGCTCATCGTTTATCCGCTTTCCGGGAACATTCCGCAATGGATGGGACTCACCGAAGCCCCCGCCGCATACGCCACGCAATTTTTGAGCGTCGTTTCGTTCGGGTTTGCCTTCCGCGCTCTGCAAACCATTTTGACAGCCCTCATCGCAACGCACGGCCTCACCATCTGGAACCTCGTCGGCAACACTCTCACGATTGCCACAAACGCAGCCTTGAACGTCGTATTCCTCGAAGGATATTTCGGACTCCCTAAAATGGGCGTTCACGGCGTCGCCCTCGCAACCGCACTTTCCTGGCTCATTTCTTCGGGAATCCTGTGGCTTGTACTCAAGTTCAAAGTGCACCACCACAGCAAAACCCGCGACTGGAAACGCACCCGCGTTCTTTTGCCCGACTGGATCCGTATCGGCCTCCCCGCCGCCGCAGAACCCATCAGTTTCCAGCTTTTCCAGGTGTTCATCACCGCGATGGTCGTCTATATCGGCACAACCGCAATGACCGCCCGCGTGTTTGCCGGTAACTTCGCTGCACTCTCCGTCATTCTCGGAGTCGGCCTCGGCAGCGGAAACCAAATTCTCGTGGCGCACCTCGTCGGCGCACACGATTACGACAAGGCCAACCGCCGCGTTCACCAGACACTCGCCATCGGCATCGTCAGCGGACTTTTGCTCGCCATCATCGTAGCGCTTCTCGGTGAACACTTGCTAAGACTTTACACAGACAATCCCGAAGTGCTCAAACTCGGCAGAATCTGCCTCTGGTGCGACGTGGCCGTACAGCCCTTCAAGGCAGTAAACTTTATCGTCACCACATCGCTCCGTGCCGCAGGCGATTCCAAATTCCCAGCACTCGTCGGTAGCGGCATGATGTGGACACTCGGCCTTGCAACTTCGCTCATCCTCGCGTTTGTCGTTGGACTCGGACTCCCCGGACTCTGGCTCGGCATGGCCGCAGACGAATTCTACCGTTCGTTCGCCAACATTTGGCGCTGGAAGAGCGGCCGCTGGAAAAGCAAAGCGGTGGTGTAAATAGAACTTAGTTAGCAGAACTTAGATTTAAAGTGATTATGCAAAAAGTCCGGCGGGAATGCCGGACTTTTTAACTAAAGAACTTCATCAATTTACGATTGACCGAGAGAAGCCCTGATGGCGAGAACATCTGCTTCAGAAAGCTCCGTGAATTCAGTAATTTCTTCGATGGGCTTCTTTTTCAACAGCATTTTCTTCGCAATTTCGCGACTTCTTTGATCACGACCTTGTTCGCGACCTTGTTCGCGACCTTGTTCGAGACCTTGTTCGAGACCTTGTTGCAAGCCGCTATCAATAGCCGCTTTATGGATTGCGTATTCATCCCACTTGGCTTTCTGTGCTTCGTCAATCATCTTCTGTTCCTCTTTCGATAATTTAGCCAATTTCGCTGTCGAAAACAAGAGCGCGAAAACCGTATTCACATACTGCTTGGGCATCTGCGTCATGTTTTTAATGTTCTTGAGAGCGTAAAGCGCCTTGTCAAGCGTTGTTTCAAGCTCATCCAAAGGCTTGTTGAACTTAGGAAGTTCTACAAATGCAAAATTGAGCGTTTCACTGATACTAGCTCCGTTCATTTCTCGAAGCTTTGCACGGCGGATGTAGCGGTCATCTGCAAACACGTTAAACTCCATGAATACCACCGTAACGACAGAATTCAATTCGTAATTGTACTTTTTACCGCGTTGTCCCTGAGCAACAATCGTCTGCGAGGCGTAATAAATCGAACGATTGACTATGTTTTTCTGAAAAAGAATCTGCACTTCGATGATGAACCTACGCTGAGCAGAATCAATACAGTGCAAGTCAAAGACAGAAGTTCGATTTTCGTTCGATCCGTCGCTGTATTCCTTGTTACGGGACTGCACATCGACAATCGGTGATGCAATTTCGCCTTCAAGTACGGCGTTCAAAAGCGCAATCAGGCAAACCTTATTTTGCGTGTCGGGATTAAAAGCCTTCTTAAATGTTCTGTCGAGAAGAAGATCCGCGAAAACTCCAGCTCCTTTGTATTCTTCGAAAGTTTTGGCCTCGCCAATCATTTCGCCGTGGCCATTTTTCGTTTCGGCCACAATATTATTTTCCATATTTTTCCGGTGTTAAAACACCCGATAATGTCGGGTTCATAGACAGAAAACGGCTCCCCGTCCTTTATATTAACACGCTTTTTTGAGCGATTTGGTCCAATATTTTTTCAATAAGAATGAAATTTTACAATTGACTATACTATATGCAAAAAGTCCGGCAGGAATGCCAGACAATTTTTCTATTAACTAATGACTAACAACTAATAACTATAATCAGTCCTTAACGCAGCGAACGGAGTAGCCCATATTTTTAGGTTCCTTCGCTAAAGTTTGATAACTAACTTTATCAACCAAATACATGCAGTACGCATCATTTATACTGTATTCCGAAGAACTCCAAAAACCAGTAAGCTGGCCTGTTCCTGAGTTATATTCAGATTTATATTTTTTGCTTCCGGCAGGCAAAGCAGAAAAACCAAAGCGATCCGATTTACTTCCCAACCACCATCCCTCTACTGACGCAAGAGCCCCACTTCCACCCGTCAGCGCAAGCACCACATCCCATTCAGCTTTGCTAGGCAAATGCCACCCCTCAGGACAAACACCACGCACAGGATACACCGGATACAAGATCTTATCATCACCACGGTCCTTACCATTTAAACCGAATATGCCAGCACTATCCATTGCGGCACTCCACATGTACAACCGCCCATATATTCCACAATAATTATCGGTTTCTTTAAAACAAAAACTACTAGAATCCAAATCTTCCGTTGGTTGCAAATATGCGTAGTTCAAATTTTCAGCCATCCACCACTGATTTCCGATTTTCACAGTCCTATAACTTTGGCCGTCTCGCTCATCAGTTAATAATCCATATTCACAATCATCTTCCGTTTCAGTTTTACAACCAAATCTTGAACTTGAAGAATTTGAATCATTATTTTTTTCAGTTTCATTTATGGAAGACGAACTCGAAGAAACGCCCTCATTTTCTTCTTGTATATTCTTTAAACAACGAACAGAAAAAGCATAACTTCTGTCATAATCTACATCAGAAATATCGTCTCTATCATAGCGAAATACCATGAGTGTAGATCTTTCGTACAACATACCGTCAGTCCAAAGACCAGCAAAAGTCCCCTTTTCCACGAATTCCCCATTGTAGGCCCTATAGCCAGCAGGGAGCACAGAAAAACCAGCCTTATCAAGTCCACCTTTGTATTTCCAATCATTTGAAGATTTCAGTTCCCTAGCGGCGGTTTCTTTACCACCTACAGCATGATTCAAATAAAATAAAAAATCCGTATACGAAGGAATATACCAACCATCAGGACAAATTCCACGTACGGGAGAAATAAAATTACACTTTCTATTTAAACCACATGTCTTACTATTTTCACTAAACTCACCCACACTATCCATTGCGGCACTCCATAAATACAGTCGACCATATTTTTCACAATACTCAAGCGAATCGTTGTAACAAAAACTGCTGGAATCCAATTCTTGAGTCGGTTGTAAATAAGCGTAGTTCAGATTTTCAGCCATCCAAATTTGATCACCTATTCTCACGGTTCTATATACTTGACCATCGCGCAAATCTTTGAGGGTATTCGCAATAGAATCATATACACTACCTACAACATGAACGACATTAGACTTAACAGACGAACTTGAAGATTTAGCAGAACTACTTGACATTCCGCTTGTCCCGCTTAGGGCGACACTGCTACTAGACAACAATTTCACAGACGAACTGGACTTTTTTTGATTATATGATTCAAACCATTCGTCGCCATCGCATTCGTAATTTTTACTTTTGCTATTCACGTAAACAACAGCACCGATTGTTGACATATTGCACTTGATTTCTTCAAGTTCGTCCATATCAGCAACTTCATCGGGTAATCCTTTAGGGGATGAGGACTTATCGTCGCCACAGGCAACAAGGACAATGATAAGCGATACCGCAAAAAATAATTTTCTCATTCAAGCTCCTTTTGTAGGGATAAATTATAAAAAAATTAAATACAAAACAAATATTATAGATAAAAGCTATATAAAGCAAAACAATATAAGCGATTCCCTCCTAGAACAAGTCCTGGGTGACAAAGGGTTCTGAATGACATTGCCAAATCAAGACTTCACTGGATCCCCTCCGCGTTGCTCCGAGGATGACAAGATCGAGAATGACTGAATCCGTGGATGACGCGTCCGCGCCACATTCTACCGCCTACTGTCTACTGTCTACTTCCTACTGCCAACGGCAAAATTTCTACATTTGGCGCATGCCTTTCTACTCCGACGAAATCATCCAAGAACTCAAGAACCAAGCGGATATCGCGTTGGTCATCCAGCAGTTCTTGCCGCTCAAAAAAAGCGGGGTCAACAAATACGTCGGCGTGTGCCCATTCCACGATGACCACTCCCCGTCCATGTCGGTAAATTCCACGCTGGGCATTTACAAGTGCTTTGCATGCGGTGCGGGTGGCGATGTTTTCAAGTTCATCCAAGAACACGAGAAACTCGACTTCAAGGGCGCTGTAGAATGGGTTGCAAACTTTGTGGGTTTTGCACTTCCGAACCTCGGCAACAACGTCAATACCGAAGTACTCGAAGAACGCACGATGGTCCGCAAGCTGAACGAGCTCGCCTGCGAATGGTTCGAGCAACAGCTCACGTTAAGCCCCAAAGCGTTGGAGTATTTGAACAAGCGTCATGTCTCGCCCGAGACGCGCAAGCAGTTCCACATCGGCTACGCTCCCACGGGACGCGAAGGTTTAATTGGCTACGCCGCACGCAACGGGTTTTCGCCACGCGACTGCGTCAAGGCTGGGCTTGCCGTCGAAAAAGAAAATGGCGGTATCGCAGACAAGTTCCGCGATCGCTTGATGATTGCCATCCAGAATCTCTCGGGAGTCGTTGTCGCCTTTGGCGGTCGAGACTTAAGTGACCCAGCAACAAACGGAAACTTCAAGCCGGCAAAATACATGAACAGCCCGGAAACAGCGCTTTACAGCAAGCGCGATATTCTCTTCGGGTTGAACCACAGCCGAAACGCCATCATGAAGGAGAATGCGGTCATTATCGTCGAAGGATATTTTGACCTCATCAGCCTTTACCAAAGCGGAGTGCAGAACGTCGTGGCCGCCTCGGGTACGGCGCTTACCGAGAATCACGCAAGCATTCTCGCCCGCTACGCAAAGACCGCTTACCTTGTATTTGATGGAGACGCCGCCGGGCAAAATGCCACGCGCCGCAGTCTCGAAATCGTGCTGCCCAAAGGCCTTTCGCCAAAAGTTTTTGCACTTTCGCGACCGGACGGCACCAAGATTGACCCGGACAACTTCGTGAACGAACAAGGCCCGGACGCTTTCAGAAGAGCGCTCCGCACCGCCGAAGACTGGCTCAGCTATCTCGGACGAACAATGCCGAACAACAGTCCCGAAGACCGAGCCGCGTTCATCACGCAAGCAAAGACGCTTATCAAGAGCATCGAGAATCCGGAACTCCGCAATCAGTATTTGAAACTCGTTTCCGAGCGTTACAGCACCACGCGTTCGCTCGCAGGAATCAAGGTCGCACACCCGAAACGCGAAAAGGCGCCAATAGCAGCCGAACAGCCCGCAGCGCCGCAAGTGAGCGTCCCATGGGAATTGCTCTCGCCGATTGAAGTGCGTTTTGCGAACTTGCTATTCCGTAACCCCACGCTTCTCGACCGCGCCGCAGAATACTTCGACATGGACTTTGCCGCAAGCGGAATCCAAATTTTCGATTCTCCGCTGATTGATGAATTTATCCAGTCGATTCTCGCGCAGTACGCAGAGACGGGCGCATTCTCGCCGAGAGTCTTGTACGAATCGCTTTCACCGCAGTTGCAACTTTTCTTGGAACAACTCCCCGACGAGACATGGAAAACGCCGAACGAAATTCTCGAATTTTACGACACTTTGGCGGTGCTCACACTCAACCTGTGTGACCGTTACAAAAAGCTCATCCCGCTTGAATCCGAAGCGGGCATGCGTCTCCGTATGCAGTTGAACAAGTTCACGCAGGGCATCCAGACGATTTCCAAGAAGCGCAAGATTTCGGCCATTACGCCGGACGTTTTCGCCGAGCAGATTATCCAGAGCAAAACACCGCTCATCGAGCTTTACACTGAAATTAACGAGCTTGCGATGAACGGAGGGAACGCCGCGCAGTTCAACAACGCGCAGCCAGCGCCGTCCGCAATTTCGCAGCAGGTCCCCGCGCAATCCCCGGCACAGTCCGAAATGCCTCCGGAGATGGAAGCCCCGCCTCCATTCGATGGCGACGAGCAGTACGCATCAAGCGAACCACCCGAAGAACCGCCATACGACCCGAACGAAGAGCCATACGTCCCCGATGACGAGCCCTACGTTCCAGACGATGACTTCGGAGCCATGGACGATTTCGGCTAAGCCCAACAAGATTTTAAAATTAAAGAGGAAATATGTTATCCATCAAGAACCTTAAAGCAAGTATCGAAGACGGCACCCAAATCCTGAAAGGGATCAATCTGGAGGTCAAGCCGGGAGAAGTCCACGCCATCATGGGCCCGAACGGCTCCGGCAAAAGCACGCTCTCCAAAGTGATTGCAGGGCACCCCGCTTACCATGTCGATGGCGGTTCCGTCGAACTCGACGGCAAGAACTTGCTCGAAATGGAAATCAACGAACGCGCCAATTCCGGCCTCTTTATCAGCACGCAGTACCCGACCGAAATTCCGGGCGTGAACAACGTGGAATTCTTGAAGATGGCGCTCAACAGCAAGCGCGCTTTCCTCGGCCAGCCCGAAATGAGCGACGAAGACTTCAAGAAGCTCTGCGAAGAAAAGATGAACTTGCTCGAAATGGACGAACGCTATCGTGAACGCGGCGTGAACGACGGCATGAGCGGTGGAGAAAAGAAGCGTAACGAAATTCTCCAGATGGCAATACTCGATCCGAAGGTGAGCTTCCTCGACGAAACGGACTCCGGCCTCGACATTGACGCCCTCCGCATCGTGGCAAACGGAATCAATCACATCATGTCGCCCGAAAAGGCTGTGATTCTCGTGACGCATTACCAGCGCCTTTTGGACTACATCAAGCCCACTTACGTCCACGTGCTCCGTCACGGCAAAATCATCTTGAGCGGCGGCCCGGAACTTGCCCTCAAGCTCGAAGACCAAGGTTACGACTGGATTGAGGAAGCCTAATGAGCACTGCAACATCTGAATTTATACAGAACTTGCCCACCGCGGAACAGGCAATAGCACGCCTCCGCGAAATAGGCATGCCCAAGCGCAATAACGAACTTTGGTCGTTCTTCCCGGTTGCCAAAATCCCGACCCCGGAATTTATGGGCACGGATTTTGCGGCATCTTCAGCAGCAAACCCAGCGGCAGCCCCCGCAGCAAACGAGACCGCCGCGCAGTCCCCGGCTGAAAATGCCCCGGCCATCAAAGAATCCGACTTTGCAGCCCTCCTCCCGATTGCAAACAACGCCCGCCCCATGATTCGCGAAATCGCAGACGGCGCCGACGAAATGGCGATGCTCAAGTGCAACAACGACTTTGGCCACACCGTCCTTGACATCGGCAAAGGCGCCAAGGTGAGCCTCGAAATTCTCGACAACAAGGTCACGCACGACATTGCCGCCGAACGCTTCGACATCAACGTTGGCGAAAATGCAGACGTGGAAATCTTCTTTGCAAACCCGGCTTGCGATTTGCCGCTCCGCTTTAGGCATTTCAACATCAACCAGGCCGCAGGCGCCAACGTCCGATTCTCCAGCATCTGCAAGGATACAGCAATTGGCCGCATCAGCATCGAATGCCACCTCAAAGGCGAAGGCGCCAACTTCGATTACCGCAGCCTCCACATTCTCGATGGCGAAGCCTCGCAGCACAGCCGCCTCACGATTTACCACGAAGCACCACGCACGGTGAGCACCCAGCTAGCCCGCAACCTGCTTTCCGGTTCAGCACGCGTGAGCTACGACGGAAGCGTCATCGTCGGTTACGACTGCACAGGCGTCAACTCCAGCCAGCTCGTGAACACCATCCTCATGAGCGAAGATGCAAGCGTCTCCGTGAAGCCCGTCCTCAAGATTTATCACGATGACGTGGAATGCACCCACGGCAACACCGTCGGCGAACTCGATGCCGAACAGATGTTCTACCTCGTAAGCCGCGGCATCCCGAAAAAGGCCGCCCAGGAAATGCTCATGCGCTCCTTTGCACAAGAGACGTTCCTCCCGCTCCCAGACAGCCCCGCCAAAAAGCGACTGATGAGCAGTCTTTAGACGAGAGGGAGATTCCCGCTCGGAGGCGGGAATGACAATACAAACCCGGCACCCCGGAACCAGTCCGGGGCAGGCTCTAACCGGGGGGACAAAGTGACGGGCATGACAATACTATAAAAAGGCGGCTTCGGTCGCCTTATTTTATTTATGCAAATAAGATTTTGTATATTCTTCTATATGAAAAAACTTATCCTTATCATTACTTTGGGAGCACTAAACGCATTCGCTATCGATTGCCTCCGTGCCACCTTTGACATTTTTACCAAAGAATACCCAACATCTAGCGAGCTAACAACAGAGGTTTACAAGAACTTCCTTGTTGACAGCATTTACCTCCAGTATGCGGATTCCGGCCACAGCACGGAGTACGAGAACAACAAGTATTACTACACAGGCACTTATATTGACAGTGCCAAAACATACACCAAAAAACACGGCTCTGACAATTGGGAGATCAAAGTCCTAAATCGAGATTCCCTTAACTTTATGGCCAATGGAGTCAAGACCACTATTACGCAAGAAGGCGATTTCAAAAGAGTTCGACGAGAAGGCAAAGGCAATCCTCCAATCATTGAATACCTGATTTACGAAACAAAAGACTCCGTCTTTTACGTTGTTTCATATCTCGATTCATCAGGAAATAAAAGCCCCGATGGTCTAAATACCTACGAACACAGAGTTTACATCCGAAACGATACTTTATACACAACCGAATCAGGAATAAAGGCCTATATCGTTCGTGACTCAGCAAACGAAAGCAAGTGTTACGAATACGACGATTACCCCCAAAACGAAATTCGCGCCACTTACGAATACGAAATGAGAAGCGACACGCTTACTGCCACCAAAAAGATTCTCGGAGGTTACCAAAGCACGTTCACCCTATTCTTCGTCCCCAGTGAAAAATACTCCACAGCCATTATATCTGGCAATCGCCGCCCGAGGTTCAATCCGGCAAAATCAAGGGACCTCAACCTGCTCGGCCGCCCCGCCAAAAACAAGCATAATTTCATAGTCAAGCACTAAAAACAGCCAATAGAAAAAAGAACCCGCCGGATCGCTCCGACGGGTTTTTAGCATTGCTGTGATTTTTTCTCATTTCCACTCGTTAACCCAAATCGTAGTCTCAGCTACGTGTTAACTCACGAGCAATGCTCCTTCTGACCCCAACACACCCAAACGATTATCTCGTCGCTTTCTCCTTCCTTGCCAATGGAGGCAACCATCGACTCCTTTAATGTACGTGATAAATCCGCAAATGTGAAAAAAAATTTTCAAATTTAAAGTCCAAATCGGAATAGTTTAGAATATTTTACAATCTTCTTACCCATCCAAGACAAACCATTTGCTTACAGCATTTCCAGGGCAAAAAAAAAAGCCGCGTAAAGCGGGCTGTTTCAACAACTTACATTATATTCAAAAGGAACAAAAGTGCGCAGCCGCTAAAAGCTACGACAAAATTCACCACGAACCCTTCAAAGGATGTTCGCTTCGGATCGTCTTCCGAAATATGGTTTTCGTCCCAATAACCCATTCTCATCTCGTTATCTGTAGAGTTCAATTCCATCTACATTTTTTAATTTAATAAATTTTTTCGAAAAGCCAAAATATTTTTAAAATATTCTGTATATACGAACAAAACAATTTGATTCTGGTCACCTAAATAATTTGTACAAAACAGCTTGTTTCTTACAACCTTATTATTTTCCACAAAAAAGTGGAACAAATCACCCTAATTTTTGTTTTCTTCTATTTTTTTGATGGGTTCGTCCATCATGCGTTCGGCAATAACTTCCGGCGTTTCTTCGGCGATTGCAGCATTAGATTCTTCCGGCATCCACGGCTTGTCGAGACTCTTTTCCCAAGACACCGTCGGAGCTTGAACATCTTCGTGAGATGCATCAACAATCGGGAGGCCCAAAAGTTCGCGGGCGCGGTTGAGGGCGGCATCGATATTACCGAGAGCATTCTCTTCGCCGAGCTGGGCAAGTACACCGGCACGAGTCAACGCCACCACCGGCTGAGCATGCACACCACTTAACAAAAGCTGAGTGCCTTCGCTATTGCAACGGTTGAGCAAATCTTCAATCATGTTGATACCGGCCGCATCAATGCTCGAAACACTGCGCATGCGCAAAATCAAAATCTTCGGCTTTTCAGAGATGCGGTTCATCGTTTCCTTGAACTTGTCAACAGCGCCAAAGAATAGAGAACCCGCAAGTTCATAGACAACCACACCCTTCGGCACCTGACGAGAAAGTTCGTTGTGAGCCGCTTCTTCGTCGTCTTCCTTGAGAGCAGAAGTCACCGATTCCACTTCGGCCACATCGCTCATGCGCTTGATAAAGAGCACAGCAGCGAGAAGCACGCCCACTTCGATAGCGACCGTAAGGTCGATAATCACCGTGAGGAAGAATGCCACAAGCATCACAGTCACGTCGCTCTTCGGAGCCTTGAACATCTTGATGACGCTGCGGTAACCGCACATGTTGAACGCCACCTGGAAAAGCACTGCGGCAAGGGCTGCCATCGGAATCATTTCGGCATACTTGCCGAGCACAAGCATAATGAGCAAGAGTACGACAGCGTGAACAAGGCCAGAAATCGGGCTCACGGCACCGTTACGGATGTTCGTCGCGGTACGGGCGATAGCACCCGTTGCCGGGATACCGCCAAAAATCGGGCTCAAGATGTTTGCCACACCCTGGCCGAAAAGTTCCGTGTTGGAGCGGTGCTTGGTACTCGTCATACCGTCGGCCACCACTGCAGAAAGGAGCGATTCAATGGCTCCGAGCATGGCAATGGTCAAAGCCGGCTGGAACACCTTCTGCATCATTTCAAGGCTGATATTCGGGAGGTGCGGTACCGGGAAGCCGCTCGGGATGTGGTTCTTCATGCCAATCGTCACCACGCCGTGACCGTTCACCGGATCGTCCCAACCAAGAACCTTCACCATCACCGTCGCAACGATAATCGCAATTAAAGAACCCGGAACTTTCGTGGTAATCTTCGGCCACAAAATGCAGACCGCGAGAGCAATCACGCCCACAATCACGGAATAGACGTTCATGGAACCGAAAGAAGAAACGTAAAGCTTGATTTTGCCCACGGCATCAGCCGGGTCAGCGCCCGCAAACGTGAGGCCGAAGAAGTTCGGCACCTGGCCAAGCGCAATGATAATAGCGATACCCGCCGTGAACCCCACCGTCACCGGGTACGGGATGAACTTGATAATCGCACCGAACTTGGCAAGGCCGAAAATGACGAGGAAAATACCCGCCAAAAGCGTCGCCGATGCAAGGCCGTCGTAGCCGTACTGCGACACAATGCCATAAACGATAACGATGAAAGCGCCCGTGGGGCCGCCAATCTGGTAGCGGGAACCACCCAACAATGAAATGATGAAACCCGCGATAATGGCCGTGTAGAGGCCCTGTTCCGGACCCACGCCGGATGCAATCGCAAATGCAATCGCCAAAGGAAGAGCTAAAATGCCGACAATCAAGCCCGACATCAAATCGCTAGTAAAATCCTTACGCGTATAGCCGCGCTTCAGCGAACGAACGATTTCCGGGGTGATCGTCGAAGCGACGCCTGCCAAATACTGTTTGACGGATTCCTTGGCGTGAATATCAGACATTTAAGGTCTCCATATATAAAATCGAGACCCAAATTTAAGAATTTACTTCAATTTCGTTAAGGGGAGTAAGATTTTTTTATAAAATATTTTTTACAGCAACCCCTTCTTTGCAGAGCGCATAAGGTTCTTGACTTGCTTTTTATCCATCGGGGCGACGTTCGTATCTTCGAAGCGCTTGGAGCGCGGGGCACAGTCTTCGCAGAGGTGCTTCACCACCGTGCCAAAGCTTGCGGCACCATCGGACATAGACATTTCCTTGGAGCGGTAAGAGCGCAACAGTGCTTCCTTGTGGCACTTGTCGCAGATTCCCATCTTGGGGGCGGCCGGTTCGCGAGGCGAAACCCGTTTTTTCCGATCCTTTTCGGAATCAATGGAGAAAGCACGGCTCATGGCCGCGTTTTTACTAGCAAAACGATTGTCAAAAAGACCCATATTTATATCTCCTTTAAATCTTTTACGAGTTTATCCTGCAAATACAAGGCCAAAAACATGCAGCAAAGCGACGTCGGTTCGCCATTTTCCATGAAAAGGCTCCGCCCGAACTTGCCGCGTTCCATCTGTTTTTCCTTGAATTCCTCGGCAAATTTCGCAAAATCAAGCAACGTAATGCGGTTTTTGTTCGCCGCACAGACTTCGCGAATTCCCATATTTAAATATTCGACCTCATTTACGGCAATCGGGAACATATCCGAGGGAATCGTGAGCAAAAACAAGCGCGATTGAGTCTTGTTCACGAGTTCGTTCACCAGGAGCATCAATAGATTGGCGACAGAAGCACCGTCGGCCCCGCCATTATTCAATTCACGTAGTCCGAGCCCTACAATAATGCGGCCGGCATTTTTCCCGATAACATCAGAAGAAAGGCGTGTCCTGAGTTGCGAAAGCGATACCGCCACAGGCACATTCAGGGAAAACTGTATAGGACGGCTGGGTTCCTTGCATAGCACCGCTTCCACAAAACGGTTCGCCGCTTCGCCCTTGGAACCGAACAATTCATCGCCTATAACTAATACTCTGTTTTCCACATAAACAATCTATACTCTTGAATCCATTTTGACCACAGAGATTTCCCAATAATTGCTTTTTTTTTCGCGGGATAGTACTTTATGGCCGTCCGCAACCAGCGAACCGGGCACATTTTCGATGGGAGAGCCATCATCGAGGAGGATTTTCAGCGTCCGGCCAGCCGGATAACCCGACATGACGATTCTCGAACGGGCTGCATTGAGAGGGCATTTCACCCCGCGAAGGTCCAAAACGGAAGGAATCTCCCCCTGAAGAGCAGCAGGCAAGGGCAAAACTTTCGCCTTTTCGCAAAAATCGGCGATTTCGTCCATGTATTTTTCGGGACTTTCGGCCCATTCCCCCACCGGAAACTCGGGGAGCGAACAACAGACTATCTTTGAAAGAGCCTCCTCGGGAGTGAGGAGCGCCGATGTCCCACGGCGGATCCATTCCACGCAGGCGTACATGAGCAATTTACGTAAAGAATCTGTAAAACCTGCGGTTTCCCGATTTACTTCTATCCAGCGGGCGATTGGGGATGTTAAATTTTTATTGCGTTTTTCTGTATTTTTCAGCATAAAACGCCATTGTAAAAAAGTCTATTCATAAGTATGTAAAAATATGCTTTCCAGAGCGAAAATTGGACTAAATTTCCTTTAAAATGTAGCAAAGTTCACATTGCGTTTCTATATTTGGCGCCAAACACTTCAGTAAGTGCAAAAGGTATATAGTAGAATGAGTACAATACTCTTATACACAATGTTCGTCGTCTATGTGATTGCAGGCGTGGGATTGGTGATTTACGGATTTAGCTGCTATTACAGCATCTACCTATTCCTCAAGAACAGCCGCCACACTCGACTTTCCGACCGCAAAACCATTCTGAAATTCTACCGTGAACATTCCATGGCAGACCTCCCGCAGGTCACGACCCAGCTTCCGGTATTTAACGAAGCCAACTGCGTCGAACGACTTCTAGAAGCAGTCTGCGCTATCGACTACCCCAAGGACAAACACGAAATTCAGGTTCTGGACGATTCTACCGACGAATGTTACGAAGTCACCAAGAAGAAAGTTGCAGAACTTGCCGCCCGTGGCTACGATATCAAGCTCATCCACCGCACGAACCGCAAGGACTTCAAGGCGGGCGCCCTCAAGGAAGGCATGGCAGTCGCCAAGGGTGAATTCCTCGCCATCTTCGATGCGGACTTCGTTCCGGAGAAAGACTTCCTCCTCAAGACGGTTCCCTACCTCGTCATGGACCCGCAGGTCGGGCTCGTACAAGGTCGCTGGGGCCACTTGAACCGCACTGAATCCGGTCTTACGCTGGCGCAGTCTATCGGTATCGACGGTCACTTTGTCGTAGAACAATCCGCACGTAGCTGGGGCAAGTTGTTCATGAACTTCAACGGCACTGCAGGCATCTGGCGCAAGGACGCCATCTATGGCGGTGGCGGTTGGGAAGGTGATACGCTCACCGAAGACATGGACCTTTCGTACCGGTCCCAGCTTGCCGGTTGGAAGATGAAGTTCGTGTTCGACGTGATTGTTCCAGCCGAACTCCCCAACGACATCAACGCGTTCAAGGCACAGCAGTTCCGCTGGGCAAAGGGTTCCATCCAAACGGCCATCAAGATTTTGCCGAAGGTGTTGCGTTCCAAGGTTCCGTTCCGCGTGAAGCTCGGAGCCATCCTCCACACAACACACTACTCGATTCACCCTTGCATGTTGTTTACCGCACTTTGCGCTTGGCCGCTCCTCGCTTTCTTTGAACCGGTCGCCCATCTCCCCGCTTGGGCCTACACCATCGGATTCATCTTTATCTTCCTTGCGGCAATCGCTCCTTCTGTTCTTTACTTTGTCGCACAGCGTTGTTCCGGCTATACCGGTTGGAAGGTCCGCCTGCTTTCGCTGCCCATTCTGATGGCTCTTGGCGTAGGCATCGCGGTGAGCAATTCCCGTGCCGTGTTCGCCGCAGTGCTTGGCACCAAGGGTAGCTTCGTCCGCACCCCGAAGAGCGGCGACTCCAAGAAAAAGGCCATTAGCCATTACGCACAGAAGTTCCCGTGGATGGCACTCCTCGAACTTATCGTCGGTGTCTATTGCATCTTCGGTTTGCTCGAATACATCAACGCCAGCAAATGGATTATCGGCCCGTTCCTCGCGCTTTACGCTATCGGTTTCCTTTCAGTGAGCGTGCTGTCCTTTATGCACTACATCAGCAACTTGATTGAAATCCACAAGGCCATCAAGCGCTCCGAAAACGTGGAAGAACAGGCAACGAACTAGTGACGCAGGTCACAGGTCGCTTAAGCCTCCGAGATTCAAGACGCCCCGCATTGCGGGGCTTTTTGTTTGTTTAGTTGTTGGTTATTGGTCATTAGTTATTAATCAGTAAAGTTCAAAACCGTTGGCGGATATTCATCTGGGATTCACAAAAAGAACCTTCACATGGAACACCGTCGCAAGGTGGCAGTCCTCGCACAAAACGAGTGCGGCAACGAAGTTCATCAACCATTTCACCGACGAACTGCCCATAGTGGTACACCGTTTTTAGAGTCCCTTGGTGAATTACCGAATAAACGTTCAACGAGACTGCAGTAAGGATGGCGGCAACAGTCATCGCAACAAGCATTTCTAAAAAAGTAAAACCATTTATCCGTGATAGACTTTTCATCTGCACCTCACCGGCATCGCACCAAACGTTTAAATCTAAAGCCATATCGCTCCGCAACGGCCCACATAAGACGGTTGTTACCGGGAACAAAAGTTAAGCGAGCGATTACAGCATCCAACATCACAAGGGAGTCCGCGCATAAAGGACGTTCCATAATCAACGATTCCATCGCATTTTCCACGTCGTAAAACAGCTCCAACCGGAAGCGTTCATCGGCAACTTCGCGATTGAAAAAGGTCCAACAACCAAGCAATGATGCCGTTCCAACGAGAAAAACCACCAGCGCCACGCAGACTTCGGGTAAAGTAAAGCCCTCGGAATGACGAGAAAGATTCACAAGCGCCTCCGGGCAAACACGACAGGCTGGGAATCCATACAAAATGGCAAAAGCGCTTTTGTCGAATCTAGCATTGTTGTCGAAGAATCTCGTTCAAAAGTTCCCGAAGGAGCAATTGCCAAGCCTTCAAAAACCGATTTTCCATACAACGCAAAACGGTTTCCGCGATAACCAACCGCAACAGCGATGCTAGGGAAATTCAGTTTCGCACGGTCCGAAATTTCAATACTTTGCTTTGAAAGTAGCATCCCCGCAAACGAAACCTTACCGGTCACTGCAACCCCTGCAAGCCCGAAGATTTCGGCATAGTCGGCAGACACACTTCCCTGCAACAAGACCGTTCCCGTCGCATAAATTCGAAGAGTATCAAAATGGGCAGTCCCGCGAATCTTGACATCGCCCTCAACATTTGCCATAAACGAATGAGCCAAAAACGACTTGGGAATACCGCCCAGAAACTCATTCCCGCCAAGATCAAGCGTCAAATCGCCTCCACTCACGTTAAAAGCAAAAGCCCCCTGCACGCCCGATGAATCCAGCCGAAAAAAACGGCGGTTTCCCGAAAGATTTTTCAAGTTTTTCGCATGCATTATATTTTCGTGCAAATTATGCTCCAGCAAAACGGCGCAACGCATCCATTCCGATGTCGGAAATTGCGAATAAGCGTTCCCCAAACGGAACTGGAACTTGTTGACAGGACCTTCCGTGCGCCACACCGTTTGCCATAACATCCACGGTCCCAAAACGCGGCTTTCAACAGGCGGAACATCCGTAAAATAGCCCTCTGGGAATCCATTCAGTTTTGATAAAACCGCAGATTCCGCCAAATACATCTCTTGCGTTTCTTTTGCGACAAGCGCAACCGTCTGACGGAGCGGTCCTGGCAAACGGAGCATCGACGTTACAAGAATAGACTGCACCAAAAGAAGCCCGAGCACAAGCGGGAGAACGTTACCTCGCACCGACTTCATACCGCACCTCCTTACCTCCACAACGCAACACCACATTATTTCGACCAATCGCTTTTATGCGATAAGAATCAAGCGAATCGTCCATCGTCAATATTTTCTTTTCGCTAACCGATGTTTCAACGAGAACAGCACGGTCCCCAACTATTCCGAGCAACTTAAAATCAGGCAAGCTACAGGATTTTCGACCGTCCTTGGAGCCGTCACGCATTCCTCCCCAACCCGCAGGAATCAAATCACGATGACCCTTCGCCCACGCCAGCAAATCGACAATTTCCGACGGAGGCAAATCCAGTTCAACCGAAGCAACATCGTTCATTAATCCGAGCTTTGGAGTTTCGCCGATTTCCAAAAGCGGAAATACCAACCAAAAGACAAGCATCAAGAAAGTCGCAACAACAACGACAAGCGTCAAACGATGTTTTTCACATTTTTTCATCGATTCGCACACGTCCAAGTCCAAGTGGCGCCAAAACGGATCACGGGCGCCCAAACGAAATAGTTCTTCCTGATTTTCCATCCGGTCGCAATTCGCAAGAACTTCGTCAAAAACTCCCGCATTTTCGAACAATTCGTCCGATTGCAGGAATTCTTTAAAATGCACAATACGATCCCGACACAGTTCGTCAAAGGATTTCCCATATCCACATTCCTCCGACCAATGACACAAACGACCCTTCATGAAAACGAGTATGTACAAAGTTTTATTCCAAAGGGTAACGAACAACAAATTCCCGTCATTTCGAGAAACAATCTCAGCTCTATTTTCCATATATCCAACGCCCACAAAATCTACTTGTTCTTCGCGCAGTATTTTATCCGCAATCCCATAAAGCGTAACTTGTATTGGCAAGCAACGATCGAATTTTTTGCGATAAGGTAACAACGGTTCATTTGCGATGGCAACAAGATAACGATGGCGACGACCATCCGATGCATTGAACGAAACAAGCGGCCAAAAGAGTACCCGATTTTCCGAACATCCCATATTGACATCACAAGCGGATTGCACACCTTGAAAGTCCTCGTCAAAGCGTTTCTGCAATTCCGTTTCCGTGAGCATTCCGTCAAATGCAGTCGTCACCTCCCACGTCATCATACGCGCCGAGACAGGCGCAATTCGCTTATTCCATAAAAATATGTTGTTGGTCATTGGTTATTAGTTATTAGTTATTAGTCATTGGTTATATTCTTAATTTCTATCACCTCTCAGCTATGGATCTGCAAGCAGCCCCGCAGCATTCGCCTCTTTCGACTGTAGGCTCGCAGAGCCGTTCTCCCGTCTAACATCCACACTCGGCGTGATGAATATTGCAAGTTCGCTCTCCTCTTCTTCTTCGGACGTGTAGCTGAACAAGCGCCCAAGCAAAGGGATGCTCCCGAAAAACGGCACCGCCGACCGTACCTCCGTTTTATTCTTGCGGATGAGCCCGCCCAAACAAAGCGTCTCGCCATCCCGCAACACAACAGTCGTATTCATATTGCGGGAACTGATATCCCGCGGTCCATCCCCCGAGCTCCTGCCTGCCGTCTTGATTTCAGGCGCAACCGCAAGCGTAATCAATCCGTCCTGCGTCATTGTCGGCGTGAGTTCGAGCGAAATGCCATCGTTGAACGAGCGGTAATCCGTAATCGGGTAACCGTCCGACGAAACCTGACTAATAAGGTAATAGACCGTATTCGTCACGTTGAGCTCTGCCTTATTGCCGTTGAGAGTAGTCACTCGCGGTCGCGCAAGTACCCGCGCCTCGTTGTTCTCTTCCATCGACGAAAGTTCCAACTCAAAGCGGTCCGGCAAAATTCCAATCTTCCCGAACGCACCCGATTTCGAAATATCCTTCCCTAAAAAATCAAAGAATCCCCGCGCCTGGATATCGCGCTCCCCCACGTTCCGCGCAGCCCCGCTCCGCACACCAATCGCAAAGCCGCGCCCCTTACGGAATTCCACAATCATGCAAGCAAGCGTCACCTGCATTTGCGGCACGTCAATCATCTTCAGTAGTTCTGTAGCACGCCCAAGTGCATGCGGCGAGCCCCCGAGCACAAGTGCATTCTGCTCCCGATATTCCGAGACATTTAGTTCCGTACTTTTCATGAACTTCGTAAGCTGTGCCGATGCTTTTTCTGGAGAAACATGCTTTAACGGATAAACTCGCAAATCTGCAAGCGCCTTCGTTGCCCCATCTTCTGAAACCAGCAGCGACATCGAATCCAAACGGAACGTGAACGCGCTCCCCCGAAAAAGCGATGCTAAAAGTTCCGGCAACGTAACATCCTTGAATGTCATTTGAACCGTTTCGTCCATGTTGCCATACACCGCTAAGTTGAGACCAGCCTCGTCCGCAATCGCCTTGAGCGCAGCCTTTAGCGGAACCGACTGCAAATCCACCGAATAAAGGTCGCCCGCACGCTCCACCGAAATTTCAGCGTCATCCACCGACGCTTTGCCTGAAACTCCCGAACCATCCCCAGACACCTTCGGCCGCGACACCCGTAAACAACCGTGTTCCCCACGTACCTTAAACCCGTTCGACTCCATCAATACGCGAAATGCAATTTCTGGAACCATATATCTCAAATTTCCAGAAACAGTTCCATCGACATCATGATCCACAAGCGCATTCGTACCTGTATTCAGGCTGAACTCCTTCACAAAATCCCGCACGTTCATGTTCTTGACCGAAACGATAACCCCCGAATCCAAGAGAGCGATATAAGCATCCCCCTGCACATGCGCTCGGCGAATATGGAATACACGCCCCTCCTCGACCACGGCAAGGCCGTTCGCCGCACACAATGCGGAAAGTCCCTCGAAAAGGCTCACCCCCTCCAGATGGAAAGTCACCTTCACATCGCCCACGTTATCCGCCAAAATCGGCGTGCCATAGGCAAGCGAAAGCGTCCGCGCCACCTCTGCAATCGCTACATCGACAAAATCAAGCGTCACCGTACCCGACAATTTATCCGCTGTTCCCAGCGCAGCCTTCACCGAGCGCGCCTCCACAACTGACAACAACAATGTTAAAAGGGAAATTCCCAAGACCCTAAGAAGCATAACGCCTCCCTAAAAAGCGCATGCCCGCCTTTTTTCACGTTTCAGCGGCCCCTGCCCGGGATAATATGTAAAGGATCAAAGGAACGATATAATAAGTTATAGGGGTAAGATACAAAAGTCTCGCGACGAAAGCAAGTGACAAGTTACTAGATACTAGTTTTTTGCATTCGGAAAATTTCATCTTAAAATCTTTCTAGTAACTAGTAACTCAAAACTATTAACTCAAAAATAAGTAACTCCATATCAATGAAAAATCGGGACTATTCTCCCCAGCGAGGCAAAAGCTCTCGTTTTTTTATGGGATTTAAGAGCCTCCTTTCAAAGATTTCAGGAAAAACACGTGAAATTCGCTAAAATTCGGCACTTTTAAATAATTGGCACAGTTCTTGCTACAAACAAGGCGAAAACAAGAATTTAAACCTAAATCACAAGGAATACTATGAAATCCAAATTCGTTACCATCTTAACCCTCTCCACTCTCGCCTTTTTTGCCACAGCATCGGCCAAGAGCGATATTTCCACCGACGTAAAGGCAGACGTTGCCAAGGAAATCTCTACTGAAGTGAAGACCGAAGTCGCAAAAGACAAAGCTGACAAGAACGAGTTCAAGAAAATGCGCGACGAACGCAAAGAAGCCCGCAAGGGACTCTTGGACAAAATCAAGCTCGACAAGGACGAACTCAAGGTAGAACCGCCGAAACCGCCAGTCGCCGACATTTTCCCGCCGACCCCGAAGACCGAAGAAGAACTTAAGGCTGAACGCGAAGCCCGCAAGGCAGAAATGGAAGCCAAAAAGGCCGAACACGAAGCAAAGAAAGCTGAAGAAGAAGCAAAGCGCGCAGAACGCGAAGAAGCATTGAAGGCTGAACGCGAAGCAAAGAAGGCTGAAATGGAAGCCAAGCGTGCCGAAGAAGAAGCAAAGCGCGCAGAACGCGAAGAAGCTCGCAAGGCCGAACGCGAAGCAAAGAAGGCCGAAATGGAAGCCAAGAAGGCTGAACTCGACGCCAAGCGTGCAGAACGTGAAGAAGCCATGAAGGCTGAACGCGAAGCCCGCAAGGCAGAAATGGAAGCCAAGAAGGCCGAAATCGAAGCAAAGAAAGCTGAAATGGAAGCCAAAAAGGCTGAACTCGATGCCAAGCGTGCCGAACGCGAAGAAGCATTGAAGGCCGAACGCGAAGCCCACAAAGCAGAAATCGAAGCCAAGAAGGCCGAGATGGAAGCAAAGAAAGCTGAACTTGATGCACAGCGTGCAGAACGCGAAGAGGCCTTGAAAGCCGAACGCGAAGCTCACAAGGCTGAGATGGAAGCTAAGAAGGCAGAAATGGACGCCAAGCGCGCAGAACGCGAAGCTCAAAAGGCTGAAAAAGAAACCGTCAAAGAAGAAAAGGCCGTTGTAAAGGCTGAATAAGTCTAAAGCTTATTCTCAGGGCGGCGGCAAAAACGTCGCCCTTCTTTTTCGAGTCTTTTCAAGGTTAACGCTATGAAAAACACAAGTACACTCACCGCATTACTGACCTGCTCAGCATTCGTGACGGTTCCGTGCGCACAACCGGAATCTGATATCGCAATACCCGCTGAAAAGACAGAAATCACGCAGGGTGCACCAGACCTTGGACTGAAAGAAAAAGAAAACTGGCAACGTTTACGCGAAGAACGCAAACGTGCAAGGCAACAAATTCTCTCGGACATCAGAGCAAACGCCCAAGCTGAAATCAAGGACGTTCAGCAGGAAATCGTTCAGCAAAAAATGAACATCAAAAATCAAAACGAAAACAAGGGCATTGTCAAAGAGAACTTGATTAACAAAGAAAAGGGTCCCCACGAGAAAGGTATTGGCGATTGGGAAAAGCACAAACCCGAATTTCCGCAAGTCGAAATTCCCCGGCCAATCGTACATGACCCCATGCCTTTCCCCAAAGGGCCGAAAATTTAGCAGTCTCCATAGAACAGGTACTTAACTTACCGACCATGCATAAAGCGGCGCCACAGCGCCGCTTTTCGCATATAAATTCAATCACCATGTCGGCGGCGGGGCGTACAAGTAAGCACCGCCGCTGCAAATGAGCGTGCAGCCATCAAATTCGGCGGGTACGCCTTCGTTATTGCAAGCGGTACCGATAGCCGGGCTTGCCTGGCAGCGTACGGATTCTGGCACGCAATCTTCTTTTTCGCCGCATTCGTAATACCTGAAACGTTCAATCCACTTGCCATTGACGCAGATGTAGTTGCCGCCTCGGTTTGTCAGCTTTTTCCCATTTTCATAGACGACCAAGTCCCTGCTGGAATCCGTGTCACATGGTTCATCCAGCCATTTGCCATTGCAGTATTCCGTGAGGTTATGCTTCATGCAAAGATCATATTCGCTATAGCCGCACTCTGGAATCAACGCGTTGCAATCGACTACTAGCGCAGCCCAGAATCCATTTTGACAAACAAAGCGTTCACCTGTAGTACAATCATTCACTTCATATTTTTCGCCTTTTTTAGGAGTCTCGCATGCACCACATTTTCCTTCGCCGATTTTGCATTCGAGATCGGTAATGTGTTCGCAGATTTCGTCACCCACGCCCATTTTCTGCCACTTGCCTTTAACGCATTGATAATGGCCTTCGAATTTACCTTCTTCAAAACACGCATTGCAGTATTCCAATTCGCCGCGAGCACAACGCTGATTTTCTTCCGTTTTCTTGACTACCCAAGATTCGCCATTGCAAACGTATGTCACGCTATTTTCGCAGTCAGCAATTTCCTTAATGCCATTCGGTTCGCAAAGGCGATAACCGCAGCCGCCCATTCCCGGCTTGCATTCGTCCGGTTTGATATTCAAGCAAGAAACTTTCGTCCAGTTGTTGTTTTTGCATTGGTAATTGCCACCGGTAACGCAATCGACAGCGGAAGTTCCGTTCTGATTCACGCAATTCCCTTGAGCGGTCATGCCATCGTAATCCGAGATGTGCTTGCAGGCTGCCATTGCACTTGAGCTCAACGCAGCAATCGACGAAGAACTTTTTGCCGTTACCGAGGACGAAGATTTTTGTTCAATAAGGAAGCTCCATTCTCCATCTTTGCAAACAAGCGGCTTGCCCGTACTGCAATCAATAGCAGACTTGTCTTTCGTAGAGTCGCATGGATTGCACGGGCACTTATACCCCTCCATACAAGGTGCACAAACTTTTCCGCTGACTTCAACGCACGTTTCTTTTTCTGTACAGCAAACGGGATTATGGAGCATAAGTCCGTTACAGGATGTTGTCCAGCGTCCATTAGGGCAGAACTGCTTAGGAGTTAGCCATTCCCCATTTTCGCAATGAAGTTCTACACCCGAACTACAATCATAACTTTTAAATTCTTTATTCGAATCACAAGGATGGCAACTGCATTTTTCACCCGGGGGGCATGGTTCGCACACAATATCAGTTACATGCTTGCATGTTTCAATTTTACCAGAACTGGAAATCGCAACAGAGGATGAACTCTGTGTTACAATCTTTTCGTCGCTCGACAATGCGACATCGCCGCTGGAACCGGGTTCACGTTTTGCAAATGAACTCGAAGAAGTCTGTTGATTACGTTGTTCAACAGCCGAAGAATTCGAGCCACTGAAATCGGGAGCATTGACACTATCATTATTGCAAGCGACGAATCCTAACGCGGCGGCCGCAACCAAGGCAGCGCCGATATACTTTATCGGTTCCATGATGACTTCTCCTTAATTTTTAAATTCTTTTATGGCGTGCGGGAGCTTTCCTTAATCCATTCATCCCTAGTTTCTAAAACAGGGCACTTGCCAGACCAATTATTTTCAACAGGTACGTGAACAATTTCGGGACGGTTATCGATTTCTCCACAGTAATAGAACAAGAATCGTTCCATTTTCCCAGACGAAGACTCGCAATGGCCTGCCGAAACATCCAACACAGTAATCGTATCTTTCGCGATATCCGCCAAGACGAATCCAGCCGCTTTTCCATCACCATAAATATTCAACATATAAAGTCCGCAACCTGCATCCAAAGAATCGTTCTTTATCGCATTGACAATGTCAGAATATTCCTTGACAGCCATCGGGAAGAACTGCTCCAACGCTGCAATATTCTGCTTTACGAACTTGTGTGGCCAAGGTCCATCAAATTCCGTAGCCGATGCCGAAGGCGGATTCGTTATCGGATCACTTGGATTTACACTCTCTGAAACATCAAACTTTGCCGACAAGACCGCACCATCGAACGATGCTGAATCCAGTTTAAACTGTTTCAGGTATGAATCCAGCGAACGGGAATTCGGATCTTGCTCGAATATAGGCGGAGTCTGCGTTTTACCGTCAGAAAGACTGCTCGAATAATTTGGCGTATTGTCTTTTTGCGAACTGCTCGACAACTTCTGCGAACTGCTACTGGCAACTTCGCTGCTGCTCAAAGCGACGCCTTTTGAAGACGAAGAAACAGCGCTAGACCACTTTAGCGAACTGCTTGAAGATTCTTCGTCACCGCCGGACGAAGACGATTCATCCGCTGAAGAACTCGACGGAATTTTTTCCGCCATTTCGTTCCCTTCTTCGGAAGTACCTGCAAACGTTCCGGAATCACCGCAACCAACAACAAACAGAGCTGCGCAAATGCAAAGGATTACAGGCAAAGTCAAAGGCATAGTCTTTTTTTTCTTAAACTTGTTCATCGTTGCCCTCCTTGACGTTCTTGGTAAGCGGGAAAAGCTGCAAATTCAATCGGTAAACCTGTTCAATATTTTTTTCTTCGGCCGCAATATCGATAATCTGTCGGCGGCATTCGTCCAACACACCTTCAATTTTGCGGTAAGACTCACGTGAGAGCCCCATGGTAACACCACTAAAATTACGAACTTCTTTCGGAAGATCCAAGGCGGGCGTCGCTAATTTGGACATTTCGCGATGCATCCCTCTCAGGGCAAGCCTTGTTGCATCCGTGGTTCCTTTCACCGACGTTTCGGACTGCTCGAAATTTCCGTCCACTTTTTTCAGGAGCCCCGATTTCGTGAGGAAGTCGAGAGAGTCGCGCACCTCAGCCGCAGAAATCTCCGGATAGCACATCTTCGCCATTTCGCCAGGAGTCGCCCCCGGCATGATCGGCGCGAGTTCCCTAAGCACGGGATTACGCCACGTATCATAATACTGGAACAACTCGCCTTCCAACGTACGCACCTTGTACGTCTTAGCAATGGCAATCATTTTTTTGTAGGCTTCAGTTTTCTTTTCTTCAGTTTCGGCCTGGCCGAACTGGACCATCGCCCTGAAGTAATCCATCTCAAAGCCCGAAAGCCCCATCGCAGCACCAGTGCGTTCCACACCGATACGGCTCAGTTTGCTTTTCCCGTCGCATACGACTTTCATATACGAAGGCGAAGAGAAGCCCGCATTCTTGGAGAACTCACGCCAAGAGAACGCAGAGCGCAGTTTGCGGTCTTCGTAGAAGTCTCGCATGTACTTGCGGAAATCGGAATATTCGACAATCGGGTTCATACCCCAAAATATACTTGTATTTCTTAAAAAAGTCAAGTGATTTATGCTACAAAGTTAAAGTTTTTATCAAAATTTAGCCATTTTTTATAATTTTGTCCATAAAAATTTTACATATACTACACTCTGTTGCATATACAAAAAAAGCACCCTCGTCTTCGAAGATGCTCAAAATTCAGTCTGGACAAAACTACTTGCGCGCTTTCTTGAATTTTTCGCGAATCAGTTGTAAGTCATGCTGGTAGGGATTCCTTACAAAGTCATCGAACGCCCACGATGTCGGATGGAAAACGCCTTTCGCATACGTCAAAAGCATGTCAAGCCACACGCCTTTTCCAGCATAAAGCTTGAACGGCCCACGCTTATAGCTCGGCAGCACAACTTTGTCCATATCCATATAGCCAATGTCTATATTCACGTGGCGTAATTCCGGAGCCGATGCCGATGCAGTCGTCAATTCCAAAGCATTACTGCGTTCTTTCTCTTCAGCAATCGTCTCGGGCGGAATTTCCTTCTCAAAAGAAACAACACCGCGATACAAATTATCACCCATTTCAGGCTTATAGTAATCCGTCTTATCAAACGCAAAGAGCCGCCCCTTGTGGCGAAGCGGTCCCCACGTCTTTTCAAGAAGTTCAATCACTTCGAGATTCCATTCAGAACCCTTTTGCAGCACAAACGCAATCAGTTGCGCATTTTCAGAAAATTGAGAAGCTTTCATTTTTTAATGCGGGATAATCATTAACGACGAGCGAACCAGCTCCATCTGCTGTTTCGAAAACGAAACATTTATGTCTTCATTGACCGTCACAGGAAACATAATATTTTCCAAATCAGGGCATTCATAAAGCTTCGATTTCGCCAAGTATTTCGGACTGTTCAAGAAAAAGATATCGCTACGAGCAAATTCTTGTTCCCCCGCCTGCCGATAAAGCCCACTTTCCAGCACGTATCTACAAAACGGCGTATCCGTCAAGCCGTCTTCCACATTGGATAAATCGCCCACTGGAGCAGACTCTCCTTCATCCAACATCGCAACCTGACTCAGATCCCGCCTTGTTGTCGAAGTATGGCGCAATCCAAAGAAGTGACCCGTCTCGTGAACAGCCGTCATGACAATACTTTTCGAAGACAGCTGTTCCATTTCGCCAGACGACCTCCTAACGTTTTCGCCAATAACAACAGACACTTCCTTGCCTGCACCGAGGATCCCCGGAAACAAATGAGAAAATCCCATAATATCGTCTTCGTTGATACCATGAACCAAAATAATACTCAGTGCATTGCGAAGACCATCTTCTGGCCAACCAGCAAGTTCACTGACAAAATAATCTTTCGAACTGGCTCCAGCCACCCATGGCTTATCCTGAGGATATTTACTGCCCAAAGTCGGATGTTCATGAGCATAGCGCACGTAAATCGTATCAATCGTCACGCCATAAAACTTTTCACGAAATACATCCAACATTTTACGGGACAATTGGTCTATACCCATGCCATCTTCCGTTTTTCTTAAGGAACCGACAGCAATCAAATTAATAGAGAAATGATCATTGTAAATTCCGGTCCCGGTAAAATGGATATCTTTCACCTTCCCTTCATAATAATTTCCATCAACACCTAGCGTAGTAAACCATATCGACATTTTATTCTCTTGACAAACAAAAGAATACACATAACGATTTCCAACAACTTGAGGTGACAAAGTACGCACCTTTGTATATCCCACGCGATTCGTTTCTCCTTCGATGGGGAACGTGCGGAACAGTTGCAATTCTGGAACCGGCTGCGTCGAATCGACTTCAAAAGAAAGTTGATACGATGCTTTGGGATGTACAACCAGCATTATTCCGCGAGCCAAATTAACCGCCACCGAATCGTTTTTTGCCATATCGTTCGGAAAAATTTTGTGAACAACCACTCTTTCCGGGTCGGGAGGAAGGATTCTTTCACTATCGGCATCGACCAATTCAGAACACGCCGTCAAAAGGCATGCCCCCCAAAAAAGCATAATACAATAAACCCACATCCACTTTTTACAAAATTTTTTCATAAAACACCGACCAAAACACTCCTCAAATGCGTGTATAAAATAGAGACTCACATAAAATACAAAAGAATTGAGAAAATGAAGAAAAATATTAAAGAAAAAATAATTATAGCATCAAAAAACCTTATCGCACCGCTTGATGGAAAACCAGCTCTCGTAAGCGCACTAGCCCTCACAGCAACGATTGCCGCCCTCGAAGAACACAAATTCGCCATATTCTTGCTCGGAGGGGTGTTTTTGCTCACACATTTTTTTAGGCGACACCTTCAATGGGTGATTTTCGTCACTATGGCTACGGGAATTGTCGTTCACGAAGGAATATTGGGGGGGTGGCAACCCATGGATAGCCAAGCTGTTGGCCAAACGGAGATTGTCAGCAATTCCGGCTGCGGGATAATAGAAACGCGGCTCCCCCGCCCCAAAGGAACAGCGTTTATCATCAACGTTTCGCGTGATGCCGAGAAGACCGCTATCGGAAATGCGCCAGGAAATGCGCGCAAGGCTCATTACAAGGTGCGACTGACCGAAAAGCGGAACCTGCCGAACCTCCCCCTGCCAGGCGATTCCATCTGCTTCGACGCCTCGTGGTACCCGGTGACGCCGCCAAGCGTTCCCGGTGCTTTTGACACGCAAAACTGGCTAAATTCGCAGGGACTTGCCGCCTACGGCAAGTTCAAACGCTGGACCGCTTACAGCGGCGATTGGACGTTCGAACGGAGCTTTTTTCACTTCAGGCAATTTTTGCAACGGCGATTTGCGAAGTTTCTCGACCCCGCAGAGACAGGACTTTTGATGGGACTCTTGGCGGGCGACCGCTCGGGCATTCCAGAAGTGCTGCGTAGCGATTTCCAGCGGTCAGGGCTTGTGCACGTGCTTGCAATCAGCGGTTTTCATGTGGTTTTGCTCGCCGGAATGCTCATGATTTTCTTGAAAGCGACCGGACTTCCCCATAAAATCGTTATCATCATCGCCGTGACACTCCTTGCGATTTACGTTCCCGTTACGGGCGGTTCGCCAGCCGTGCGCCGTGCGGTCATGATGTTCGCCATCCCGCAAATCGGCACTTTGTTCGGGAAACCCGCCAATACGCTCAATAGCTTGGGCGTTGCGCTGCTCCTCATCATATTGCCGGAGCCAAGCGTCATCTGGAATCCGGGATTCCAGCTTTCGTTTGCCGCCACCGCAGGCATCATCATCGGAACGCCGCACAACCCGACAAAGCTGTTGCCCGACCGTTTTAAACAAAATAAGCTTTGGCAAAAGATTCAAGCGTTCGCTGTCGATCCGACTTATGTTACGCTTTGCGCAACGCTTGCTACAGCACCTTTTTTGATTCATCACTTCAAGACGCTTTCGCCGTTCGCCTGGTTCGGAAACATCATCATCGTACCTGCGATTTCGCTCGGCATGCAGGCAGGTCTTTTTGCGCAACTTTCGCCATTTGACTTTATCTGTGGAACGTTCTGCGCTGCCGCGAGATTCTTTTTACGGCTCGCCTCGCTTTTGACGCGAATACTCTCGGACTCTGCCGCCGCCTCGATGACCATCGGACCGTTCTCGCCTGCGGTACTGCTTGCGCTCGGAATCTTGATTCTGCTTTTGCCCGTTTGCTACAAGAATTACATCGCCCGCAAATACGCGTTTTTATGCATTTTAACCGTCGCCGTTTTATTCGCATTTGAAAGCTATCGCGAAGTGTTGCACCCGTCGTGGACGCTCACAACCATTGATGTCGGGCAAGGCGACAGCCACCTCGTCAAGACGCCATCCGGCAGACATTTTCTCATCGATGCAGGCGACAACAGCCGCCAAGATTCCGGTAAAGATATCATCGTTCCGTTCTTGCACCACATTGGCGTAAGCGAACTCGACGCACTCATCATCACGCACCCCGACAAGGACCATTTCGGCGGTGCCAAATCTATTTTGAAAATGTTCCCCGTCAAGGAACTTTGGACAAGCGATTGCTCCATGAACGAAAGCAAACCCGATTGGCAACAAATTCTCAGCGAAGCCCGCAAGCGGAACATCCCCATCCGCAAAATCCATCGCGGCATCCTATGGAAAGAAAATTTCTTCGAAATGCGCACCATCCACCCGAGAAACGACGTTTGCGTCGAAGCCAACGAAGGGAGCATCACGCTTCGACTCAAAGGGTTCGGGCATTCCGCCGTTCTCACCGGAGACCTCACTGTCAAAGGCGAAAAAGAAATCATGAAAACAGACGCTTATCTGAAAAGCGACGTGCTGAAACTCGGACATCACGGTTCCAAAACATCCAGCAGCGTACCGTTCTTGAACGCAGTCTCCCCCACGTACGCCATCATCCCGAGCGGTCGCAAGAACAGGTTCCGCCACCCGCACAAGCAAGTCACCGACCGCCTCGATTCGCTAAACATCCCCTACATCAACACCGCAAAAAAAGGGACGATAACATTCACGTTCGCCCCAGATTCAGTAAGCTATACAACGATGTGGTAAATTGCGGCTTCGCCGCAGTTACTAGTTACTAGATACTAGTTACTAGCAAAACGTCATCCTGACACCGAAGGTGGAAGGATCCAGTAAAGTCAGTTGATAGAACTTAGTGATGTCATCCTGGAGGGAGCCTTATTCAAATGCGAAGCCATTAATGTCTTTAGCCCCGAATTAAGGTTGGTGAGCCTGTCGAACCACCGAGCCGGGAGACCGATAGGATCCAGTAAAGTTTAGTGTTTAAGAGTTAGGTTATAGGGACTAATCTTAGAAAGATAAGCTATTTACTTGTTCCAGCTCCCCCTATCTGGAAGAAAAATTTGCTCTTAAAATCATCTGCAAAATTTTTCTCCAAACGAACGCCGGCTTCAAAATAAACTGTTCGCATTGGGGACCACCGCAAACCAATATCATTCACGTATGTAAAACTGCGCAGATGAAATCCTCGTTCATAAATAACATGAGTGATAATATGACTTTGATCCGTCAATCCCAACCATGATTTAGGAACTAAAGGTATATAAAGGTTTCCGCACCAAGCATATACAGGGACTCCTAGAAGTATATAGCCTAACACTTCTAAAACCTTATTTGAAGGAGCATGTCCATCAAACGCCCCTACAATCAAGCCCATCACTAAAGCTCCACCCAAAGAAAATAGAGCCTCATCAGAAACTTTATCAGGATCAATACTAATATGAAGCGGATCAAATCCAAAATAGACATCAAATAAATTGCCTACATGAAAAGCGTCCGTTTCAGTCCCTGATCGAATATCAAACAGAGATATTTCCGCAGTAGTCGGATACACATAAGAAGCATGAAAAGTCATTCCATAGGGCAAATAGCTTTCTTTGACCGGTTCTTCGCCCATACCATTACAGCAAAGAACAAGAACTAGCAAGCCTATAAGGATTCTTTTCATACAATTTATTAAAAACTACTTTGTATGCGAGAAATCTTACTTCTTCAAGCAATCAAGTGCAGCATTGTGCAACAGCCCGTTCGTCGCGATGCTCGTGAAGCCTTCGTAAATCGGAGCCGTGGGCTTGCCGTTGGCATCAAAGAGCTCAGTCTTGCCATCAATGGTGCTGAACTTGCCGCCCGCTTCCTTCATCAAGAGCGGGAACGGAGCAATGTCCCACATCGATACGACCGGATCCACCATGATTTCGGCACGGCCTGCGGCCACAAGGTAATAGCCGTAGCAATCACCCCAGCCGCGATGCAAGCGGGCACTGTGACGGAGCTTCGTAAAGCCTTCGCCAAAGCCCTTGTCTTCCATCGTGTTGACCGTTCCCGAAAGCACGAGAGCATCGCTCAACTGCGACACCTTCGAAGCGCGAACTTCGCGACCGTCCAAAAAAGCACCGCCGCCATTCACCGCCCACACGGCACTCTTCATCGCCGGCAAGCGAATCACGCTCGCAATCGGAACATTTTTATGCCACAGCCCAATGAGCGTTCCGAACAAAGGCACTCCGTGAATAAACGATTTAGTTCCGTCAATCGGGTCAATCACCCACTGGTATTCTGCATCCGGGCTTTCAATGCCGAATTCTTCGCCAATGACGCCAAAGCCGGGCGTTTCCTTCGCCCAGAATTTGCGAGCCAGTTCTTCCGTCCCCTTGTCCGCAATCGTCACGGGAGTCTTATCCGCCTTCCATTCGACGCCCACATCGTTCTGGTAAAACTTGAGGATGTTCTCTTCGGCAAGTTCCGCCGTCTTGAGCGCAATCTTCAGGAGTTCCAGATCCTCGGGAGCGACACCGGCCTTTGCAATTTCGCGATTTTCCATAGCAAACTCCTAGCCGACCCACTTCTTGACAAGCGAAACGAGGAGTTCGTTTTCTTCGGGCTTGCCGACCGTGATGCGGATGTGTTCCGGCATGCCAAAGCTCGTGAGGCCACGGACGATCATACCGTTCTGTTCCAAGAACGAAACAAGTTCCTTGGCACGTTCACCGATGCGTACGCAGATAAAGTTTGCCTGCGTCGGGAGCACCTTAAAGCCAAGCGCACCTAGTTCGCAGTTCAAGTATTCAAAGCCAACAGCGTTGTTCTTGCGGGTCGTTTCGACGTGATCGGTATCAGAAAGAGCAGCCACAGCGGCCACCTGAGCAGCCTGGTTCACGTCAAACGGCGGCTTGATTTTCCACATCGCACGGACAACTTCAACGCTTGCCATCGCATAACCCACGCGGAGCCCAGCCAAGCCGTAAATCTTGCTGAATGTACGGTTCAGGAACAAGTTCGGGTATTCCGAAAGCAGCGGAGCCATCTTCGGATAATCGGCGGCCGTTGCAAATTCAGCGTAAGCTTCGTCCAAGAACACAAGAACGTTCGACGGCACCTTCGCAAGGAAGCTGCGGATTTCCGCTTCGGTGTAATAGTGTCCGGTCGGGTTGTTCGGGTTGCAAATGAAAGCCACACGGGTCTTGTCGTTGACGGCAGCCACAAGCTTATCCAGCGAAGTCTTTTCTTCACCTTCGCCCACGCCAATAAAATCGGCTCCGTTCGAAAGCGTCGTAAATTTATAGACGGAGAACGTCGGCGTAATGCCCACGCAGTTGTCGCCTTGACGGATAAAAGCCTTGCCCACCATGTCGATAATTTCATCGGAACCGTTGCCAATCACAATCTGGTTCGTCTGCACGCCATACATCTTTGCAATGGCATCAATTAGCTTCGGGGCATCGCCGCGCGGGTACAAGTGCAACGAATTTGCAATTTCGTGGAACGCTTCCACCGCCTTCGGGGAAGCACCCAACGGGTTTTCGTTAGACGCAAGCTTTACAACATTTTTAAGACCATAACGTTCACGAATCTCGTCGATGGACTTGCCAGGGACGTAATCGGAAAGTTTTGAAAGTTCTGGACGCGGTTCGACCACAAATACCTCCATTTTACGCATGTAAATTTAGCTTTTACCAGATGATTTATCTAACTTTGATAATCATGAAACGCATTCTTTGCCTACTATTCGCCCTTTTGGTTACAAATTCTTTTGCTCTGGACCATCTATGGGACATGCGCTACACTTTCGGTCCCGAAAGTCGTCCATCCCCCCAAATCGGTGTCGGTCTTGGGATTCGTTCCGCGTTCAATTCAGACGTTCTGTTTCCGCTCAACTTTACGACGCGACTGAACAAGCAATTTGACGTCGGTGCAAAACTCGATGTCAACACTTATAACAAATTAGATAATATACACACGGCCTTAGACATTGGTGGTCGCTACCGCTACAAACCCAGCTCCTTCATCGCATTGGATGGTTATCTGGACTTGAGCGACGTCAATGCAAGTGCAATCGTTTTTACTATCGGAACACAGAATTTCATTTCTAAATGTTTTGCAAACTACTATGAACTCCGTGCAGGGTTCCTTGATGGAGCTACTGGCGAAGACGGATACGTAAAATTCTCGGCATCCATGATTCCGACTATTGTTTTCGGACAAGTTTTTCGATTGTTCATTGAAGTCACGTCCTCCACTAGCGTCGGAAATTTCCGCGATGACTTCATGATAGATATCATCCCCAAAATCGAACTGACGTTCGGCGGCACTCACATTCGCATTGACTTTGATGTCGGCGTCATGCAAGAAAAGAACAATGACGTAAAGACGATAGGTCTCTACGTCATGACAGCTCTTTAATTAGACGAGAGAACGTTCGCAAAGCTCGCTTTAGACGAAAGACGAGAGAAAAAAGCAATCGTAATTTCGTAGTCTAACTAACAATCTTTCGTCTCTCGTCTGTAGCACCAAAGGTGCGTTCTTTCGTCTATTACTTCACCACAAACACTCCGTCCTGGTAATCCACCACGGCGGGCTTTGCTGCACTCACGGTTCCCGAGAGGATTGCGTGACTGAGCGGGCGTTCAATGTTGCGTTCGATGTAACGCTGTATCGGGCGAGCGCCGAATTCCGGCTGGTAAGCGCCTTCCGCAATCGCATCAAGCGCCGCATCCGAAAGCGTAAGCACCAAGTCCTGGCGAGCCGCACGCTTTGCCAAGTCCGCAAATTTGAGTTTCACGATTTCACGAATCTGCTTCTTCGAGAGGCTCTGGAACACAAGCACTTCGTCCAGGCGGTTCAAAAATTCCGGGCGGAAGAACGCATGCAAGTCGGCTTCGACATCCGAAAGCGCAACCTGCGGCGGGATGCCGTTCTTTGCAGAAGCAGCACTCAAGCGGAACTTCTCGGCACCCAAGTTCGAGGTCATCAAAATCAAGGTGTTCTTGAAGTTCACCGTACGGCCCTTGCCGTCCGTCAAACGTCCATCGTCAAGCACTTGCAACAAAGTGTTGAACACGTCCGGGTGCGCCTTCTCGATTTCGTCCAGCAAAATCACACAGTACGGATGCGTACGCACAGCTTCGGTCAGCTGGCCGCCTTCTTCGTACCCCACGTATCCCGGAGGAGCACCAATCAAACGGCTTACGCTATGCTTTTCCATGTATTCGCTCATGTCGATACGGACAAGTGCGTTTTCGCTATCGAAAAGTTCCACAGCCAACGCCTTCGCAAGTTCCGTCTTGCCCACGCCCGTCGGGCCCAAGAAGAGGAAACTACCAATCGGCGCATTCTCGCGGGAGAGACCGCTACGGTTACGCAAAATAGCTTCCGACACTGCTTCGACAGCCTCGTCCTGGCCAATGACGCGGGCATGCAGACGTTCGTCCAAGTGCAACAACTTTGCCTTTTCGCCTTCGCAAAGTTTTGTCACCGGAATGCCCGTCCAACGGCTTACCACAAGCGCAATCGTCTCTTCCGTGACTTCTTCGCTCAAACCACCTTCTTCGGCACTCTTGCGGAGCGCTTCGGTCTTCTGGGCAAGTTCCTTTTCGATGTTCACGATCTTATTGTACTTGAGTTCCGCAGCACGGTTCAAGTCGTAACGGGCTTCCGCCTGTTCCATCTCGTCCTTTGCCGCCTTCAATGATTTCTTCAAGTCTTGCACTTCGGCAAATGCGGCACGACGGTCTTGCCAGCGTTCCTGCATCTGCTTGACCGCAGCATCAGTCACAGCCAAATCTTCACGGAGTTCTTTCAAGCGCTTCACGCTATTTGCATCAGTTTCCTTCGACAAGGCCTGCTCCTCGATTTTCATCTGGAGTTCCTTACGCTGCAAGGTATCGAGCGCTTCCGGTACCGTGTCCATCTGCGTTTTCACAAGGCTTGCGGCCTCGTCAATCAAGTCAATGGCCTTATCCGGCAAAAACCTATCACTGATGTAACGGCTCGAAAGTTTCACCGCAGCCACAAGCGCGTTGTCGTGCAGACGCACACCGTGGTGGGCATCAAAGCCATCCTTAATACCTCGCAAAATCGAAATCGCTTCGTCTTCGCTCGGCTCGTTCACCTGCACCGGCTGGAAACGTCGTTCCAAAGCGGAATCCTTTTCAATGTACTTGCGGTATTCCTGCGTCGTCGTTGCACCAATGCAATGGAGTTCGCCACGAGCGAGCTTCGGTTTGAGCATATTGCCCAAGTCCATGGAGCCCTCGGTCTTGCCCGCCCCCACAATGTTATGGAGTTCGTCGATGAACATAAGAGTATTGCCATCTTCTTCGATAGCATCAATAACAGCTTTGAGACGCTCTTCAAAGTCACCACGATACTTGGCTCCAGCCATCAAGGCCGACAAATCCAGCGCAAAAACCTTCTTGCCCTTCAACGCATCCGGCACGTCGCCACGGTAAATACGTTCGGCAAGGCCTTCGACAATAGCGGTCTTACCCACGCCAGGTTCACCGACCAAGCACGGATTATTCTTCGTCTTACGGCTCAAAATCAAAATCACACGGCGGATTTCTTCTTCACGGCCAATCACCGGCGAGAGCTTTCCGTCCGCCGCCATTTCGACAAGTTCACGACCATACAGTTTAAGCGGAGACTGTTCCTCGGCATTCGCGGCACCCGCAAACGGGTCCGAAAGCCAAGTTTCCACCACCTCGGTAGAACCAAGCGCATCTTCAAAGACCTTCGATAGCCCACGGTCGCCCGAGAACTTCATCAAGGCCACAAGCAAATCGCCCGGCGTGACCATACGGCTCACTTGACGCGCCGCCTGCACTGCTGCACGCAAAATACGGTTTAAGTCGCTATCCGGTTCCACATCCGGATTCACACCTTCCATACGCGGAATTTTCTGCACAAACGGCTCCAGCTTGCCGCGGAGTTCGTTCGTTTTAACGCCCTTGGACTTATAAAGCTTTTTCAAGGTCGCATCAGGTCCCTCGACAAGGCCAACGGCCAAATGAGCCGCACCCAGATACGAATGGGAGCAACGGTCACGCAAGCTCTGCGCTTTCGCCAAGACCTTTTCAGCATCGTTAGTAAAATCAGACATATAACACCTTCTTTTTTTATCGCCCTACTCTTGCAAATAGCGTGCCAAAAGCAACAAAAACCCCTAAAGTTCCTTTTTTAACGAAAAAAAAGCAATTGTACCAGAAAAAGATTTCAAAAAAAGCCATTATTTGTTTCAAAACTAAAGGTTTCCAGCATTTTTTTGAAACAGAGTACACTTCCTCCCCGCAGTCTATACAAATTCATCAAAAAACGCCATTTTTACTCAAATTTCGCCAATTTTCGGCAAAAAGAACGCGTTGTAAGTGTTGTAAACCTTTACATCGGAAAAGTAGCAAAAAGTTCTACTTATATTCCAATTTAAACTATTTTATAAATACAAAACCAAACATCCCATACACCAAAACAACGGCACCTCTTCTGAGATGCCGTTGTTTCTTTTTTTTATGAATTTTCTTGTTTTATTCGAAATAGTTTTGTACTTTACTCAAAGTTTTAAGTATAAAGCTTATGACAACCCATAATCCAAAAAAGCCCTCTTTGCGAGGGCTTTTCCTTTATGAGCTCCGTCATTTCGAACGAAGTGAAGACAACTCAGAAGGCGAGTGTTGCAAAAATGAGCTAGCTGATTTGTATAACCGAGCCAAAGAGTTGGGGCTTTAGCCCAACCCAGTCAAGTCTTGTTCTACAAACCAGATATAACTGGATCCTTCACGCTTCGCGTTCAGGATGACGAAACAGTATTACCGCCCTCCGACTAGAATTTGGTCGACTTTAATAGACGGTTGTCCAACGGTCACAGGCACGTGTCCCGAAGAGGCTCCGCAAACGCCTGCGGCCTGTTCAAAGTCTGTACCCACCATGCTGATACGCGGCATGATTTCGTGTCCTTTGCCAATAAGCGTTGCTCCACGAACCGGTTCGCAAATTTTGCCGTTGCGGATAACATAGCCTTCATCCACCGCAAAATTAAATTCACCCGTAGCCGGATTCACGGAACCGCCTGCCATACGGGCTGCATAAAGCCCATTATCGACGCTTGCAATCATGGAATCGAGCGTATCCTTGCCCGGAGCAATAAACGTATTGCGCATGCGGCTTACAGGTGCATACTTGTAGCTTTCGCGGCGGGCACTTCCTGTGCGGGCAATCCCCACTTCGGCAGCCCCAACGCGGTCGCTCATGTATGTCTTCAAAATTCCATTTTCAATAAGCGTCGTACGCTGTGTAGGCGTTCCTTCGTCATCGTACTTGAGGCTTCCCCACACGCCGTCCATCGTGCCATCGTCAATTGCCGTAAGGCACGGCTGACCGATGGCTTCGCCAAGCCTTCCGCAGAACGGGCTTGCCTGCCGACGAACCGATTCGGTCTCTAGCGGATGTCCACAAGCTTCGTGGAAAATCACGCCGCCAAAGCCATTGCCCATCACAACAGGCATCTGGCCACCGGCAATATAACCGGCATCGAGCATGCGGAGCACGCGTTCACCGCTTTCCGTAGCCAGCGATTCCGGAGAATAGTTTGTCAAAATTTCATAGCCGCCGAGGGCACCAGGCGCCTCATGCGTCGTCAAGCGTTCCGTCCCGTCAGTCGCCGTCACGTTCACGTTCACGCGCAAACGACCGCGAGTCATTTCCAAATGCAAGCCTTCACTATTCAAGAGCGAAATCGAAGTGCAACTATCAGTCACACTCGCCCCCACCTGTGCAATCTTCGGAGAAAGCGCACGAGCCGCCTTGTCCGCACGGAACAAGAAGTCCTGCTTTATCGCCTGACCAAGCACACGCGGATCCTTATAGGCAGCCGCATTAAAATCACAGACGCGCTTTTCGGGAGCAAATTCAAACGGCTTCGTAGCAGAGCCCGCGCCACCAGCAGCAGCGGCAATGCGCCCAAACGCGAGCGTCTTCACCAACTTTACCAACGCCTCTTCACTGTCGTCGCTCGTAAAGCCGTACAAAACCTCCGTTCCGTACAAAAGACGAACGCCAATACCGTACTCGGTACCCGCGGTCGCCGTCTCAATCTGACGGTCCTTCAAGCCGAGGCTTGAACTGCGGGTCTCTTCTTCAAAAATTTCGACAAAGTCAGCCCCGGCACTCTTGCCCGCCTCGAAAATCTTTACGGCAACTTCCGGATTCATATCACACCTCGCCGTTCATCTTCTTGCGCACAGGGATACCCGCGGCAAGCATTTCACTCTTAATTCCCGGTACCGTGTAATCGCCAAAATGCACCATCGAAGCGACCAGAGCCGCATCGGCACTCGTCTTGCGGAACAAATCCACAATGTGCGCCGGAGTTCCGGCACCACCACTTGCAATCACAGGCACTTGAACAGCCTTTGCAATCATGTCGGTAATCGTGAGTTCGTAACCGTTCTTCACACCATCCGTATCAATCGAGTTCAGACAAATTTCGCCCACACCAAGCTCTTCAGCACGCTTGGCCCACTGGAGCGCATCGATGCCCATCGCCTGGCGTCCGCCACGGATAAACACTTCGTATCCGCTCGGAATCTTGTCCGAAACGCCCACGAACTTCGCATCCATGCCAAGCACGATGCACTGGCGTCCAAACGCCTTCGCGCCTTCAGCAATGATTTCTGGATGGAGTACAGCCAAGCTGTTCACGCTCACCTTTTCCGCACCTGCCAAAAGCGCATCGTGCATATCGTCCAAATTACGGATACCGCCGCCCACAGCAAACGGGATAAACACACGCTTCGCAATCTGGCGGATCATTTCCATATCACACGGACGGTTCTCGGCGCTTGCCGTGATATCGTAAAACACAAGTTCATCGACACCATCATCGCTATAACGCGCCCCCATCTCTACTGGGTCGCCAATGTCGATATTACCTTTAAACTTAACACCCTTCGTAACCTTGCGGTCACGAACATCCAAACAGACAATTAAACGTTTCGTGAGCATGTTACAGGTTCTTCTCGATGGCGTTCTTGAGAGTGGCCTTCGGCACAGCGCCAACGACATTGCCCACTTCGACACCATTCTTGAACAATTTCATGTTCGGGATATTCGTAATGCCAAAGCGAGCGCAGATATCCGAGACACCTTCGTCATCGACGTTAATCTTTGCCACAATAACGCGACCATCGAATTCCTGAGCGAGATCTTCGATTACAGGCCCCATCATCATGCACGGACGGCACCACGTCGCCCAAAAGTCAACGAGGACAAGCTGACCACAAGAAATAACTTCATCAAACGATTTTGCTGTAAGATTCAAAGCTGCCATAGCAATATCTCCTATATACAATGGGAAATATAGCATTTTTTAGACGGTAGAGCTTAGATAGTATAGGTTGTAGACTATAGGGATTAGGTTAGTTAGGCGCCTACGCCGCGATAATAAAGAACCATTGACCAATGACTATTGACTATTCCCTCTTAACCATCTTCGCACAGTAAATGGGACCGCATCCGTGAGCCTTGTCCGGCAAAATATGGACTCCAAGTTCAGTCCGGTCCGCTCCTTCAGGCAATTCTTCAATACGAACAAACTCCATCATCTTGCGCTTTTTCAAGATTTTAGCGACCACAGCATCGTTTTCAAGAGGCGAAAGTGCACAAGTCCCATAAATCAGTTCGCCACCCGGACGAAGCGCATCCACAGCCGACGCTAAAAGCGAGCCCTGTTCCACAGCCAAACGCTTCACGCGCTTCACCGACCAGACTTCCAAATGCGAGGGCGAATTGAGCACATGCCTGTCCGACGAGCAAGGAGCATCGAGCAAAATGCGGTCGTAACATTCCTTCTTGTGCATCCCGAACTTGACGCCATCATAACCCGTCACCTTTATAATCGAGCGCCACGATTCCGGCAGGGAATTTTCCAAAACATGCTGCAAACGGAGACGCCTATCCGGAGAACGGTCATTGCACTGAAGCGAACCCGTCCCCTTGAGCATTGACGCAATCACCAAAGATTTTCCACCCGGAGCGGCACACATGTCAAGCACATCCATTCCAGGCTCTACACCAAGCGCATTAGCCGCAAATACAGACGCCTCGTCCAAGAAATACGGCTCCAGGCCATCGCCAAAACGAAGCTCCGTAGCACAGCCATCGCCCTTCAGAGATTCCAGCAGTGCTGGCCACCTGTCTGCATAAACCTCTTCAAAATAGTCGAAAAATTCCATGGAAACAAATATAGACGAAAGATAAGAGACGAGAGACGAAAGAAATATCAAAAAGAACTTTTCTCAAACATTTTAAAGGCTTTTTATCACGCACGCAGTGCCACCATTTTTCTCTAGTCTTTCGTCTGTAGGCACTTAATGCCGTTCTTTCGTCTAAAAAAAACTCTCTGCTCAGGAGTAAGAGCAAAGAGTTTAGTTGAGCTACCAGGATTCGAACCTAGACAAACAGAGTCAGAATCTGTTGTGCTACCGTTACACCATAGCTCATCGGTGCGGACAATTTTAGAAAATAATTTCCATTCCTGCAAGGGGTCTTTCGAAAATTATTTCACACTCTGTAAAGTCGGCGGTTCGTAAGTCATCCATTGCTGTTTTAAAGTATCAGCCTTGGGCAACTGCACATGCGTAATCGTCACAATAGAGTCCAAATCCATTTTAGCATCTCTAAGCGTTTGGACAACCTTGGGGTCGCCAGAATAGAGAACAAGGTCTTGACTACCCGCCGGGAGATCTTTGATATTAAACTCGTGGCATGTCACGTCTCTCACGAAATGCGATGTTCCCTTGAGGCCCACAACAACGCTATTCAAACTATTCATTTCACAATTGTCGGTTTGATTCCGGTTCGACTGTTCACCGGACCTAGTCGAATCCGCGGTCTCAATGTCAACCACAAGTGCGACTTTGCTTATCAAAACCGAGGTTTTCACCAATTCCGTAGTATCTATTAAAAGCGTGTCCTTCAAGTTTTTGAGTTCCGAAGCGCGCACGTAACGGCTCAGCCCAGCCAAAGTGACTTCGCCCTGCTTGTTCAGCATGCGGTACTCCATACGGAGGCTATCATGCGGAATCAATTTCGGCACAGGCATGAACCAGCGTCCAGAAGAATCCGTCACCGTCTGTTCGACAAAGCCAACGGAATCGCCAACAACGAAGTCAAAGCCGTACAAATCGGTAATCATCTGTACCTGAACATCTGCGCAGGGAGTATCGGCCTTGCAGTTCACGACACCAGACAAGTACGCCGGTTTCTTCTCTTTCTTCTTTTGCTCTTCCAACTTTATCAAGGAATCGACTTCCATCATCGGACTCCAGATAAACGGACCCTTCGAAAGCGTATCACCCGACTTCACCTTACCATTCATGTTCCATGTACGATAAATTAACGAGTCCGCCAAGCCGGAATCTGTAAGTCGAGCCACAATCTGCGGATCGCCCGGACAGAACCCGAACCACCATTCACCGGCAGGAATCAGCATCGAGAACGAATCCCCGGCAAACACGCTCTGGGAGAACGGAGTGCCCGGCATAAACACCTCGAAATGAGACCCGACCGCCACAGACGGTTCAACCACGTTTTCGTAATAGAGGACACTGCTGAACACGGCAGCCTTCTCCAACCGGATGCTGTCAATTTCCCCAGAATTCTTCGTGGCGCGCGGCTTGTACGAGATTTCATTGTATTCGGCATCGATGACCGCAAGCTGGAACGTATCCACCAACACAGAATCGAACGAGAACACACCCTGCGAGTCCGTCTTCGTCTCAATAAATTCCAATTTCGAAAGAGTATCCCTGGCTTCCGGTTCACGCGCAATGCGGACCAAAGCGGATACAGCACGGGAACCATCGGTTCGGGTCACAACGCCCATGGCAATCGTATTACCGGTATCCGTAACAGTACCGGTCAATTCGCCATTTTCGCTGGTACAAGCGAACATACAGGCGCACACGGCAACAAGCAGCCCTACGTATGATTTAGCAAACTTCATGTTCATCCTCCTCGACTTCCGTCTCTGGTGGAAGATTCATTTTTTCTTTGCTCAGCGGGAAGAACTGGATATTCAACTCGCAAACCATAGATTCACCTTCATCCGAGCGAACGATATCAACAATTTCCTTGCGGAACAAGTCTATCTTGCTAATTATACGTTCCAACCCCTGCGCCGAGACACTCATCGTCATACAAGATACATTTCTACGTTCCGTACTGTAGTGATCGAGCGCATCCTTACCCAAATCAATCATCTGCTTTTGGAACTGATGAACGAAAAGCGGGGCGATTTCGCTGCCATTCGTAATTGCCTTGTTTACGGAATGGTAGAATCCATCTTCGCCGAGCTCTATAAGTCCCAAATTGAGAAGGAGTTGGATAGTCTGCTTTGCCTGCGGGAGTGAAATTTTCGGATTTAAAAAGAGAGCGAGTTCCTGGACGTTCTTGTCGTTGATTCTCAAGACGGCAAGAGCTTCACGGGCAACAACATAGTACCACTTGCTGTAGTACTCCTGCTGGTTCTTGGTCAAGTTCTTGATGGTACGCGGCAAAAGAGCTGACATCTGGTCAAAAATCTGCTGCTTCGAAGCAGCAGTCGTCGCATGCGTGAAATCGACCATCAAAGCGAAATAGCGGCCTTCCCTTTCGTTAAGTCCAAGAGCAGCTATGAACTTCGGAATCATCTGCGGGGTAAGCGACTTGCGCCCCCGAATCAAGTCCAGGTAAAGTCCGGACGAAGAATAACCGGCTTTCTTTGCAAAAGACCTGTACGAAAAATACCTTTGCACGGACTTACGGTAATCGTAGTAGTCCTGAAGGTACTTTCGATAATTGTAGTAGGCATATACGTTCATCAGGAGTAAATCTAATTTTTTTTGACTTTTTTGGGAACACTTATTTAAAAAAAATATACGCCAAATCGCCGTCATCCCTTGCAGAAAGTGTGAAAAAGAACACCTTGGGAACACTTTTTATTTTCGAAGTGATACGTTTTCAAAAAAAATTGCTTAGTTTAAAGGAACACCCAATCCCATCCCTCGGACTCTCGGTTGTACTCCACCGAGAGTCCTTTTGTATATTCGCCTTCGGCTCATATACCAAACACTTCGGCTCGGTCATACCCAAGCAAGCTTGGGTGCGACTCTCGCCTTACGTGTTTGTGTTTTTTGACCTTCCACCTTTTCCAGCATCGCTCGCCTTAGGCGTTTTTGCGTTATAGACTTTCGCATTTGTGTATTTTGGTACTTCACCTTTTCTAGTATCTCTCGTCTTAAGCGTTTGTGCGTTATAAGCCTATGAGCATCATCGGCTTAGGCGTTTATTCGTTTCGGCCTTTTATTCGCACATTCGCATCTCGTCATGCTGAGCGCAGCGAAGCATCCAGTTATTTTTAACCGACTGCCCACCGCCTACATCTTTCCGCCTACCGCCTACTAAAATCTTTTCTAAATTCACAACAACCAATAACTATCGACCAACAACCAACAACCATTTACTCATCCATGAAAATAAAAGATGCCGTCTTGGGAACAGTCAGCCGAATTCTACGATTCGCGGGAATACTCCTTGTTATATATGTCAGCATGGTCTTTTACCTCGCATTGACAGAACGCCGCAACGCATTCCCCCGCGCCATCACGCACAACGAAGCCCGCGAAGCCATCACGGGCAAGGCAAAAAGCATAAACTGCACCCTTGACGACGGCACAAAACTCGAAGGCTTCGTCATCGGAAACGAAAGCAACGACGTTCTCCTCTACTACCCGGACGCCGACGAAGACGCCGCCCAGTTCCTGGCAGAACTCGACAGCCTCCCCGGCTACGCCGCCGCCACATTCAACTACCGAGGAAGTGGCGAAAACAAAGGAACTCCATCGCAAGAAACATTCGAAACGGACGCCCAGATGATTTACGAATGTGCGACACAGATAAACGGGAACGCCCCACAAGTTGTCGCAGGACGAGGCACAGGCGCCATCTTGGCTTCAAAACAAGCAAACAAGGAGAATACAGTTATTCTGATTGACCCCGTTTTGAGCATCGCCGACGCCGTTTCCGATAAATACCGTATTCTTTATCCAAAGTTTCTTGTCCGAGCTGACGTAAAGATCAAAAAAAGCGACATTTCGACCACAAACAACATACTAATTTTATCGGACAGAGCTCGTTTCAGTGACAGAAATCACACTGCAGGACAAACACTCGGAATCGTAAATTTAACGAAACGTAACGCAGAGCCTTTATCCGAAGCAATCCTAAACGTGATAAAACGCAAATAAAGAAAATTTTTCTTCATTTATTGCAACATTTTTAGATTTTATTGTTATTTTTACAAGAAAATGTTATTGGTTACGAAGAAGCTACTTTTTCCTTTGTTCACGCTTTTTTGTAAAAAACCTTTGACATTTGCAAAATAAAAAGTTATTTTATCGTCAAACAACAAAACAAACAAATAAAAGAGGTGTAAATGGAAAACGTAATCGTAAAAATGGATGTCCGCGGATTCATCAGATTCCCGGAAGAAGCAGTCAAGGCCCTCAAGCTCGACAAGCTTGCCACGCAGACCAAAACTGACGACGGCAGAACGGTCGATGTAGGTCCTTATGTTGACGTCGAAGTCGATCCGGTCGGCAAGCGCATCGCTATCACTCCGATCAAGACTCCGAAGTCCACATCTTTCCGCTTCATCAACGGAATCATCGGCTCCAAGTCCAAATTCCTTTACTTCAAGGGCGCATTCAATGCTATCGGTCTCGAAGTAGCAACCGGTGCCTACACCCTCGTCAAGGAAGGCAACAAGTTTGTCTTCACGGCCAAGGGCGCAAAGAAGAAAGGCGATTGGAAGACTCTGGCCTGCCGTAACGCCGTGGGCAACAAGACCATGCTCTCCATCGATACCCGTGGTACCATCATTTTTGACCACAACACCAAGAATGCTCTGAATACCAAGGAAAACAAGACCATGGTCGCCGAATACGATGCAGCCAAGAAGACCTTCAAGCTGACCTTCAGCAAGAACAAAGGCTTCATCAACGTTCGCACCATTGCAAGCCACGCCAATGCTTCATTCATGGGTACGCTTTCCTCTCACGGCATCGCACTTCCGCTCAAGAGCTTCCGTACCGAAAGCCAGGTCGATAAGAACGTCCTCACATTCAGCATCGCCGCTCTCGTCGCTCAGCAGAAGGCCGCCAAGAAGAAGTAATTCATTAAAGTTCTAGAGAAACGATAAAATGATTGACGTTCTCAAAGTATTTTATCCAACTCATTACAACTTCGCGGCACTCGCTGTATTATTAGCTCTGCTTTTTATATACCTGCTGTCGAAGAAGAACTTTAAATGGGGCATCATCACCTTAATCTTGCTGTTGGCGCTCAATATCGGTATTTACAAGCGTACCAACGGCAAGACTTGGACAATCACTCTTGAACCGGAAAAGACTTCCGACCCGTATTATACACCGCAGGCCAAGAAAATGACCTTCTCTGTACATAAGGATTGGACGATTACCGACGACAAGGGAGAAGTCCACCACTGGTGCTGGGTAGAAGAATATTGGCAGAAGTTCGCAAGCCTCGACCTCGTCGCTGCGCTCTGGGGTGAAAACTCGAGCAAGAAGATGGTTCAGTCCACTGAAGGTCGTGCTGAGGACCTCAAAGAATAGGCTTTTACCGCTTTATTCAAAGATTCTGTAGATTTAGTCCGCCATTTTCCATTCGGAGAATGGCGGGCTTTTTTATAAACTCTCCGGGAGACGCCACGATGCCATTCGGCGTATTCCAGATTCCAGAAATGTGGTGATGACCGTGAATACAGAAATCGCAGTGTTCCTCTTGCAGTATGCGGTCGCCCCATTCCAGATATTCATCTATCTTGATTACCCTGCTTTCGCCGTATTTGCGGCTGTTCCGTCCGACAAAGCGGGCAAGCCCCATTCCCCAGTCCGGGTGAATTTGCTTGAATAGAAATCGGTTCAACGGCAAGTCGATGACCTTGCGCAAAAAGCGATAGCCACCATCGGATTTGGCAACACCGTCGCCATGAGTCAAATACACACGCTTTCCCTGAATTTCGAGAATCAAGGATTTATGGACAGACACACCAAGACGTTCCGGAAAGAAATCGCCATAAGCAAAGTCATGGTTGCCACGCAATAGATGAACTTCAACGCCGGAATCGACCAAATCCGCAAAAGCACGGTACAAACTGAAATGCGCTGAAGCCACGTAATAACTGTACTCGTACCAAAACTCAAAAAGGTCGCCAATCACAACGACATGGCTCGCCTTGCCCCTCCACGAAGAGAGAAGCTGGATCAACGTTTGCTCCCTGTCGGGGACCGCTCCCGGCGGCTCAATACCCAAATGGGCGTCACTAATAAAATAAGCGGGCAATTCCATACCCTCAATCTTAATAAAATCTATGGCGTTCGTTTTTTTATATCTTTAACACATGCGCCTCATTGTCAAATTTTTGTGTACAGTTCTAGTTTTGGCACCGATTCTCACCGGATGCTCCATGAAGCTTACGCAAGGCGACCTCGAAGGAATCCCGCTGACCGAAGAAACATTCAGCTTCTTCGGGAACATTCCCTTTATATACGGGGGCGACTCGCTGGAGCTTTCGCAAGACCTGTTGCGGGCTTACACAAAGGCGGCTAGCGAAACGGAATTTCCACGAGAAACGTGCCGCGGCGAAGCAATCATCAAGGCAAATGTCGTGCAAAACGAGCCCCCTTCCGCTTGGAACATCGGAATCCTGATTCCGTTTTGGCCGATACTTCCCGTCAACGAATCTTGGACATACAAACTATCGGCACGAGTTTTTTGCAACGGGACGCTTATTCGCCATGTCGAATTCATTGAGCAGCACGACATAAAAGCGACTATTTACGGGCAACTCCGCACAGACTTGGTCAACAACGGTTCCAAGGAAATGCACCGCAAGCTAGTGCAACGCCTCGCCTACGAACTCAATCCGAACAGACTCACAGATCTGAACAGCGCAAGCGACTATTAGCACTTAGTTATTAGTCATTGTAGAGCAACGTCATTCTGAGTTCCGTAGGGACGAAGAATCCAGTCAATTCTTGTCTACGCACTACTAGATACCACAGAGAGACTTCGGCACTTAACTAGATCCTGCTCCTTCGAACCTAAGAATTGTAGGGCCGCAAGCAGCCGACAATTCTATATCGACTTCTCCACAAAGTGGATAACAGCAACTAGGCAACAAGTTGCCAAGTTTTGTATAGCTCAGGATGACAGCTCAGGATAACACATCCTTCCTACTGCCTACTAACCACTAATCCCTATTTTTCTCTCGTCTCTCGTCTCTATTCTCTCGTCTAAAATCTATTTTTACACCATGCCTTATACTTTATACATCGTAGCGACTCCCATCGGGAACATGGAAGACATCACCTACCGCGCAGTGCGCATCCTCAAGGAAGTCCCCCTCGTCCTTGCCGAAGACACTCGCCATTCGAGGATTCTCTTTGACAATTACGGCATCACGACGCCCATGGAAGCTTACCACGACTTCAACAAAGAAAAAGTCACGCCCAAGTACGTCGAGTTTCTCAAGAATACGGGCGACATTGCCCTCGTAAGCGATGCGGGCACGCCCGGAGTTGCAGACCCGGCATTCAACCTCGTACGCGAATGTGTCCGCGAAGGAATCGATGTGCGAGCCATTCCAGGCCCGTGCGCGATGATTACAGCGCTAGTATCCTGCGGCATGCCGACCGACCACTTCACCTTCCAATATTTTTCGCCAAAGAAAAGTGCCCAGCGAATTCACTTGCTCGAAAAACTGAAAGACGAAGAAGCGACGCAAATCTTTTATGCAAGTCCGCACAACATCGACAAGTTCGTCGAAGAAATCAAGCAAGTATTCGGCGATATCAAGATTGCACTCATGCGAGAACTCACCAAGAAGTTCGAGGAACACCTGATCGGCACGCCGACCGAAATTTCCGCACACTTCAAGGCGCACCCGCCCAAAGGAGAATTTGTGCTAGTGTTCAACCCTCAAGACAAAAGCGGACTGTGAGATTCGGGTATGAGGTCGAGCTACGCTCTCTGAGCTATGGGCTCGCTCGTTTCACTCGCTTTGGGCTACGAGCGATTTCTAAAAACACTCAACCTCACAACCCCATGCCTGACAACCTCAAAGCAAAGCGACCTCAAAGGCGCAACGCGCCGACCCCATAGCTAAAAATGACTATTGACCAACTTCTAAACAAACTGAAATCCTTTCCGAAAGCGTACAAGATTTACGTTGCTGTTCTTATGGCAATCGAACTTGTACTATTCCTGTCGCGCCCAGAAACGCCCGGGCTTTACACGCAGCTTCCGCAATTATTGCCTATCGTCGCAGCCATCCCGTTCTTATTCGTAAAGAACGCACGTTGTCCGTTCCCGCGGTTCATAAACACTTACGGCATTATCGTCTTTGCGTTTCTCGCATTAGATTACCTCACCCGTAGTCACGCCGGTCTCCACCAAATTGTCGCTACATTCGTTCCGATGGCCATTTACTGGTTTGCGTTATTCGCCCGATGGAACGTCAAGCACTTCAAGCAAAAGGATTCGCGCATAGCACTTGCGCTTGCCACATGCGCCTGGGGCTTTGCCGCATTCGCATTTCCTCCGCTTCCGCTTGGCCCTGCGATGTTCGTTTTACTCGTCCCCTGGTTTATCGTTTTGAACAAATTCAATCGAGAAACAGCCGTCTTTGCAACGTTCTGGGCAAGCATGGTCTATAACACCGTCAACTACTACTGGATTCGAAACGTGATGAACGTGGAAACCGCCCCTGCAGGTCTCATATTCCTCGGGCTAATCCTCCTCATCGCCTATCTCAGTCTATTCAACGTTCTCGCTTCGTTTATCTATTCTACCGTCAAAGACTTGAAGTTCAAAGGCAAAGCCTTCCTGCTCGTACTCTACCCCATCTTCTTCGCATCCATCGAAATGTTCCGCACCCACGGCGACTTTGCATTCCCGTGGAACCATCTCGGCTACACGTTAGGCAACCACATCGAGCTCATCCAAACTCTGTCTATCATCGGCATTTTCGGCTACACCATTCTGATAATCGCCTCAAACCAAATTGTCGCTTATGCGTTCCTGCAAAACGGTCGCAAAAAGTTCGCGCTCTTTGCGGTTCCCTTCATCATTTTCTTCGCACTCTTGATTCACGGGAACTACGTTCTTTCGGCCCCCGAAGCAGCCCCCTTCTACAACGCCGACAATGAAGAAAATCCAGCAATAGCCATGGTGCAACCCAGCATTGCGCAAGGCGCCAAATGGAGCAAGGAAAGATTCGATTCCATAGTCACCAAGACCTTCAGCATGGCAATGGACAGCTCCAAACCGGGTACAAACTTGATTCTCCTTGCAGAAACAGCCATCCCGGACCATATCCGCAGGCAACCGATTGTCCTCAGGGAGCTGCACCAAATGGCCGATGCAAAAAACGCAGGCATTCTCACCGGCGCACTTGATTACAAGCGAGTATCCACCGACGTCAACGACCCTCGCCGTTTCGAAATCTACAACGCCTCGTTCCTCTTTATGCCGGGCGATCCAGGCTTTCCGCAGCGTTACGTCAAGAAACACCTCGTCCCCTTCAGCGAGCGTATCCCCTTCGACGATGTGTTCCCCATACTCAACTATGTCGATCTTGGCGAAGGCGACTTTGTTCCCGGCAAAGAAACACCCGTCTATGGGCCCTACAAATGGACACCTTACATCTGCTACGACGCCATCTTCGGAGACCTCATCCGCGAAGCCATGAATGCCGGTTCGCGCCTTATGGTGAACATCACAAACGACGGGTGGTTCGGACGGAGCACCGCCCCTTACCAACACCTGAACATCGTACGACTTCTCGCGGTGACGTACGGCTATCCGGTCGCACGTCTGGCGAACAGCGGCGTATCCGCATTCATCGATCAGTATGGCCACTATGACCAAAACACCAAGATATTCGAGACCCGAGTCATACAAAGAAAAATGCCTCTCAAGACGAGAAACACTTTCTATACAGCCATTGGTGAATTTGTTGAAAACGCCCTGCTATGGTTCCTTGCAATTTATCTAGTGGCAGTGTTTGCAATTACAAAGTTCAAAAAACATAATTACAAATAGCTAGTTACTAAGTGCCTTCGGCACAGTTACTAGTTACTTTGCCCTATGGACTAGTTACTAGATACTAGTTGTCGGTCATTGATTGTTGGACAATAGGAAGTGGTTAGGAATCGTCATCTTGAAGAAAGAATCGACGAAAGATCCAGTTATGTTCTTCACTGGGTCCTTCCCCCGGCTCGGTGGTTCGACAGGCTCACCAACCTTAATTCGGGGCTAAAGACAGAAAAGGCTTCGCGCTTTTATATCGTTCAGGATGACATGGCAATAATTCCTAACTTCGAATTTCTATCTAGTAACTAGTAACTCAGAACTAGTAACTATTCTCACAGCAACAGCATCGGTGGCCAGTGGCCTGCCTTAGGGCGTTCCTTGAATTCCGCTTGAGGCAAAAAGTCCTTGAGTTTCAACGTGAGCTTCGGTTCAACGGTCGTATCCAACCGGCCATAGAGCACTTTTATTCTTTCGCTGTTCGGGACGACAGACGTCACACGGTGCGAGGCCAAATACATAAGCCCCTTCGCCAGCGCATCCGCTTTATACTTCTTGGCATCATTGAACCAGTCATCCTGCCAGTCGCCAAAATCCTCTTCGAACAATTCCATAAAAGCCTTCAAAGCAGGTTCGGTCGTCGTGGAAAGCTGGTGCGCCATGAAATGCAGGTTCGGCACAGTCCAATGCCCTATTTCGTCACAAAAATCGGCATAAGGCGAAAGCAGAATCCACTTTTGCCCCTTTTGAGGCCCAGCCACAGAGCACATGAGCGACAGGGCTCCAAGTCCCCAAGCAACAACCGTTGACGCCTTCTTAAATTCAGGAAGGTCCATCGGATGCTCCAGAAAATCGGCCATCTGTCCATAAGTCACATAATTGTGGCTTGCAGCGGGCGCAACATCAACCAGGTCGTCTTCCCAAACACCAAGATTCGAGGCCCAGTCGGGTAACCAAATCCATCTTTCGTTCATGTTAACCTCACACCTGTGAAGACTCCTTTCTGTGATATATATACGCAATTTTCTTTGTAAAAGCAACTACTATAAAAAAGTATTTTACAATTTGGAATAAAACACAACTCAATTCAACAAAACTTTGTATATTATCTGTATAGTTTTTATAGGAAACCTTCGGAAGGGACTAAAAAAATGAAACATTTAATGCCATCACTCTGCTTAGCGCTTCTTCTGGTCGAAACAGCCTGCTCTGCGCCGAAAGCCGTTTCTCGCAACTCGGACACCGACGCTCGCAAAAAAGCAGCCGTTACTCGCCAAAATGCGGATAACGCCTACAGAGAACTGGACGGTAACATGACCGCTACCGTAAACTCGCTCCAGTCGAACGCAACCAGCGCCGGCACAGAGGCTATATCGTTGGGTAACACCGCCGAAAAAACGGAACTCGACAACGCCAGGGAAGTTCTCCAAGATTACACGCAGCCCATAATAATGGTATCGCCGGCATTGAACGCCAAGGGCGAAACGCAAGAAATTGTGACGGACAACTACTCCAACGCCGTACAAGAAGCCATCCATAGCTACCTCACCAAAAAGAACTACGAGGTCAAGTCCATCGAAGGCCAAGAAACTTTGAATGAAATTCTCCAGATGCAAAACGACATCGCGAATACAGAAGACGACCTTTCCTACCTCGCAGGTATCGCTCTTGACGCAGACGTCTATATCAAGTTCAAGCAAGACGTGACAAATGAAGAAGTCACTGTCGAGATATCTGCATACGAGACCTCGACATCTCGTCTGCTCGGCTCGCAGTCTTCGACCGTCCGCAACAACGGCCACACGTCCAAGATAAACCTCGCATCGAACCTCGGGGCAGCAGTCCGCAAAGCCATGCCCGGTCTCGAAACAAAGATTCTCAGCTACTGGAAGAACGACCTCACCAAGGGTACCCAGTACAAGGTTGTCGCCAACATCAAGGGCGAATACTCCGACAGCCAGACCGAAGATTTGCACGATGCCATCATGAAGGGTCTCAAGAGCAATTTCAATTCGGTCAAGATGAACGTGATGACAGCAAAGACCTTGGATTTCGTCATCTATGCTAATCCAATCAAGTACAAGGACTCCCAGGAAATCTACTCGAAACTCAGACAGATTTTCAAGCCCATTGCTGAGACCAAGAAAATCAATATCACCCGTAAGCTGATTTTGATGGAGTTGAATTAATAATGAACTTTAAGTCAATTTTCCTTTGCGCATGCCTTGCCGCAATCCCTGCAATGGCAGGCAAAATCGTCACCTATACGGCGACCTCCAAAATTTCACAAGAAGAAGCGAACAACTCAGCCATTGCTGGTGTCGCAAAGCAGGTCAAGTCCAAGATTTCTGCGACACAGAAGCAAACCAAGTTCGAAGATATCTACAACGGCGAGAGCACTCTCGGTGAAACCTACAGAGCGAACAACACTGTAAAGAGCAACGTCGTCCTGAAAGGCGTTAAGGTCGTTCCCGTGAAGATGGAAAAAGGGAAAGGCTTCAAGGCAACAGCGACGCTCGACATGGACGAGTTCACCGCCGACCTGCGCTTCCGCCTAAGCTCTATCAAACAAGATATTGCAAATCTCGAAAAATCCTCTAGGCAAGCGTTTAACGACCGCATTTATATCAACGCGATAAACGATCACGCCGAGGCGCTGGAAAAAGTCAATGAATACAACTTCTACTTGGCGCAGCTCGCGGACATCTACCCGATTGACGACAGCTACCGTCTCCAGCACTCATTGCCAGAAATCGAAAAGGCTCTTGTCGAAAGACTTTCAAGACTCACCTTCGAAACGACAGCATCGAATATCGAAATCGGTAAACCCGAAATGCCTTCCTGGGATATTCTCGTCAAGGATTCCATCGGTCCAGTTCCCAGTTTTCCGTTGGTGGCACGCCAAAGCAGGACTCTCGCAGAACGCCGTACCCAAGATGACGGTGTCGCCACATTCAACCTGCGCAACGTGAACTTCGAAAAAGGCCCTTACGTCATTATCGTGGAACCGAACTTGCCGTATGAACTTTTGAGAAAGACCGGCATGGTAAACGCATTTGAACTTCCTTATAAAGTGCTCCGTTCCCGCTGCGAAGTCAACCTCCAGTGCAACATGCCATCTAACGTCTGCATGGCCATCGAAAATGCGCTATCGAAAAAGTCCATCTTTGCAACGGACGATACCTCCAATCCACAGTTGAAGGTTGATGTCAGCACATCGCTCAGGAACAAACTCGGAAAGCTCGCATCTTATGATGTTTCCATTTCTATCAAGGGTGCAAGTTCGGGCGCAGACTTTTTCTCGATGTCGAAAGGTGCTGGGAAAAACGAAGTCGATGCCACTCTGAGCGCTATAAAGAAGACGGATTTTTCTCCGCTTCAAAAACAGCTTGAGCCGTATTGCGGAAAGTAGGTGTTGATACTTTTCCTATAACCTAAAACCTATCGCCTACTAAAATTTTTATCTTTACGAAGCCGTGATTAACGCGGCTTTTTTCTATGTATAAAAGAACTTTGACTTTGTTGCTGATTCTCTTGCTTGCAATCCCTGTTGCGGCAGGTTTCGGCGTGAACAAGAAGGGGCTACCGAAGCGTCCGCAGAACAGCTACGTGTATGACGAAGACCGTTTGCTTTCGAAGCAGGAGACGCAGTTTGTAAACGAAATTGCCGAACAGCTTTACAAAAAGGCTGGCGTCGGACTTGCGGTTGCGCTTGTCCATGATATCGGTTATTACGATTTTAGGGATTATGCCTTAAAGATTGCCGAAAGCTGGGGTGTTGGCGGAAAATCAAACGAAGGCATCTTGATTTTTGCCGCGATGAAACAACGCAGGCGAAGCGTCGAAGTCGGTTACGGTGCCGAAGGTTACCTACCCGATGTGCTCGTAGAACGGCTACAACAAAAGACGATTGTTCCGGCGTTCAGAGTTCAAAAATACGGACAAGGAGTGATGCAACTCGTCTGGGAAATCGCACAAGTTGTCGCCAAAGAAAAAAACATTTCGCTCGAAGTCGATAAAGACAAGCTCCCTAAGGAACCGGAAAACAGCCCGCTCGGGCTCATCTTCGTTCTCCTGGTAATTTTCTTTTTATTCGTCTCAAAGAACGGTGGCGGTCGCGGAAACGGTTGCCTTTGGTTCTTGCTCGGAAATGCGCTCAGCAATAGCAGTCGCGGCCACCATCGCGGCGGTTTCGGCGGCGGGTTTGGTGGAGGATTTGGCGGTGGCGGCTTCGGAGGCGGTTTCGGCGGAGGCGGCTTTGGTGGCGGTTTCGGCGGAGGCAGCTTTGGAGGCGGTGGCTCCGGCGGAGGATGGTAAACTATGAAGAAAATCTTAAGCGTAGCAGAATTACAGAATTCAGAATGGCCGAAACTCTTTGAAGAAGCGCTAGGCGACAACCTCATTTCGGCTTTCGTTCATGGCGATTGCCTTATGGAAGGGTTTTCTGCGTTGGAATCTCCGTGGACAGTGAGCTTTATCTTGAAGTCCAACTCCGTCGAAGACATGCTCCCGCTACAGAAGCTCACAGCAAAGGCAAAGCACGAAAACATCGTGTTCAATCACGTATTCAGCCGTTTTGAAATCAAGTCGTCACAGGACGTGTTCCCGCTAGAATTTTTGCATATCAAAAGCAAGAACGTAACGCTTTGCGGCGAAGCACCGCTTGCAGATTTCAGTCCGAACCTCGCGGAACTGCGCATCGAATGCGAACGTGAATTGCGCGGTCTGCTCGTGCATTTGCACCGGGCATTCCTCTACATCAAGGAAGACCGCAACCCGCAAGGAATCTTCGTGCGTTCGGCACCGACACTCCTCCCCTTGCTTTACGGTGTTTATTTCCTTGCGACCGGAAACTACCCCAAGAGTCACGAACAAGTTTACGAGATGTTCCCGGGCGTGCGCATCCCTAATATGACCAATGACAACAACGTGATTGTGTCAAACATCAACAAGTACATCGAAGCGGTCACCACCATCGTGAACCAAGTCGATGCGATGAAAGTGTAGAGATAAATCGTCATTCTCGCGAAAGCGAGAATCCAAAAAATATTCATATTGATTTATCATTTAGGAACTAGTTCAACAAAACCAGGCTCACCTGTGTCAACATCCCAATATTGTTGAGGACATAGCAATCTTCCATTTTGGTCCTCACATTTTTCATAGTTTGTTATACTACATATTTTCCCGTTTTCATACCATTCTTTCCAAATACCAACATACTCACCTTTTTTATACTTATGTAATTCATCCAACCTCCCATTCGCATACCATTTTTTACTGACGCCATCTGCTAGCCCATCTATGTAATATTCTACACTTGCCAATCTTCCGTTTTCGTGCCACTCTTTGCGGGGGCCATCTAGTTTTCCTGCTTTATAGTTTTCAACTACGTTTAATCGACCATTTTCATACCACTTTTTGCTAACGCCATCGAACTCTCCGACTTTATAATGGGCAAATTCTTCCAGTTTGCCATTTTTATACCAAGTTTTTTTAGCACCATCAAGCTTTCCATTTTTATAATTTTCTTCCTCATACAACAGCCCATTTTTATCCCATTTTTTCCAATTGCCGTCCTTTATTCCCCTTGCATAACTTTCGATTTTTTTAATTTTTCCATCTTCATACCATTTTTTGAGAAGTCCTTCCAAATAACCGGCTTTGTAATTTTGTTCCTCTTTCATTTGTCCATTTTCGTACCAATCATTCAGAAAGCCATCTCCAACAAAAACATATTTGCAGTTCGTAAAAAGATCTGTACGATTTGAGCCACAACGAAGATCAAAGCCCATAGAAGACTTTTTCTCTTTTTTCAAATTTCCATTTTCATACCAACTTTTATGAGCAAATATTTTTCCAGATTTGTATGTTTCCTCTACAGACAAACGCCCATTGGAGTACCACACCTTAAAAACACCATCAAGTTTGCCTGATTCATAAAAGCTAAATGATAGCAGATGTCCATCCTCATACCAAGATTTCACAAAACCATTTTTTTTACCATTTTTAAAATAAACTTCTGATTTCAGTTGTCCATTTTCATGGTATTCATTCCAATAGCCATCGCCATCACAAAAATCCTCGCAAATTAATTCTTGGTAAACACGATCACTTTCAATTATAAACGCACTTTCCCAGCAACTGCGTTCCTCTTTACGCCAGCCATTAGAAGATTCTTTTTCTTCTTTCAATCGACCATTTTCATACCAGCTTTTAGAAGCATACATTTTCCCGTCTTTATAATCCACTATTTTTCTCAATTGACCATTTTCATGCCAACTTTTCCAAAGTCCATTTGGTTTGTCATCTTTATATCGTCCTTCTTCTTCCTTATTTCCATTCTCATAAAACGAGACGTATGGGCCGTCTTTTACACTATCGCGATATGTCGTTATCTCTTTAAGCACACCGTCGCTATAATACTCTTTGCGTTCTTGAACGGACTCGTTCTTTTCACAGGCGATGAGAAGAATGGCGAAGGCGATGAATAGCGCGAATGCGAGATGTGTTTTCAGGTTCATAATCATTTAGGTCAAGTTAATAAATTCTCTGGGGAGATGGCGTCCCCGGCACAGCGGTCGGGGTGACAAGCGCCATGACGAGTCAACGCAATTCATAAATTCGGGGAAAAAATTCGATGAGAGAGATCTAATAACATGGGATGGCTGAATTCGTCTTTCTTCATTTTTCTTTGTTCCGTCTTTATCAATTTTCCATTTTTTCCCCATACTTTCCAAACACCAACAGGCTTTCCATCTTCATATTTTACTTCGCTCATTATTTTCCCGTTTTTATACCATCTTTTCGTAACACCGTCGAGTTTTCCTTTTTTAAAATGAATTTTCTCTTTCAGTTTTCCATTTTCGTACCATGTTTTCCATACACCGTCTTTTTCACCAGCTTTATAAAAACCAGATTCTTCTATTTTCCCGTTTTCATACCATGCTTTCCAAGCTCCATCTTTTTTGCCTGCTTTATAATTTTCGAGCATCCACACTTTTCCATTTTCGCGCCATATTTTTTCTTTTCCATCCTTTTTACCAGATTTATAAAAGCAGATCGACATCAAATGACCGTTTCCATACCAAGATTTCCAAGTACCATTTTCTTTACCATCTTTATAATATTCTTCCCATTCTAGTTGTCCATTTCTAAACCATCTCTTATGGACTCCAATAGATTTACCTTCTTTATAGAATCGTTCAAAAGATAATTGTCCATTTTCATACCAAGATTTCCAAAGACTGTCTATTCTACTCTCTTTGTAATAACTTTCAGATTTCAATTGTCCATTCTTGTACCATTCTTTTTCGTAGCCATTCCCAGTAATATGCTTTTCACATTCCTTCCCAAGCAAGTCCTCTAATCTTGTTGTTTCTGAACTTTTCCTGCAACGACGTTTCTTTCCTTCAGATGATTCCCATTCCTCTTTTGGATTGCCATTTTTATACCAACTTTTATTGGCGAACTCTGTTCCATCCTTATATATTGTTTTCGTTTTCAATTGACCGTTGTAGAACCATTCTTTCCACTCGCCATCTCTTTTATCGGCTTTATAATAGCCTTCTCCTTTTAATTTTCCATTTTCATGCAATTCTTTCCAAATACCATATCGCTCGTTTGCTTTATATTGTCCTATTTGTTTTACGTTCCCATTTTCGTAATACGAGATGTACGGGCCATCTATTACACTATCACGATATGTCGTAATGGATTTTAACGCACCGTTACCGTAATATTCCTTACGTTCTTCTTCATCGCAAGCAGCAAGAAACAAAACAGAGGCAAAAAGCAGCGTGAATAAGATAAGTTTTCGCAATTTCATAATCGAACTCGCTAATTGCAAATTTACCAATTCTTTAAAAGATGGCGGATCAAGTCCGCCATGACGATTCTCCGACGGAGTTTACCCCGGACTTGTTCCGGGGCCCAGGATGACACTTTCTGCAATTTACAACTTGCACTTGCGATTGATTATAGACAATCTGTTAAATCAGAGTAAAATTTTACTGGATCCTTCCCCTATCGCTACGCTCCAGGATCAGGATGACGATGTCAGGGTGAATGCAATCCCCATCCCGAAACGGTGTCCGAGATGACTTGGGCGCAAGAAGACAAAGTCCTTCCCAAAAGCAAGTCAAGAAATTATGGTTCCTCGCGTACGCGAGGATGACAAATTCCTAACCACTGTTTACTGTCTACTAGCCACTTATTCCGTCGTTTTGCGGTAGGCTTTGGGCGAGACTCCGACGAGGCGCTTGAAGAACTTGCCAAAGAACGAAACATCAGGGAAGTTCAGAATCTTGGAGACTTTCTGGATGTCTCGGGAAGACGAACGCAATAGAACTTTCGCATCGAGCGCAATATGCTCGTCAATCCAGCGTTTGGCGTTCTTGCCGGTCTGCTCTTCGGCAACGGCTGAGAGATACTTCGGGGTAATCCCGAGTTCATCGGCGTAAAACTTCACGGAATGTTGTTCGCGATGATGTTCGACAACGAGGTCGATAAACTGAGAAAAAAGAACCTGGCCACGACTCTTGACTGTTTCGGCTGCAACCAAATTATTTTTCAAGCCGATACATTCATAAAGGAGTCCTATCAAATAGTTTTTTAGGACCTGCAGACGGCAAGAACTTGTCTCTGTCGAATCAAATTTACGTTTCAAGAACTCGAAACTCGCATTCATTTGTTCAAATTTAAACTTGTCTAGCTGTTGTAGCGGGTTTTCTCGGAACTTTAAAATCAATCGCGTGTTATCGTCAAACCGAATAATCAGTTCATCAATCATGTTCTTGGAACATGCAATGCAAATCGGATCAAAGTCTTCTGACACGTTCATAGCACGTACCACTTGCTCCGGAAAAACGATGAACAAGGAACCTGCTTCAAGTTTATATTTTTTTAAATCAAGTTCAACATCAACAGAACCGCGCCTTACGAGGAGAAGCGCTGCAGCTTGGACATTCATATAATTTTCTAGTCCAAGTTCCTTCAAGCTGTTGAACATGGCAATCTTGTCGGGGAACAAGCTTACTTCGCGTAAAAGATTCAGTATTGAAAAATCCGCAGTGCGGATGTTTCCGTTCTTGTTTAAAGGATAATTACTCATTATGAAAACATCTTAGAAAAAAGTGAAGGAAACGTCAATTGGGCTTTGAGCTATGGGGTCGCGCCTTCGACGCTTTGAGGTATGGGGTTACTAAAATAATTTATAGCTAAAGTAGAGCGTATAAGCAAAGACGCCGCGACTCATCGGTTCAAAGAACTCGGAGGAGTAGGCCGCAATCTTTGCATAAACATCCAGACGGCCTCCCAAAGAAAATTTTTTCGTCAAATCATATTCCATTGAAGTATGATTCATCAAAAGCATATCCCAGCCATCGGCTCCATAGTGCGGAAGCGATCCCGGGATTGTATGCAGAGCATCGACAATGGTCTTGTTCTTCAGACGGAATTTTTTCCCTACCATGAGTTCCATGCCCAAGACATACTTCGCCCCCATATTGTACTGATAATTGTCCATATCCGACGCATATTCCGGATGTACAGCCTGAATCAGGTCATCGTAGCCCATATCCGTTGTACCTAGCAAGATAAAGTAAATCTGATGGTACATGCGGAAGCGAAGCGTTGGCAAAAGCCAAAGCGAGAAGTCAATACCCGTACCAACCGAGATTGTACCAACGGTCGCAAAGTCGCCGTAGAAAGTACAATAGTCTAGATACGTTGCAAAATCAACCCAATGACCACGTCCATGAACACCGACATTCGTGAGTTTTCCCGTAACATCTAATTGGAAAAGCGTGCCATCAGGGCCAACCTCGCCGCGTGTAAACAAAGTAAAGTAATCAAACGGTCGATTGACTTTTCTAAACGGTTTTCCATATTCAATTTCACCACCGTACATAAAATGCTTATCGTCCCATCTTTGATCCAAATCATCTTCGTTGCGGCCACCGAACCTGTAAATATTTCCAAAGTGCGATCCTGCACCTAAGAATACCGATAATTTCATCGGTGTATTTCCAGTGACATCGTCGCGATTTCCGAAAACTTTCCTTTGCAAGTAAGCGGAGTGCGCAAGTCCAAAAGCACCAACCTGCTTATACCAAGAGGATTCATCTGTCCCATAGAACTTACGCGAAAGCCTGTAAAGGACTTCGCCATAAACAGCACCTCCAATCGAAGTTGTAATAAGGTCATTGGTGGAAGGGTATTCCGTCTCGGCAAACATTTCCCACGTATAGCTTCCAAGTGCTGCAAACATAAGACTGGCGTAAAAGCCATATCCAGAGCCACGCGCAATGTTGTAATAAACAGAACCTTGATAAGGATGCCCGTAAAAATTGATAGCCCAGTGATTGTGATCCCACTCCCACCCTTCTTTCAGATTACGTTTCCAGTAGCTTGGCCCCGTACGAGCATAATCCTTGTCAAGAACATAGCGGTCCCATGCCCAAATCAAACCATTGAAGCCAAGGACTTCACCAAGGACAAGTAAAGGAGAGACTGCTGTTAGCTTATCCGAAGAATCCGTTTCAAAAGAATCTTCGAAAGTCGTATTCACTATGGTGTAACCAATATCAATGGAATCTTCAGGCAAAGAGCGAGAAGACACCGAGAACAAAGGAACTACGCCCTGCGGGACTGGATTTACAAGATCTGTATTCGAGACATTTGGAAAGTTCGCGCCCAAAGCGCTTAAGGACAAAAGCAATAATGCAAGCAATAATTTTCTAAGCATTTTCTACTCTTTACTTCATTGATCTAGCAATGACAATTTCACTCTTCCGTAAAGCTAAATCTTTATGAAAAAATTTAAAGGGGAGTCTCGACGACACCCCAAAAGTAGAGAATGAACGACAAATAATAAAGATAAACGGTTACTTCGACTTAAGCAAGTTGTCAAAATAGACAATCGTCTTTTCGAGACCTTTGCGGAGTGGGATGGTCGGTTCCCAGCCGAGGGCTTCCTTGGCAAGCGAAATGTCTGGGCGGCGCATCTTGGGGTCGTCACCGGGGAGCGGCTTATAAACGATTTTGCTCTTGGAACCGGTGAGTTCAAGAACTTCTTTCGCAAGTTCGAGCATCGTGAATTCGCCGGGATTGCCGATGTTTACCGGGCCGATAATCTTGTCCTGGTTCATCATGCGGACGAATCCTTCGATGAGGTCGTCGACATAGCAGAAGCTGCGAGTCTGGCTGCCGTCACCGTAGATGGTGAGGTCTTCGCCATTCAGCGCCTGGACGATGAAGTTACTGACGACGCGACCGTCGTTCGGGAGCATGCGCGGGCCGTACGTATTAAAAATGCGGACAATGCGGATATCAACGTTGTTTTGGCGGTGATAATCCATAAAAAGCGTTTCGGCGACGCGTTTACCTTCGTCGTAGCAGCTGCGGATGCCGATGGGGTTCACGTTTCCCCAATAGTCTTCAGTCTGCGGATGTACGGCCGGGTCGCCATAGACTTCGCTCGTACTCGCCTGCAAAATGCGCGCATAGACGCGTTTGGCGAGACCAAGCATATTGATGGCGCCCATGACGCTTGTCTTGATAGTCTTTACCGGGTTGAACTGATAGTGAATCGGGCTTGCGGGGCACGCCAAGTTGAAAATCCGGTCAACTTCGAGAAGAATCGGTTCAGTTACGTCGTGTCGGATAAGTTCAAAATTGCGGTTATCGCGCAAGTGGGCAACATTCGCCATACGGCCCGTAAAGTAATTATCCAAGCAAATGACTTCGTGACCGTCATTCAAAAGTCTTTCACAGAGATGACTTCCTAAAAATCCAGCACCACCGGTAACCAAGCAACGCATAAATGCTCCATAAATGTTTAATTTCACGGGAAATATAGTATTAGTAGATGATAGGATATTGGTAGAGCTTAGAACTTAGAGCTTAAAAATTGGTTATTAGGAGGCGGTAGTGCTTAGGATTATTGTAATTACGAAAGTCCAAAGTGAAGCAGCCTCAAAAATTTCAGCCTTGGAACTCTAGCGCAAAATGCTATATATGCACGCATGGCAAGTGTTGGCTACAGTCTTTTGCTCGTGTTGACGGCGTTTATTTGGGGATCGGGTTTTGTCGCCCAAATCGAAGGGAACGCATTTGGACCATTCGCTTTCTCGTGCATCCGGTGCTTTATCGCCGCAGGGTTCCTCGCTTTTGTTTTCAAAATTCTCGATGTCTTGGGCAAAAGTCCTCGCAGACCTCGCAACCGTAACGAAATGATTCTTCATTGGAAAGCGGGATTTTTTTGCGGACTTGCTTTGTGCACGGCCATGAACTTGCAACAACTGGGAATGTACCTTGGCACCTCAGCCGGCAAATCAGGATTCTTGACAGCCTGCTACATCGTACTCGTGCCTGTAGTTAGCTTGTTCTTGGGCAAGGGCGTTTCAATCAAGACATGGATTTGTGTTGCCATTACCATCGTAGGGCTTTACCTGCTCTGCATCAAGGACAACTTTTCGTTCGAACTTTCGGACGGAGTTTCACTGTTGTGCGCACTCGCATTTTCAATCCACATTTTGGTAATAGACAAGTTCGTGAACCGCATCGATCCGATTCGCGTTTCGAGCATTCAATTTTTGACCATTGGCGTTTTGACGGCTCCCCTGATGATTGTTTTTGACTTGAAATTTCCTGCCATGGATTTCAGCACCGTCATCACGGCCTTCGCAAACCCTCGCGCCGTTGCAGGGCTCCTGTTTGCAGCTCTTTGTTCCAGCGGAATCGCCTACACGCTCCAAATCGTCGCCCAAGATAAAGTAAAGCCCACAATCGCATCGTTGACCATGAGCCTTGAATCTGTGTTTGCGGTATTTGCCGGATGGGCTGTTCTGGGAGAACAACTTTCGGCTCGTGAGTTAATCGGCTGCGCAATCATGATGGTTGCCATCGTGACTGCACAGATTAAACGATAAAAACGTGGTTAAGAGAATTTTTTCTTGACGATAAAGAGTGCTCCTACAACAAAAGCGACTCCTAAGGCAAATGAAAGCAAGGCGCTTCGCGTAAAGCCCGCCACAACATAACAGATAAAACTGATTGATGCGACCGACAGCGCATAGGGCAGTTGCGTGTTCACATGATTCACATGGTTACACTGCGCACCGGCACTTGCCATAATCGTCGTGTCTGAAATTGGAGAAATGTGGTCGCCGCAGACGGCCCCCGCCATGCAAGCCGAAATCGAGATAATCATCAACTCAGGATCGACGCTGGAGAACGCCGCGACAACAATCGGAATCAAGATGCCAAACGTGCCCCAAGAAGTTCCCGTCGAAAAAGCGAGCCCGATTCCAACCAAGAAGATGATTGCTGGCATAAAGTTCATGAGAGCGGTTGCCTTTCCCGACACGATGCCTGCAACAAAGTCTTTTGCTCCAAGCGTATCGGTGACGCCCTTCAAGCTCCAGGCGAGCACCAGAATGATAATTGCGGGAACCATCGCCTTGAAACCTTCGGGCAAGCATTCGAGGCATTTCCCGATTTTCAGGACTCGGCGCCCGAGATACCAAATCACCGTCACGATAAAGGCTGTAAAACTACCATACACAAGCCCGACGGACGCATCGCTCCCGCCAAAGGCTGCGACAAAGCCCTTGTGCGCATCGCCGCTCGAGAAAAATCCGCCCGTATAAACTAGCCCGATCACGCAGAAGAAAATCAGCATCACGATCGGGAATACCAAATCGAGCATGGTCCCGCGTGCCTGTTCCACATTCAATTCTTCCATTTTTGCATCGATCATCTCGGCTGCAGATTCGTATTTTTTCATGGGACCAAAATCGACTTTAAGGAGGACCAAGGCAAACAGGGCGACAATCGTCAACAACGCATAGAAGTTGTACGGAATGGACTTGACGAACAGTCCCAAACCGTCTTCGCCTTCGACAAAGCCGGTCACCGCCGCCGCCCACGAACTGACCGGTGCGATAATGCAAATCGGGGCCGCCGTTGCATCAATCAAGTATGCCAATTTTTCATGACTCACTTTAAATTTGTCCGTAACAGGGCGCATGACGCTGCCCACCGTAAGGCAGTTGAAGTAATCATCGACAAAAATCAAGATGCCAAGAACAATAGTCGCCATTTGCGCACCGACCTTAGACTTTATATGCAGCTTCGCCCAGTTTCCGAAAGCGGCCGCTGCCCCCGACTTGTTCATCAGGGCGACCATAGCCCCAAGCATCACGAGGAAAAAAAGAATCCCTACATTCCACGGATCGGACACCTGTTTCACCATTCCATTTTTGAAAACAGCATCCAAGAACTGCGGAAAACTTCCTTGGCTAATAAAAAGCCCGCCAATCACGACCCCGATAAAAAGGGACGAATAGGCTTCTTTGGTAATGAGGGCTAAAACAATTGCTACGACAGAGGGCACCAACGCCCAAAACGTGCCGTGAAATAATGAAACGACTTCTGCAGCTTGCTGTTCCATAAGCATCTCCTATGAAACGAAAACTAAAAATTTTTCAAAGAGAGATGCTCCGTGAAGAGCTGTTTGCGGCCTTGTGTTACGGACAGGATGACATTTGCGCCTTGCATCTGGCGCGGTTTTTCAATTTTCAGCTCGTGACCGTCCATTGTCGTTTCTAACAACAGCGTTCCGATGGGCGAGAAAATTTGAACGTTTTTTTGCCCATGTTGTGGCGCGTAAATGAAAATATCGCCATTATGCGTTTGAACATGGACGTTTGGCGACCGCGAAGGACGCATCGCGAAAACGGGATGTTCGCTGGAACTGGATTCGATGATTTCCGAGGACGAAGACGATTTGACGGTCATATCCACATTGAAGGTGACATATTCCTTGTCCGAAGATTCCGTAATGTCGGAAAGTGCGATTTTCATGCTGTCACCGGTCCAAAAGACGAAATTGCTGAAATCGGTGACGTTGCCGGTTCCGGGAAACGGGTCTTCTGTCGTGCCGTAAGATCCTTTTTCGGGGATAGCTTCGACAATATCGACATGCATGTGGGTGCTGTCGATATTGATACTGTTACTTTTCCAAATAGAATCTACGTAATCGATATGCCATATCAGCATTCCAGAAGACGGTACCCCTCTATCCCATTCTTTTTTTGTACGGTATTCCATCATGAACAATTCATTGGGATTTTTGGGGTTAGTAACGCTGTAGGCAACGTTATCGTCTAGCTTGTCCAATTTCACAGGACCCGTCACGTTGAGTTCTGTCGGGGTAAGCCATCCGAGCGACATTCTTTCGAATGCAGAATAGAGCGGTGGTGCACACCCCAGTAATCGTGTATTAAGCGCTGGCGTAGGGCAATAATACGAGCCATTATCCATAACATCCCAGTAAGAGGGCGTTTTTCGTTTATGTTTTTGTTTTGTATCATACAAATCATGTAATCCAAGAACATGACTCAATTCGTGTATTGCTGTCCCGATACCGTTATAAATAGAGGTGTTACTGTCATTTGTATAAGCCCGTCCATTAATTTCGTTTGCACAGGCATAGCGATTTGCATAAACGTCGTCGCTTAACTTCATCCCATCTTTTGAGTATCCTAAATCACCAAGAGATCCGGCATGGGGCCAAATGGATTCGGAAACCGGCGAATCTGCCGCCCCGACTCCGGCGTAAATCATAAAAAGAAAATCGATGTAACCGTCGTTGTCTATATCATACGGCGACAAATCAATTCCACCTTGCCTGACAAGCGAGTCCAAAGCTTCCGTTAAGGCTAGCCGAGCGCCTTTACTCCTCAACGAATAGTTCCCATAAGCACTCCGCTCTCCAGAAACGGTCACGGGACCATAAATGTCAAATGTCGGGACAAATTTTCCCATGGAATTCTTTATAAAATAATCCTTTACGCTGCCTGTATTGTAATTCTCGTTAAAACCTTCCTTGTTCATGAAATCATTGTATAGCTTTTTAGGATCCGTCATTTTGAACTTGATATCAGGGAACTGCACTAGCAACACGAATCCGCGGAGTTTACTCATTGTAAGTTTGTAATCAGGTGCTGGAATCCGCTTTATTTTGGGCTTGGCAAAAGCGGGTACGCCATATTCGAAAATGACGTCGTCTTTAGGCGCCGATTCGTACAAACGTTCATATATCGCATCCGGATCGAGTGCGGCTAAAAATTCTACGTCCGATTCGCTACGATCTTGTGCATCGCGGGCGTAGATTCCCGACGATTCACCCTTTGCATCGGCGTAGGCGTAATACCCGAGCGCATCTTTTTGCAAAATGTAGCCGTCCGCAGTTTCGAGCACATGGAAATTCTCGTCACCGATCTGACGCACTTCGACGGAACTCCCGTCCGGCTGCTTTAAGAAAAAAGTTTCGTTGCTTGCAGGAACGGCCAAGCACGGCACAGCCAAAGCAAGCAACATCAACATTGTTTGAAAGATTTTCATACCCACCTCCCTCGCTTAATGAGGGCTAAAAATTTTTTAAAGAGAGAAGTCCCGTGAAGAGTTGTTTACGGCTTTGTGTTACGGACAGGATAACATTTGCGCCTTGCATCTGGTGCATGTTCTCAATCTTCAGTTCATTTCCGTCCATCGTCGTTTCAAATAACAGAGTTCCGATGGGCGAAAATAGCCGTACGTTTTTTTGCCCATGCTGCGGCGCGTAAATGAAGATATGGCCGTTATGCATTTGAACATGAACGTTCGGCAACTGCGCCGGGCGCATAGCGAAAACGGGATGTTCGCTGGAACTAGACGCGATAGTTTCCGAAGACGACGAAGTCATTGAACTGGACGATGATACTTTCGAACTCGATGAAACCGCAGATGACGAAATCGCCGAACTTGACGACGTAATTCTAGAGCTCGAAGAAACAGACACCGAACTGGATGAACTTGGCGCATTTGAACTTGATGAAATTGCAGACGAGCTCGATATCGCCGAAGAACTAGACTTTGTCGAGGAACTGGACTTCACTGACGGAGACGATTTGACGGTCATATCCACATTGAAGGTGACATATTCCTTGTCCGAAGATTCCGTAATGTCGGAAAGTGCGATTTTCATGCTGTCACCGGTCCAAAAGACGAAATTGCTGAAATCGGTGACCTTCCCGGTTCCTGGGAACACATCCTCCGCCGTTGCAGTTGTTCCTTTTGCAGGAACGGCCTCGACTACATCGACATACATATGGGCCGCGTTGGCATTAACCGCATTAATATTCCAAATAGAATCTACATAGTCGATATGCCATATCAGCATTCCTGAACTGGGCTGTCCTGCATCCCATTTTTTTCTATTTCTGTATTCCAATAAATAAACTTCTTTTGGATTTTTCGGATTGGTAACGCTATACGCAACGTTATCTTCAATTTTATCCAGTTTCACCTCGCCTTTGACATTGAGTTCCATCGGCGTCATCCATCCAAGCGACATTCTTTCGAACGCTGAATAGAACGGCGGTGCGCAACACTGGACATACTCTGGATTGCTAGGACAGTTATACACTCCAGTGGACATGACAGACCATTTTGTAGGGTCTTTTCGTGTCTTATTAGTTCCTTTGGTATCATTCAAATCGGGCAAGCCCAAAACATGGCTGAATTCGTGGATGAACGTTCCTATTCCGTTCAATGTGCTTGTAGATTTATCGTTTCTATATGCGGTCGTACCGATTTCGTTAGAACAGGCAAAATAGTTGATGTAAGAGCCGTCACTCATCTTTTTCCCTGAATTCGGACCTCTTTGTGAATTAAAATAATTGGCATGCGGCCAAATGGCGTCATCGACCCCTGAACCATTAGAACCAACACCAGCGTAAATCATAAAAACAAAATCCACCATTCCGTCGCCATCGTTATCGTACTTTGAAAAGTCTATTTCGCCTCTCTTGTCAAGTGAATCAAGAGCTGTCGCTAAAATTGTCTTTGCTGCGGCAAAATTTTTGTTACCAGTCGTCGTACTTGCGTAAGTCGCCCGTGTGTTTGGAACCGTAATCGGCCCATATACATCGAAAGTCGGGCGAAATATGCCCATGGAGTTCTTTATAAAATAATCCCTTACACTACCTTGATGATGGTATTCGTTGTACCCTTCCTTGTTCAGAAAATCGGTAAATTGGGCCTTTGGATCTGCGGCCTTGAATTTTATATCGGCATACTGTACGAGAACGACCATTCCATGAAATTCGCCATGAGTCGGTATGCTGTCAGGAACAGGCAGTCTCTGTATTACCGGCTTGATGAATCTCGGAAAACTGTAATCCTGGGGTTCTTCAGATGGAGTTTTCGTCAGAAGCTTTTGATATATCGCTTCCGGATCGAGACCAGCCAAGAACTGAGCATCCGATTCGTTACGGTCCTGTGCATTGCGGGCATAAATTCCCGACGATTCGCCCTTTGCGTCGGCATAGGCATAATACCCGAGCGCATCTTTTTGCAAAATGTAGCCGTCCGCAGTTTCGAGCACATGGAAATTCTCGTCGCCTACCTGACGCACCTCGACGGAGGTCCCGTCCGGCTGCTTTAAGAAAAAAGTTTCGTTGCTTGCTGGATTAGCGAAACACTGCACTGCCAAAGCAAGCGACATCAACATTGTTCGAAAGATTTTCACACCCACCTCCCTCAGTCTCCTTAGAACAATATAACTTTTTTAGGGAGATTTCGGTGGTTGGAGTTTGTTTCGCGTTAAATTCTCATTGAGATGTCGAGGGCCTTGACGCTATGCGTGAGCGCACCGACAGAGATGAAATCGAGACCGAGCGTTGCAATCTGCTTTGCGCGTTCGAGCGTCATATTACCGGAGCCTTCCACAAGCACCTTGTCGCCGCTTTCCTTGATAATCTTCAAGGCTTCGGCCATCATCTCGTTGCTCATGTTGTCAAGCATGATGACATCGACACCCTTGTTGAGGAGAGCGCGGAGCTGGTCGAAGTTTTCGACTTCCATTTCGACCATCAAGCCCTGCTTGTTGTTCTTCTTGACGACTTCAAGAGCTTCGAGAACGCCACCGGCAGCTGCAATGTGGTTGTCCTTCACGAGCACCATGTCAAAGAGGCCCATGCGGTGGTTGGAACCGCCACCGACGCGAACGGCGTACTTCTGCAACGTGCGGAATCCCGGAATCGTCTTGCGGGTGTCGAGCACCTTCGTCTTGCCGCCCTTCAAGGCTTCCTGGAACGTGTGCGCAACCGTTGCCACACCCGAAAGCTGCTGGATGAAGTTCAGGAGCGTGCGTTCACCCGTCAAAAGTTCGTGCGTCGTTCCGTCGAGTTCGGCAATCAAGTCGCCTTTCTTCACCACGTCGCCATCTTTCTTGTGGAGCGTGACCTTGGCGTTTGCCTTGAGTTCCTGGAACACGAGTTCGATAATCGGGAGACCGGCAAGCACGCCATCTTCTTTTGCGATGAGGCGGGCATGCTGTTTTTGGTCCGCAGGGATAGTCCATTCGCTTGTGACATCGCCCGTGCGAACGTCTTCCGCCAAAGCAAGGCGGATCATGGTCAAAGCATCTTCGGTTGGGAAAACTGGAGTAGAATTATCGCCGTACATAATTTAGTTACTAGTTAATAGTTGATAGTTACTAGAGCGGCTTCGCCGCATGATTTAATATTGAAAAGTTAACAAAACATGGTTATTAGATACTAGAAACATCTATATTAAGGCTATCTAGTAACTAGTAACTCAGAACTATTAACTCATTATTGCGCTCCCTTGCCGGTCAGCACAACATACACAGTCCGCACAAGAATCTGGAAGTCCAAAAGCAAGCTCATGTTCTCGTAATAATACATGTCGTACTGGAGCTTGATTTGCACATCTTCGATGCTTGTATCGTAATGGTGGCAAACTTGAGCCCAGCCTGTAAGGCCCGGTTTCATCTTGAGGCGGCTGATGTAGAACGGAATCTGTTCACGGAGCTGGCTGATAAACACGGCGCGCTCCGGACGCGGCCCCACCATGCTCATATCACCTTTCAGCACACAAAGAATTTGCGGAAGTTCATCGATGCGAGTCTTGCGAAGGAACTTGCCCACTTTCGTAATGCGCGGGTCGTCCTTGGTCGCCCACTGGGCACCGAACTTTTCGGCATCGGTACGCATAGTGCGGAACTTATAGACCATAAACGGCTTGCCGTACAAACCAATGCGTTCCTGGGAATAGAATACCGGACCGCGGTCTTCCAGCTTAATCGCTATAGCCGCAAGCAAACAAATCGGGAGCGAAATCAGTCCAAGGAAAAGTCCGAAAGCGATATCGATAAAGCGCTTGACTTGCACTTGCCAGGGCGGCATCGTAAATGCAAAGAGTTCTTGCAGCTCAAAGCCATAAACAAGATTCGCCTTGAACCTGCCGTTCACGACATTGTAAAGTTCCGGAACAATATAGATGTGTAGCTGGAGTTCGCAAATCCAGACAAGTACGCGCATGATTTCTTGCGGAGAGGTACTTTCGTGCGCAATGATAATGCCACTGACCTTGTATTTTTTTACAAGTTCCGGCAAGTCGGAATATTTCCCGAGAACGGGTACATTGGCAAACTCTTTCGGCAGGACCTGGAATCGTTCATCGACAAAGCCCACGACACGCTGACCACGCGCCGGGGTCCTCGCCAGGTCTTCTGCAATCTTTCGACCTGCATCCGTTACCCCGAGAACGAGAATGTTATTCGCGCCATATCCCATGCGCAACAAGGCCCGCAAAAAGATATAGATAAACATGCGGAACAGACCGACAAGCAAGATGGCAAGACCGCCATATATAAATATCCACGGGAACCGGGAACCGTAAAGATAGCCTTCACTGAGAGGCTGGTTCGTGAAAATTTTTCCCATGAATTCGGCGCCGAACAGAGTAATGATGACTAGCACCACGCCAATAACGACCGCACGGAGCACCCGCAAAATCTGGTGCGTTCTCGACTGCAACAGCCAGGACCGGTACAGCCCGGCAAAGGCAAACAGGGTAAGCCAACCGGCATTCAGGACAAGCCCATACTGCCAGTAGCTTTCGAAGGTCTTGCTTGGGTCATACTTGTCCAAAATCCAACCACTATGGAACTGTACCCAGAACGCCAAGGCGAAACAAATCGACAAGGCGGCAAAATCCGAAAGGATTAGGAGTATTCGTTCCAAGGTAGTTGCGCGAATCATATCGTACCTTACTTATTAAGCGAGGAAGCGGATGACCTGGCTCTTCTCGACGATTTCGGGGAGCGCGTTCACCGCATCGACCGCCTTGGTAAGCTTGCTGTCGAGCGTATTCTCGGTAATGACGACGATGGAGACCTTGCCCGGATCGTTGACGTCCTTCTGGATAATGGTCTCAATAGAAATGTTGTTATCCGCAAGAATCTTCGTAATCTTGGCGAGCACGCCGCAAGCGTCACGGGACGTGAAGCGGAGGTAGTAGCGGGCACTTGTCTCGGAAATAGGAACGAGCGTTGCAGAGTTTTCGACATTGAACCAGCCCATCGGGAGCGCCTTGCGGTTGCCGTTGTCGGTAGAACGGGCCAAGGAAACGAGGTCGGCGACGACAGCAGATGCCGTCGGCAGACGGCCTGCACCGGCACCGGTCTGGAGCGTTTCGCCAAGGTTGTCGCACTGGAGATAGACGGCGTTCAAGACGCGGTTCACGCTAGCGAGCTGATGATCGAGCGGAACAAAGCACGGATGGACGCGGGCATCCACACGTTCGCCATCGCGGCGGTAAATGCCGAGCAGCTTCACGCAGCAGCCAAGTTCCTTGGCGAATGCGATATCCTGTGCCGTAATCTTGGAAATACCGGAGACATAAATCTTTTCGAAATCCACGCGATGGCCGCTGCAAAGGCTAGCAAGAAGAGCAGTCTTATGGGCTGAGTCGATGCCTTCGATGTCGAAAGTCGGGTCCGCTTCGGCAAAACCGAGTCTCTGAGCATCCTTCAAAACGACGTCGAAGTCAAGACCTTCATCAGCCATGCGGCTCAAGATGTAGTTGCAAGTTCCGTTGATGATGCAGCTCAAGCTTTCGACCGTAGAACCGAGAAGGCCTTCCTGCAAGCTGCGAATGATAGGGATGCCACCGCCAACAGCAGCTTCGAACAGCACATGCAGGCCTTTCTTAGCGGCAAGCGGGAAAATTTCGTGACCATACTTGGCGAGGAGTGCCTTGTTGGCAGTCACCACATGCTTACCACTTTCGAGCGCGGCCAAGATCCACTTGCGCGGCATATTGTAGCCGCCGGCAAGTTCCACGAGCACGTCAATATCGTTACCGGCAATCATTTCGTCGGCATTGGTCGAAACCTTGTAACCTTTAGCCTTGTACGGGGCAACTTCCTCGTCGGACTTGGCGCAGATGCAGGCAAGTTCCAGTTCAACACCCAATTTTTCCTTGTATTCTGCAATCTTCTGTTCAAGAATCTGAATGACACCGCCACCAACGGTACCCGTGCCAATTAAACCAATACGCAACATATAGCGTCTCCATTTTAAATTTTTACGGCGCTAATATAGAATTTTATACTAGTATTTCACAGTCACCGGACGCAATGCACTACCAATCTGGAGCACAAATCGGCCTGTTACCGGAACACCGACGCTAAAATTCGCGCCTTGGACAGTTCCATGGCAAACTTTGTTGCCCTGCATATCGAATAATGCGTACTTGGCACCAACACGGGCACCCGCCACCTGCAAAGTATTGCCTAGAACAGTCACGCTAAATTGCGGCGCGGGAGCGACATCTATGCGGTTCGTCTTGGAACTGCTCGACTTGCCCTTAGAACTGCTCGAACTAGACGTTTTTGCAGAAGAACTGGATGACTTAGCCGAAGAGCTAGACGACTTGACTGAGGAACTGGAAGATTTTACAGAACTAGAGCTGGGCTTTGCAGAAGAACTACTTGATACGCTCGAAGACGATTTTGCGGAACTGCTGCTCGATTTCGGCGGTTCCGCAGAAGAACTAGACGCAACGCTCGACGACGATTCGCTAGAACTAGACGCCACAGAACTGCTGGAAGGCAACTTTTCGAAATGGGCAACAAGGCTAACCGGTTCCGTTACTGTGAAATAACACGAGGTATAAGTTCCGCACACCGTATTCCACTCAACAAAACGATAGCCATCATTAGGCACTGCCTCTACATAGACTCTCTTTCCATAATCATATGTATCATATACAAAGGCAAACGTCCCATTAGACCAAGTACTTCCAAGCCGTATTCTACCCGCATTGGCTAGATCCGCTTCAACAAAGACATTCACTCGCTTTATTTCCCATTTCGCATAGAAATCTAGATCGCCTGAATCCGTCGGAGCAATTTCGGCAACTGAACCTCCCGAGAATTCGGCATTCCTATACCAGCCCTCAAACGTATAGCCCTCACGTTCTGGCACAGGCAAAGAAACGGTCTCTCCGGGCGTAAACATAACAAAGGAACACGAACCCGAAGTATCCTTGTGAAGAACAGCAAAATTCCGTTTCTCTTTTTGGGCAAACACGGGATAGTAATCTCCCTGTGTCCAAACATCGCCATTGATGCCATCGGCAACCGCATTACCTTCAGAATCCTTCTGCACATAATCGTGCAATGCTGTAGCGAGCGTACCATTCTCAAAAGCATCAGCCGAGACTGCCCGGACCCTATCATCTTCTATCCCGGTCGCAGACAAATAGAATGTATTATCGATAATCCACTCGTCCGCTCCCTTACCGTATTCATACTTGTCCGGGAACGATCCCTTGTTGTAATTATTAAGAATAAAGGATTCCTTCGGGTGGTAGTGCACGACATCTTTCTTAGAAACAAGCACTGACACGTCCCCATCAGAACCGATCAATCCGCCAACCATACCCGAAGAAGGGCCTTCAATGTCAGAGACACTGTAGTTATTCACAATAAAGGCATTACCGAGAAGATGACCGACTAGTCCCCCTGCGCTAATTGTACGCTCATAAACATGAGGTGTTCCTTCAATATCATGGGTTACCGTATCCGCATACAGCTTCATGGAACCTTCATGGAAGTTCTGAACAAGCACCAAATCGGTATAGCTGGAACCAACAAGGCCGCCCATATAGCCACCACCCTTTGCCGACATCTTCCCGCGATGGCTGCTATTTTTTATAACGAGCGTTGTATCGGAGAACGAAACAAGTCCGCCCACTGCACCACTGATATAACCTTTAAAATGGCAGTTTTCCAATGTCAGCGGAAGTTCCGCATAGCCAACTATACCGCTGCCTTCCGAGTAAGTATCGTCAATTGTCAAGTTACGAATGACGGTCTGTTTCTCTCTATCCGAAGATAAAACTTGATCAAAAAAGCCGCTCCCATCCGTAATAAACAATCCCGAAATCTTATGCCCCTGGCCATCAAACAATGCCAGGGAACCTTCAACTCGCGGCCAAGGCATAAACCTACCCACCCCAGATTCATCAAGCGTACCATCACGTTTTAAGACATTATTGTTTACCACGATGTCTTTCGTGAGTTTACCACAAAGATGCGGTTGCGATATAACTTCTCTTTTATAATGATTGGCATTGACTATTCGTGCGAAGCCGTAAAGTTCCTCCACATCCGAAATCTCATAGCAATTATCCGCTGCATCCAATGCAGGCGTTTTCAATTTAAACCATTTTGCATAAAAGTCCTTATTGCCTACATCTGTAGCAACCATTGCATCTATGCGTTCCCCCGTCAGTTCCTCGTTATCGTACCACCCTACAAGGAAAAAGCCTTTCCTATTAATATTATAGATACCATCTACCGGCAACACTTTATGAAAGCCTTCAAGATACCTGCAAACCGCAAAATCATCCTCAGAATCATAAGAACAATATCCATAATTTGCGTCCCAGACCGATTCAAAATACCCCCCATTTAGATGGAACGTTATTTTATAGATATCTTTCAATTTCGCCCAGTATTCAAGATTGCCAGTTTCATTGGTAGAAATAGCCGTATCCATTTTTCCACTGAATTCCTTATCTTTGAACCAGCCAAGGAAGGCGGTATTTTCCTTGACAACCGTATCGGGCAAATCGTATGAAAATCCAGAAATGTAACTTTTGAAATAATCAGCCGTATCTCCTGTAAAAGTATGGAACGTTACGCTGTATCGGTCCACCTTGGAATTCTTGATGGCGCCCGAAAAATTCGGGTATTTATCTTTCTGCACATTCTGTCCCCAAATGGGGTCGGCCTCGTGCAGGGCGAACGCCACTGCACCATTCCTGAACTGGTCCGACGTCACATGCATAATACCGTAACTGTCGAGTTTTTCCTTGCTATCCAATATGTAGGAATTTTTGACGTCAAACGTTCCACGATTACTTCCATACAAGAAACCATCTTCCACGCTGTAGCTATTTTCCATTGTCAATACAACATGCTCGCCAATTCGTTCCACAAGGTTTGCGTCCCTTCCATAACCCTTAACATAAATCTGGGACTGATTATAGCAGTTCAATATTTTGGCGTACGAATCTTTTCCGTCTTCCAAATCAGAATCAATCACGTCAACCACGAAAATTGCTGCACGCACCCCTGTATTACCCATCATTTCAAAATATGAATCGACTATTCCCAAGTTCTTTATGACCGTCGGTGTTTCGGGTTTTGCGACCAGCACGCGGATAAAGCCCAAATTCTGAGCATCGGTTTCCTCTGTCACATTCTGGAAGAGGCCCGAAATCGTATGGCCATTTCCGTCAAACGAACCCGCGAAGGTGTCTAACGGATTCCACGGGATTAAATTATCAGCATCTAAATCGTCGTTGACGACAATATCTTTTTTAAGTTTACCGCAAGCAGACTTGTTCTTGGAAAAGCCGTCGGTTCCGTTCACGATGGAGATAAAACCGTAAAGTTCTGCCGCATCCGAAATTTCGTAGCATCCACCCGACAAGACCGGAGCTTTAGGAGTGATGGTAGCGGCATTTGCCATAATCACGGCAAAAAAAATAGCCTCGACAAAATATGGTAAATATTTCATGGTCCCTCTTTGAATTTTTTCTTAAAAATTACTGAAGAATAAGGTACAAACATTTGTTTTCCCAAAACAAGCTAAATGGAACTTTGCGATTAACGGTTGAAAAATTGCGATAAAATGTCAAAAAAGAAGTATAAGTAACACTCCTAGATTATAACCCCTAAATTACATGCCCCCAAATTCTAATTCCAAATTTTCTTTTTACTATATTATCAACCATGGAACAGGAAGCCGTAAACCCAGCAATTGGTTCGATTCTAAACGAGCAAAAGCTAAAGAACATCGTTTATCCGGTCAAGCTATTCAAGGCCAGGCTGAACGAGGAGTTTTTGCGCGCGAACCGCACCCGCAAGCCATTCCTATTTATAAAGATTTATTCGCACCAGTACGACGTGCTCGGCTGGGGTCGTCCGTCGAAGATTGTCGAAAATACATGGAAAATCAGTGTCCTCACGATGTTTTCGCATTTGCGGTTCATTGATGTACTGGGTTACCTGAGCGACAACAGCGGTATCGGCGTCATTCTCCTGAATTCGGACATGAGCACGCTAGAAGCCATCCGCAAGGAAATCCTGCACAAGTTGAACGACGCAGGGCTCATCCAGGCACTCCGCCACAAGCCCAAGGCACCCATATTCCAGGCTTACCTTTACACCGGTTATCAAGAAAAAGATAACCTCGAAATGGACGACAAGCTTAAAGAGTTCAACAGTACAAACGGAAGTTTCTTTACCCTGAGCAGACTCAATCTTTCGGATATTTGGCAACATCCGCATAAAATCCGCTTCAGGCATATCATCAAGAGAACCGTTGATGTCACTTGTTCCTCTATCGCCCTGATTCTTCTCTCGCCACTCCTTTTGTTCTGTGCCCTAGCGGTCAAGATCAGTGACCCGAAGGGGCCTGTCATCTTCAAGCAAACACGTGTCGGACGGAACGGTACGCTGTTTACGATGTACAAATTCCGCAGCATGTATGTTGACGCTGAAGAGCGCAAGAAAGATCTTCTGACCCAGAATGAAACCGGTGGCAAGACTTTCAAGATGAAGAACGACCCTCGAATTTATCCGTTCGGTCATATTCTCCGCAAGTTCAGTCTCGACGAACTGCCGCAGCTCATCAATATTCTCAGGGGCGAGATGTCCATTGTCGGACCGCGTCCTCCTATCCCGGAGGAAGTCGCCGAATACGAACCGTGGCACCGCATGCGTCTTTCCGTGACTCCGGGTCTAACTTGCATCTGGCAGGTCAGCGGGCGCAGCAACATTCCGTTCGAAGGGCAGATGCGCCTCGACAATGACTATATCCGCCGCGATGGCAAACTTGGCGACGACATCAAGCTCATTCTCAAGACATTCAAGGTCGTGTTCAAAGGCGACGGAGCGTACTAGCTTGTTAGTTGGTTGAGCTTAGTTGGCCCTTCGACAGTCCCATCAACTTTTTAGCGGGTTATAGGTTTTAAGCTATATGTCCTAGTAACCAGCAGCACATAACTACTGCCTAAATCTTGTATTTCATTCCTGCATTTTATATCTTTGCATCTTAAGGGATGAAATTATTGTGTGTGATTTAAGGAGATGTTATGAAAAAACTTTTGATTTCGACGGCATTGCTCGCCTCTAGCGCCTTTGCCGCATCTATCACGGTGGATCCCGTCTCTACGGCGCAAAAGGTCGTCGGATTCGGTGCTGGCGCCGCTTATTACCAGAGCTGGATTACCGCCATGAGTTCTTCAATGCAGAAGGACTTCTACGATACGGCGTTCACGGGCCTGAATCTTTCCTTACTCCGCATCGGTAACTGGAAGCAAGAAGACACCACAAGTATCGCAGCAGATGTCGCAATCGTCAAGGCAGGCAAGGAACGTCTCGGCAACCGCCTCAAGGTGGAAATGTCCAGTTGGTCTGCTCCGGGACGCCTCAAGCCAAGCGGCAGCGTGAACGGAAACCAGGGCCATTCCAAGAGCGACAAGTCACTCAAAAAATCAAGCAACGATCCCTACGGCAAGTATGTCTATAGCGAATTCGCTCACTGGTGGAAGACTTCTCTGCAGGCTTACGAACAGATGGGTATCACCCCCGACTATATCAGTTTGCAGAACGAACCGGACATGGAAGCCGAATACGAAGAAACCTTGTTTGAACCCACCGAGACTGGAGAAATCGCGGGCTACAAGCAAGCTCTCCAAGCCGTACGCGATTCCATCAGTACGCTTGCAAACCCGCCGAAGATTCTCGGACCGGAACCGCTCGGCATCGGTTACAACAATTTCGAAAAGTATGCAAAGGCTTTCGATGACAAGAATGTTGACGGTTATGCCTACCACCTGTACCATGCTGGCGATGGCAACGACAACTCCGGCCAGAACTACCTGAATCCGGAAAACTTCCGCAAACCAATGACAGCTATCGGCAAGAACTACGGTAGCGACAACAAGCCCATCATCATGACGGAATTCTGCACGATGGAAAACGCTGTGCGCGCACAGGACATGCTCGGCCTCGCCCACATTATGCAGGTCGGCTTCACTAGCGGCAAGCTCAACGGTTACATCGCTTGGGAACTTTTCTGGGGCGAAGAGAATGGCCAGCTCATCGGCGTTTGCCCAGGTGAAGGCTGGAGTAGCTGCAAGGAAGCGAAGCTCTACATCAACCCCGAATACCACGCCATGCGTCACTATTCGAAGTTCGTGAACCCGGGCTGGCGCGTGGTGAACACCACAAGCGACGGAAACGACCTCTACACAGTCGCCTTCCGTAGCGCCGACTGCGATTCCATTACCGTTGTCGCCATCAACAAAGGTTCCGCACAGAGTTTGAATCTGTCTGTAAACGGTTACAATCCTGTTTCTGCCGTGCAGTCCGTCGAAAGCGGCGACAAGAGCAAGGCGATTACCGCAGGCGCCATCATCGACGCTCCGGCAAAATCCATCACGACGGTCGTTTTCACCACAAGCAATACGGCCGCGCTCCAGTGCGAAGACTCCCCCATCGACGACCCCTACATCGATCCGTCGAAGCAACTTGCAGACACACTCGTGATTGTCGATTACGCCAATGAAAGCGCCGCTAAAGGCTGGAAGAGCGATGAAACTCTCAAGGCCGTGACGTTCGAGACCACCGCCCTCGATGGCGTAAGCAAATATGTGAAGGTACCGCTTGCAGGTTGCGCACAAGATGACTGCGGTTATCAGCATGCACTCTTCACCCTCCCCGATGCCGCCGCCGTCAAAGAACCGCTGACCAAGTGCAAGGAACTCGTATTTACCGTTCGTAGCATCGACAACGAAGACGCTTCCGTGAACATCGGCGGCGCAGGCGGCAGCACATGGAGCAGCTACCAGTACGGCAACACCGCCCCTGCAGGCTCCTGGGCCGATGTATCTGTGCCGCTTGACAACGAAATTGACTCGACCGGCGCCCCCTTCGGCTCCACGCAGCTTTCGTTCAACAGCGATAACGCAGGCCTCCTCATTGCAAAGATTGTCGCCGTCGGATGCGGTGGAAACACGGATGCCATCAAGGGCATGCGTACAAACTTTGCTGCGAACAACCTTAACGCCGAAGCGACCGTTTTCGACATGAACGGAAATCTCGTGTGGAAGGGCCGCAAGGGCGATGCGCTCAATGCCAACGGGACTCTCAAGCCGAGCCTCCGCCAAGGAGCCTACATCTTGAAGACCAAGGCTAATGCCCAGCGCGTTATCAAGAAGTAAATAGCACTCAGAACCTTTAGAAAAGGCCTGCCCAATGGCGGGCCATTTTCAATACAAAAAAATCCGCGGCACACAAGCTGCGGATTCTTTTGTTTTAATACTAACGAAAGGAGACTAAGCCCAGTTTTCGGCCTTGAGTTCGCGGCCCCAGATTTCCTTGACCACGTCTTCGACCTTGCGGTTTTCGAAGAGCATCTGATAGACGGCTTCGACAATCGGCATTTCGACGCCGAGCTTCTTAGCGAGCGCGCGTGTACTGCGGCAAGTCGGCACGCCTTCGGCAATCATCTTCATGCCGGCGAGCACCTGGTCGAGCGTTTCGCCCTTGCCGATGTGTTCGCCCACGTAGCGGTTGCGGCTATGTTGCGAGAGGCACGTCACAATGAGGTCGCCCATGCCGGCAAGGCCGGCAAACGTTTCGGGCTTTGCACCGAGAGCCTTGCCCAAGCGACACATTTCAGCCTGACCGCGAGTGAGAATTGCAGCGCGGGTGTTATCGCCAATTTTGAACTTGCCGCTAGCCTCGAGGCCGTAAAGCACACCGGAAGCAATGGCAATCACGTTCTTCACGGAACCGCAAAGTTCTACACCGACGATATCTGTCGAGGTATAGACGCGGAGATAAGAGCAACTCATCGCCTTCTGCACAATCTTTGCAGATTCTTCGTTCACGCAAGCGGCCACAATGGCTGTAAGCACGTGGCGGCTCACTTCTTCTGCATGAGACGGCCCACTGAAAGCGACCATTTTGTCTTCGGTCAGCCAAGGCACTTTTTCGAGGATGACTTCGCTCATGAGCTGGTCGGTACCTTCGAGAATGCCCTTCGTGGCGCAGACAACAATCGGTTCTTTGCCCTTTTCCGGCGTCCAGGAACCGAGATTAGCGGCAACGCCAGCCATAAACTGCGACGGCACGACAATCAAGACCATATCGCAGCCGTTTAAAGCGGCATGCATGTCGGTTGTATATTTGAAATCAGCCGGGAAAATGACACCCGGAAGTTTGTCCTTGTACTGGTGCTCGGTAGAAAGCAAATCTACTTCTGCCTGAGAATTCGTCCAAAAAGTAAGTTCGTTCTTGTTTTCGTAAACAACTTGGCCGAGCGTAAGTCCCCAGCCGCCAGTACCTAAAACTGTAACTTTCATCTTGAAATTCCTAATAAAAAGTGGTTCGTGATTAGTGGCTAGTGGTTAGGATTTATGAATTAAGAATTAAAAATTAA